>CAZYLQ010000025.1:3300-16619 GCA_964648395.1 uncultured bacterium | reverse complement strand
AATATATTTCTCCAAGTGAATTATTGTTTAAATCTGCAATAAGGGGAGAAGATTTAATAGAAACGCCTTCTATTGGAAACCCATATTGATTTAAGGAAAGAGGAACAGTAATATCAAAATCAATTTCATAGTAAGGCTCACTTGCTCCTGCTTGTAAATGTACAGTGAAGGGAATATTTCCCAGCTGGGCATTACTAAGTGAATGTAATAAAAAATGATCAATCAAGGTAAAGGTTGCAATACCCGCAGGTATGGGATCATCAAATGCGATTGTATTATCTAAAATTTCAATTCGATCATCTCCAGTCGTGAGAGTCGCAATTACATTTTCTGCATCAGCCCAACCTTCTCCATTTGCAATCACAAGTTTAACTTTTACCTGTTCGCCAGGGTTGAATACACCATCTCCATCGGTATCATTTTGATAATTGACATCCTGAATAGAAAGGCTTGGGAATGTTCCTGCAGTTAATGCTTTATTAACATTCAATCGTCCAGAGCCTAGCATACCAACCAAGCTAGTGCCTTGACAGGACCCATTCATATCAGAGAATTCATCAGTGGAAGTAATGATTCTTTCTTCCACCCATTCTTGATCCGCTGTTGGGAATTTTGACCATATTAGTGCAACTGCACCAGCCGTTATGGGTGAAGAGAACGATGTACCCCAGGCAGAACCGTACCCACCTCCCAGGCTTGTAGTATATACGCTTTCTCCCGGTGCGCACAGATCAACTGTTTCTCCGGCGGTTGCCCAACAACCAAAATTATCACCTGGGCCGGTTGCCGACACAGAAATCACATGATTTAACCCGGAAGGATAATGCATTCCAAAATTTGTATTGCCATCTTCACCACCATTCCCCGAACTAGCAACAATGATACAGCCATAGGTATTATAGGCTGTATTGATCACAGATTGATTTCCCCCACCTGTACTTCCCCAACTGCAATTGATCACATTGGCACCCATTTGTGCGGCACCCAAAATTCCATTGTAACCTGTTTCAATAAATTCACCTTCAGTGGAACATCGAAACGGCATCAATTTTACAGACCAGCCTACTGATGCTATACCAGTACTATTATTAGTTGTAGCAGAAATACATCCGCCCACAAGAGTTCCATGACTCAGAGAACTATTGTTATTATAAGTAGGATCATTATCATTATCTGCCATATCCCAGCCAATAAAATTGTCAATATAGCCATCGTTATCATCATCCACACCATTTTCATCACCAGAATCGAATATCCAGCTATTTCCACTTTGGACAAGTACAACGCCATCACCATCTGCATCTTCTCCAAGATTTTGCCATATATTGTTAATCAAATCTGGATGATCCCAATCCATAGCATCATCCGAAACACCAACAACCATAATACCTTCTGACATCTGCCCGGGGATCGCGCCACCATCAATATCCCAAAGATCATAAGCATGATCTGCTTCAATATTTTGCATATGCCATTCTTGATCCCAATATGGATCATTCGGTATATAGTCAGTACGATTAATGCCCATGGTTTCAGAAAAACGAATTGAAGATAATAATTCAACATCTTTCACTAACGTTAAAATATCTGTTCGAGGGGAAGATAATTCGATCACATAGTATCGATTTAAATAAATATCCCCATCTCGATCTGTTGGCCTTGCATAGGGGAGCCATTGCAGTATTTTATCAACCGCTAAATCATCCAACTTTTGATTTAACTCTTCCAGGTTTGTGCGACCTGTATTTTCATGAACCTGAAAATTAGTAATGGAATTATCAACATAGACCAGAATGCGATCAGAATAGTTATCACCATAGATAGCACTTATAACGAATAGATTAAATATGAAAATAATTTTTTTCATTGAGTTTTTATCTTTTCAGATAAAGAAGATGAGTATTCACCCATCTTCTTTCAATTAGTGATTTATTTCATCAATACCATTTTTTTGGTTGATGAAAAGATCATTTGACCATCAAAATTTTGGGCTGTCAACTTATAAAAGTACATACCGGATGACAACTCACTTGCATTCAAGTCGAATACATAATGGCCTGCCTGAAGGTTACTATTCACAAGTGTCTTTACTTCCCGACCAGTTACATTATAAAGTATTATAGAAGCAAATGCACCTGATGCCAAATCAAATTCGATCGTAGTTGTAGGATTAAAGGGATTTGGGAAATTCTGCTTGAGCCCGAAAGATTCTGGAATATTCATAGCAAAACCATCATCAAACTCCAGAGCATTCATAGAATCTAATTCGGCACGAACCATCAATGCACCTTCATAAATATTACCAAAAGGTTCCCAACCACTCCCTGTACCAATATCAACAATACTATATGTAGAGGGATTATCTGCATCTACACCGATAGGTGGCGTTTGATCTGTTTGTCTCATTCCAATATAAAAACTACCATCATTAATGGTAATATTAAAATCGGATAAAGAAACGTATTTCCAGGTATTGCCTACAAATGTGATGGGAAGTGCTTCTAACAATATTGTCCCTGGCGTTCCATTCTCACCATCATCGTCCCAAACATGAACTAGCCCAACACCATTAGTAGATCCACCAGTATAAAAACTAGCTCGATATAGATCAGCGGGATAACCGGATGGTGTGAATTTCACAGCGAAATAATTTAGGTTACCGAAATTCATGGTTGCTTCTGCAATTCCGTCATCATAAGCAATTTCATAAATCGTATTTGATTCAGGAGTTGCACACACCGGACCCGCCTGATCACTTTCTTCAGTTCCATAAACTGCAGAAACTTTATAACAATATTCTATCCCGTTTTCTGTGAGATTATCAACATATTCATTCGTGCTGATATTTGATCCATTGAACATGAGTTGCCATTCGCTGCCATCCACACCAGGATCACGATAAACATTAAATCCAGGTTCAACGGCAGTACCGGTTGTAGTGACGACGGAACGGATCAACCATTCACCGCCCGAATCCAAAATGTCATTGATTCGGAACCAATCATCCGAACCGAAATCTGGACTGGCGATATAAGAATAGCCAGTAGTTGCATCCTCATCAATGCTCATATAAACTGTGGAATCGACGACCAATGCAATGAGAAAATCACCGGAAAAAGTCCAATCTGAAAATTCGATACTGGTCCAAGTCTCATCTTCTAACGTAGCAGTTGTCGAATAAACTGGTACCGTTTCAGGGATACCTATAGGAGACACATTATATGCTTCAATCTCTGCAGAAATGGGCTGATCATCTAAAGAATTTGGAGCAAAACTGGCAGAATGAACTACCACTGATTCGGTCCCATAGGGCATATCAAAAACTGATCCATACTTAACTGTTTCCACACCCCAGGCCCAACTATTTTCAGGTGACCCATCATCATTTGCTACTTCATCATTATCATAAGATTCAGATGGTGGCATATCCCAAGTAAGTGAGACCTGGCTGTCTTCACTATAAATATTTAGATTTTGAACTGTGGGTATTACATTGTAATTAACTTCCCAAACATGGATATCATCAATAAAAAATCCATCACCATTACCCCCATCATCATTGTCATCAAGCCGAACTTTCCATCGGAACCGGACATCGGAACCGGCTAAATCAGAAAGGTCTAGCATAATATTTCCGTTAAAAGGATCTCCGGCATCATAACTATCCCAACCTAGACCACCTGGCCGTGTAATATCCCCATAATCATAAAATACCTGATCCCATGCAAACTCAAGTCCGCTCATAGGAATCATAGATGTCTCGTCATCTGCATTATCAAAATAAACAACATCTCCATCACCATTTGTGACTGTTATATTATCTACCTTAAAACCGGTCAAAGTATTGTCATCGGGTGTTGAGTATGCAGGGTCCGAACCAAAAGCAAACTGAATAATTACATCCTGGCCTTCATACGCATTTAGATCAAAAGTAACCTCATGCCAATCTGCCTGGTTACCCCATCCTGCAGCGACCTGCTCTAAGGAACCACCACAATCATATTCGACATCATTATAAATCCAGCCATAACCATATTCAAAATCGTAAACATCATCACCGGTTAAAAGATTCCAAGTGCTTCCACCATCATTAGAGATTCTGACATTCGCGGCATCCCAGCCATCTGTGCAGGTACCTGCAACAGACGCACCGGCAGATGCTTCAATACCCCACTTCATCATTGCAGACAATTCTCCTCCAACCGGAACTGTGATCACGGGAGACTGCAATACCTGTACCCAAGCATCGGTATATCCACCAACATCCGTATCAGCACACCACCAGCTTTGTCCTTCATAAGCATCCGATGATGATGAATGAAAATAGACTGGAACATCACTTAGATTTGCGATATCAACCCAATAGTAATCTTCAAGATAATTATCTCCAGAACCATCAAAATCAGGTAGGTTACAATTCAAGGCGAAGGAAAAACTAATCCCAGAGTTTTCATCTATCTCCGGGAAAGTCATAACTGGAGAAATGGCTGTAGAAATAATATCATAATTACTATCGTCTATATGTAGACTGTGGGTTGGGCTGTTAGATTCTGTCTCAGTTAATTCCCACTGGGGGTCTATGGTCCATCCTGATATGTCCCCTTCAAAATCTTCGAACCAAATTGTGGTGGTATCTTCACGGGATGCTCTAATTTCATTAACCTGAGAATCATTTTCCACCCGAGTGAAAGATGAACTGTTTGCATCTTTTTCGATTGATTGAACATTGTGGTTTATATCTTTTGCGAATAAAAGACTTAATATTGTAATAAGAATTAGTATTGAACGCATAAGGATTTCCTTTCTATATATCTAAAACGATAAAGTGGGGCATTGTCCTCAAAAACAATGCCCCACTTTTATTATCAGTTATTTAATGGAGCTACAATTATTTCATTAAGACAAGTTTACGTGTTTTGGTAATTCCGTTTGCTGTCATGCTGTAGAAATATACACCACTGGATAATTGTGATCCATCAAACGTAAATTGATAGGAACCTTCAGGCTTGTTCTCATTGATAAGGGTTCGAACTTTTGCTCCCCGAATATCAAATAGTTCCATGTTTACTTGACCAGCAGATTTCATTTCATATTGAATCTGGGTAATCGGGTTGAATGGATTTGGATAATTCTGATTCAAGGTAAAATCCTTGGGAGTAAGATCTTTATCAATGCCAACACTCGTAGTATCCTCATATTCCCAATCACTCTCGTAGACACCCACATAGACCCAATTCTTGTAATCTTCAAAACCAGCTTCATCAGATATAGTTGCAACATTAAAGTCGGCCATTTGATAGAAAACACCTACAGATTCATCCATACCCTTGCTGGCGAGATGCAAACCAGATTCCAAAGCAGCTTCAGTTGGATATCCACCTGCATTTAAATCACCTTCACCATAAGTATTGGTCACATTTTCTGCTTCCGACCAATGAAGTCCATTGTCTGTTGATTTTGCCATAAAAACGTCAATATCTTTCGGTATTATTGTTTCTAGACTATCGATGTCATATTCAATTTCATAGTCCGACATTCCGGATATAGCAAACCACATTGTACCATCTGACTCAGCACTCATGGTAATATTTGGATAAAAGTACTGCATGGTTCCAAAGAAATCACTAGCACCATCATGAAACATTGTTGCGATATTAGATTGCATCCACTCGGCTTCATAATCAGCCGCCATATCATGAACTAAAGAAGCAGTCCAATTATCTTCGCCTGACATAGGGTCGGGACTATAAATATGCAAGATACCTGATCCACCTAGAGTCCAAGTGTAATACAGAGAGTCAGCGTATCCATCTCCGTCATTGTCATCACATCCGCCATTGTAATCGTAACAAATACTCCTCAAAGTTGGAAAAACAATGTGTAACCCACCTTCAGCATCTGTTTTCATTTCAAAGGTGTAAAATGGCCGCCAACCCGGGGCCATTAAATAAGGGATATATTCACCATCTTCTGTTGTATCATCATAGAAGAATAATGAATCTCCATAATGCCAATAATATTCATTTTCTTCTTCGGTCCACACAGTATAAAGTGAGTCAGTTAACCGAAGTGCAACTGCATCAGGAATCACATGATAGCCGGAATTTTTGAATCCGCCATCTTCTGACCAAGAATCACCATAATCATCTGTCATTTTGTAGAAAATACCCTGGTTCTCACCTGAATGCAAATCGACATCGTTATCATTTCCATCTATATCGGTTAAATTACTCCAGCCAACCTGAACCATATATCCGACACCAGCAGCATTGATATGATAATCTGCTGTGGAAATGTATCCTGCACCCCACCACAATGAATCTCCTTCATCTGTTACTTCCAAATCATCTGTCCAGACATATGGCGCATTCAACAAATTATATCCATTGGTATGATAGGAGCTTGTGATCATATAGGTTTTCTCCTGACCGGCTGCCCAACTTGAATAAGCGGCTAAGAATTTATAAGAATTGCCTTCTGGAATCAGCATTGCATTTCCATTCCAAAGATCCGGTGGATCACAGGGGAATGTTGCGCAGCCTGAATTGGATTGAACTGAAGCCACCCAATAGGCATCTTCGCCCATTCCTAGTGTATTGTAGGTGTGGAGTGGATATCCGCCATAGGCACCGCCGCCAAAAGATGCATTGGTATATTCATTCCAGATAGGGGTAGGTTTTGCACCTTCAGCATATCCCGCACTTGGATACCTTCCTTGCGGTGTCCCCGTGGCTGTGGGAAGATTTGGTGATTCATCGCCTGTCGGATATGCCATATTCAATTCCTGGGATGTAAACCAGTCTTCACCATCTTCAGATTGAGCGGCACCAATGATGCCGTGGGTTGCTTCTTCAGTGATCCATTGACGATAAACAGCAAAATAGCCTTCATCCACACCATAAGCCAATGGGTTTGTAGTCTTATAATATGCACCATATCCATTTTTAGATGAATCGACGAGGGTTGAAGAAAAATTGGAATCACGGTTGTTCACCTGTGGAGCTTTTCCATGATTGTATGTTACACCGTGGGTATTAAAGGACATTTGTCCATCAACAATTTTTACACGTTCTTCAATAAGTTTTGAAATATCCTTTTGTTGTGCAAAAAGTGATGTTGATGCACACACTAATACCATTAGTGCTAAAAATGAATTAGCCTTTATTTGCATGATTATCTCCTCTTTTTATTTTTCGTCAGAAAAATCTGAATTGTTATAAACGGAATCGTTTGTAGAATGAAGGCGGAATATAGTCATTCTCATTCCTGAATTTCCATGATTAAAATTCCAATCCAATAGCGATCTGATTGGTCTGCTTTAATACATCATAACTCACGTAGGCATAATCCACACGTAAGGCCATTCTGCCAAGACGCAGGTTTACACCCACCCCCGCACTCAACCCTGCTGTGTCATGATTTATATGGGTGCCGGCACGGATAAACGCCAGGTTTTCCCAACCATACTCCATTCCCATACTCCCATAAACTATATAATCGCTGGGCTTGATCCCGTCCATACTCAAAATAAACCTATGCTTATCGCTCTTCTTAAATGTACTGTTGGGACCCAATAGCTCATTTTCAATCCCTAACCGGAAAATAAGCGGTAAGGGGAACTTAGTCGTGATCCGTTCTAAACTCCCTTCCACATCTATGGTATCCGGAACCTGAACACCTAGATCCTCTCCTGCATATTCAACTTCAGGACCAAAATTTGTAATACTCATTCCTAAAATGGTACCATAGATCCCCGTATTAAAGTTGGATCCAATATCATAGGAAACTGCCTGCATCCCTGTCTCTGCAATCTTATCTCTAATATAATTGATGGAACCACCAATCTTTAACCGGTCTGTTAAGGAACGGGCATAAGTGGCGCGGGCGGCCATAGAGATCACATTAAAATCTTCACCAGTTCCATCCGGAAATAATTCTGTCGTCACACTCATAGGACCACTGTCTAAATAGAAAAGGTGGAACCCCACAAAGTCCGATGGCCCAATCCGGGTGCCATAGGTAAATACACCATGTTTAATACCGGCTAAATAATTGACTTGAGAAAAATAGACTTCACTCTTTTGGATAAAACCAATACTGGATGGATTATAGGGGATTCCAGATACACCTCGGCCCGAAGCCACATTAGCACCACCCATTCCGATTGCTCTGGCAGAAGTCTCCAGCTTTAAAAAACTTCCTGCAGCAGTGGCAACCTTGGTCACAACATCAGGAATATCTCGGTATTGACCAAATACAAAGGAGGTAAGCAACAATAGCAATATGGATAAATTTCTCATCGAACTACCGCAAATTTACCGATATGGTCTTTTGTTATTCCATCATCAAATTGGATAATATAGAAATACAACCCTGGAGAGATTTCAGGACCATCCTGGTTATTACCAGAACGGAGATTCCACCAAGCATTGCCGTCAAATTCTTCTTCGTGATCGAAAGTTGTTACATGCTCGCCCGTGAGAGTATAAACCGAAATTCTACATTTTTTGGGTAAATGGGTAAATCGTATTTTTCGATTATTTTTTGATTCATTGAACCGAGAGCTTGCCTTGTAGGGGTTAGGGACTACCTTAATGGTATCCAATTTGATTGTATCAGCGATGCCCACTTCTCTCCCCAATGCGGACATATCTGAGAACCAAAGATCACCATCTACAAAAAATTTCTGTGGACTTAATACAAGTTTTTCCCCACCAATCCACGGATAAACAAGGCTCCAGGGACTATTTATTTGGCCGTCCTCGGCTAAATCGTTATGTTTAGACAACGGAGTTGTCCCCGCATCCACAGGAAGAATGGCTTCCCAAGACATTTGCTTATAAGACACTGTATCTCCAGTATCATAGGATTTGAGTTCATCATATTCCTTCATGGTAGATCCGGATCCGAATGCTCGAACCAAATTCAAATTAAAGTTATAATTATAAGTGCTTTCCCATTCACCGGCAACCTTAATGGTATCTTCCTGCATCAAAATATCTTCACCCCGGGTCCATACATAATCTCCCGCTCCATCAGAGGTGGCTTGAGGTCCATCGTTATTGAGCCCAAAATCATTACAATTTAATCCTACTTTTTTATTGGTAGTAAGATTGGTGATTCTGAATGGGGTATACATATAGATCGGGCCATTGTTATCTTCACCTAGCTTTATCGAATCTCCTACAGGTGAATTAAAGAATTCAATCATATAATCCGAGTTTAACCGCCGTTTGTAACTGGAAAGATTTGTATAAGACAATTCAGTAAGCACACCGGTTGATAAGCCAAAGATTGTGGCACTGTCCATCGGTAACGAATCAGGACTTGCCCAAGACCAGACCAGTGTATCTAATTCAATGTCCGGTGGTGAAGATGGATTTAATTTTAACTCATTCTGTATTTTAAAACGAATGCCTTTAAACTGATTCGTCCATTGTCCAACTTTATTAATTATTGCATATTCAGGCACGAAATAAGTTCCATTCTCTAAGACGGTTCCCGGCAGGCCTGAAATGGAATCTTCTTCTAAAAACCCCAGGTCTTCCTGGACATAGGGTTTTGTAGTTAAAGGCGATCCCTGGGAATCCTCCACTAAATAACCGTAAACATAAGGATCTTCGCAAGCCATGCCGTCCACAGCAGTTTTTCCCTGTTCTGCCTGAATTTCATACATGACTTGGTCCTGCACAATTTTTGTCCTGTCAACGATGAAATATTCCCGTATGCCGTTGCCGATGTTATTGGAGTCTGTTTTGAATAACGCTTCAATATTGGAAGCGTCAGGGAATGATATGTCTAAAGCTGTATAACCGGGGATGACTGTGATAAAATTATTGTCACTGCTGTCTCCCTTTGCCGATTCCAAACTATAATAACCACGGTTTGGATTTCCTGCTTTTCGAATCACATCCCCAGCTTCATTATAATAAATGATAGAATCCGGCCCCAGGAATTTATCCGGGTTTGTAGTTGTCCATAAGGTATCCATCATAATGATTTCATTGTAGGAAATGATGCTATAATACATACACCCGCCTGCATAATAAATCGAATCCACAACATAGGAGTAGGGTATATTTTCAATGGTATCAATTAATACAGTATCGGTAGCAATACCCAGATTGTCCATCTCTAAATCAAATGGGTCAAATCCAATATCATAGGCTGTGACAGTGTATGAATACTTTACCCCATCTATCACATTAGAGTCTACAAAAGAATATTCAATCCCAGAGTCATATCCGAGAGAGAAACGAGGCGCCAGTGGATCCAGTCCATTAATAGAAATGTCACGAGTAAGTCCGGATTCACACTCTTCTTCATCATAAATACAATGGTCTTCGTCCTCTTCAAAGGATAAATCAAATTGGGCATAAGGCATCCAACCTACAAAATGGCCGTTAAAATCATAGAGTTTATCTTCATCTCCACCCCATGTAGTCCCACCATCAGTTGATCGATAAAGCTTGTAGCCTTCAAAGTCTGCATATCCGGTCAGCGAATCAACCGATGATTCTGACGTAGCATCCCAGGAAACAAGCACCCTGTTATGATCCGCTACGGCATAAATGGCCGGAGCTTCAGGGGATGAAAAATTGCTGAATATCACTTCAACTGAATCTTCCGAGATTGAATTTTCTTCATCCATTACCTTTAAGGTATATACATACTGTGAAAATCGTTTGTTGGGATCCAAATCTTCCACAATCACAACTGAATCTGTAATGATTTCTCCTGTAGGTGTTGTCCATTCAAACACAAGATCTGAACTATCGGGGTCAAAGGAGCCTCCGGCATTTAATTCAACAGACCTTGTACTAAATTTTGGAATTCTTACTGTTTCACCCGCATCTGCAATAGGGCAAATATTATCCGCAATAGTAATTAAAAGAGTGTCATAATCTGAACAATAGCCATCATTCACTTCCAACACGACACGATAGGTGCTATCTGATTCTAGGTCTATAGGGCTTACAACAATGGGGGTCATAGAAGATGGACTGCTTAAATTGAGACCATCCAAAGATTCCCAACTATAGGACAATTCATTTTTGTTAATATCATATGATCGGGATGCATTCAGTGAAAATTCATATTTACAAGTTGAGATTTCACTCCCTGCAACAGCCACAGGTGCATCATTCAAAATATAAGATACAAAAACAGAATCGGTACCAAAATTGACACCATCACTGACAGATAATAAAAAAGTAAAAACCATATCCTCCGGCACATCTGGAATTGTAAACAAAGCCGTATCTGAATCGCTGTTTGCAATCAGGTTGGTGTATCCATCCAAGGATGTCCAGGCATAAATAAGTGTGGAATCTTCCGGATCATAAGAGTTTTCACTGATAAGGTCTAGGGTCGTATTACAACCACTGGGAATTTCCATATCTTCACCAGCATCTGCCGTAGGACATTTATCAGCGAGCAATGTGACAGAAACTGTATCAAAATCTTCACAATATTCTTCAGAGTCGTATACACGTAATTCAAAAATGATATCTGAATTCTCCGTTAAGCCGGATGGATAATTAAAATAGGGTGTTTCTTTTTTGGACTGGGAACTGGATAAATTGACATCAATTCCTTCAAGTTGTGTCCATTTAAATTTAACGGTACCATCTATATCTGATGAACCTGATCCATTCAGATAAACACGATAATTACTCCCACTTTTAACATATTCACAAGATTCAAAATCTACACCCGCGTCAGCAACAGGAGGAATATCATCTAATATAGTGACTGCCACAGAATCCATATGTGAAAGTCCTGCCACATCTGTCACGGTCAAATAAAAAGTAACCTTTTCTCCAATGACCATATCATTGATTGTAAACATGGCTGAGTCAGCAGAATTGGTATTCGATAAATATGCAGATAATTCATTTGTTACAGACCATAAATAAGTCAAACTGGTTTCTTCAGGATCATCTGAACCGGTACCATCCAAATAAAATATTGTTTGACAACCACCACTCAAAGAAAAGTTATCTCCTGCTTCAGCAATTGGGCTCATGTTATCTAAAATAGTTATGATCACTGTATCGGTATGGGAACAATAGCCATCATCTACTTCCAATTCAAACTGATAAGATCCGCCTGTATGGGTTTCATTAATATTTGCAGTTGCCACTGGCTGATTTGAGCTGGATATGGAAGGTCCACCATCATCTAAAGAAGTCCAATCATAATCTAAATTCGATAAGTTATCATCTGTTGAACCGGATCCATCCAATATTACTGAAATTAAATTTGTGGAAATATCTTCTCCTGCATCCGCTACTGGCGCTTCATCAAATTTGAATTCAACTTCCAGTGTATCCTTGTCTTCATTTGTCCCATCGGATACAGTAAGCTCAAATCTCAAATCTTTATCAACTGTAAAAGCGGGGATATTAAAAGTGGCTGAATCTGACGTCCCATTTTCAATATTGGAGATGTAGCCATCCAAAGATATCCAATTGTAAGTTAAAGATTCTCCATCCGGATCCAATGAACTGGAGCCATCCAGAATAAAACTTGCATTACAGCCACTGCTCAATTCAAAATCATTTCCTGCGTTGGCAAGGGGACACATATTTTCCAGACAAGTCACCGTAACTGTATCATATCCGGAACAAAATCCGCTGCCATCGGTGACCATCAATTCAATTCTGAAATCTGTATTTTCAGATAAATCAACTGGGTGATTAAAATATGGATTGGATTTTGTTGATTGACCTGCTGAAATTATAATTCCTGTGTCTATTACTGTCCATAGAAAATCTATATCGGTACCATCTTCTTGATCAAAGGAATTACTACCATTTAAATAGACACGATAATCATCTCCATTTGCTATTAAATCACAAGCAGAAAAATTTGGGCCTGCATCTGCTACGGGAATATTGTCACTTAATACAGTCACTGTTACCGTATCTGTGCTAGTGTTTCCACTACCATCAGTCACAGTAAGTGAAAAATAATAATCGTAATCAAAATCTGTTGGTGGAATTTCAAAAATCAAGGTATCTTCGTCAAAATCTGTTAGGACTGCGCACCCATCGATAGCAAACCAAAGATAACTGAGATTATTACCGGTAGATTCTCTGCCATCCAAAATAACCGACTCTGTACACCCGGAACTAACGGTAATATCATCTCCCGCATCCGCAACAGGAGGATCTTGAGCTATTAGGAAATTTGTAAATAGCAGAATGAGTAAAGGAATTTTTTTAATTTTTTTCATTAAAAGAGTCGTTTAAAATTCCAGTCCAATAGCGATCTGATTGGTCTGCTTTAATACATCATAACTCACGTAGGCATAA
>CAZYLQ010000025.1:0-3200 GCA_964648395.1 uncultured bacterium | reverse complement strand
AAGCAACAATAGCAATATGGATAAATTTCTCATCGAACTACCGCAAATTTACCGACAAAGGAATCATTAGAATTTCCAAATTGTTCTACATGAAATAAATAGAGTCCCGGTGCTACTTCCTGATTATTCACGGTTCGCATATCCCACCATACATTTCCCGATTCTGCATTTTCGTGTTGGATAGTACTCACAATTTCACCTGTTAATGTAAAAATTTTGATGGTGCATTTTTCAGGAAGATTTGTAAACCTGATCTGTCTTAAATGTTCATTTTCTTTGAATCCAGATTGTACTTTATATGGGTTAGGAACCACACCAATATCACTTGCATCATTAGCAGGCATCACTCCGGGATAAACTTGAACAAAATTCCGATCAAGTATGGTTGTGCCTTTTGAATTTTCAATAGAAGCATATCCATCCGGATCAGCCCATTTATCTGGATTTGAATAATTGGTATCGACCACAGCTTCAAAAGTACCGTTGCCAATATCTTTATAAGTTGTTTTATAAGGTGGTTCAACACCCATATCATAAGAAACGACTGAATAGGTGTATTCTAAACCATCTGTAACATCCTTATCTACATACATATAGGTCATTGTATCACCATTAATGACCTTCGGTTCAGGGAGGCGTATGGGATCAAAACCAGTATCTGACCCAATATTAAACCATGGGAAATAGGGATCTTCGCCATTGATGGCATGTCCTCTTTGCTGTAATGGATCATCTTCACAATCTTCGGGATTGCTGGAATAAATACAATGGAGCGAATCTTCTTCTGCAGATAGATCATATTGTTTAAAGGGACGCCAGCCGGCAAAAATACCATCTGTGTCAAAAATCATATCATTGGCTTCACCCCAGGCACTTCCACCATCTAAACTTTTAAAAATTTTATATCCTTCAAAATCAGCATAACCCGTTACCACATCCGTGGCAGTTTCGGCTCTGTCATCCCAATAAATCCTGACTTCTCCCTGCCCCGTTTCGGCATAAACGGTAGGTCTGGTCGGTGGTGTGAATCCTTGATATCGTGAGTTATACATAACTTGAGCAAACCGTGCGTTATTAATCAAGTCACTTTCAGTCTGTCCAAAAATGATACAGAATGAAAATGGTACTTCCCGACCTACAGGCAAATCAAAAGGTCCACAACTCATGATCAATACACAATCCAGACCAGGGTCATCCCGCAGATATACAGGTTCTTCCTTCAGTCCAATAACCGAGTCAAAATGAGGATTAAGTTCAGTCCCAAAATCCGTTCCTGGATTTTGTGTGTGAAAATGCCAAGCATTTTCATTCTCGCTCAGATTGGATGTATCTCCAACCATAAGTTTGTACAAAATTTCTTCTTTATTCCTTGCAACAGGGCAACCTTCACTTCCTGCATAACACGGAGGAGAAGAATCTTCGGGCCGGGTTACTCCCGGTCGTTGATACCAATCCACCCAATGCCAATCTGTCATTTTTAAGGGTTCTCCAGGAAAAATATCAATCGTACCATCCTGATCGAGATCCACCGAACCAGTTGCTTTGGGAGAATCCAATAACTGAGTAGCAACTACACCAAATTCGTTTCCGGGGTGAACCGTTGCAGAAGGTTCATCCAGTGCATACCCAAGGGCACCCGATACACCATCATGGTCGCCTATCATAGCCATACTGATAAGCATTCTATCATTATTGACCTCAAACACATCCCAATAATATTTCATGAAATCATCATCGTTGGTATGATAAAAACCATTATAGCCAGCCCAGTCACCCATTAGGGCATCTGCATCCATATAAAATCCAAGGGCCATTCCACGATAATCAAAGCCTTTGCCGCGGTTTAACTTGGTCCCATCTGGCATAATCATCCCTTCTCCACAAATTTGATTTCCATCCTTGTCTAAAACGGGATTTCCATCTTCATCTTCAGCACAAAAGTCACCACTCTCATTTCGAACCTTTACTGTCACAAACATTATATCCTCTGCGTATGATACACCATAAGAATGGGCGGACGCCATGACACGCAAACCCATAGGGTAGCCTGTTTGCTCATACTCATCATTGGTATTGATATTATTGGCTCGATGAGACCAGCGGTCATCGAATTCCATATATACATCCATATCTGAAATAAACCGACCGGGTACATCCTCCCAACAATCAGGATCTTTCCGGGATTGAGAACAGCCTGGCAAATTGATATTATAATCCTTAGCCCACCACCCTGGCCAAAATGATTCTGTCAAACCTGTTTGCTCGTTATATTTTTTTGGCCAAGTCTGGGAATACCCTGAATGCGCTAATACCGGGTAAGTATCTTCACCAGCAACCCAGGGTGAATCCTTAAAAATATCCTCGGTATTAAATTCTGATTGGTGGGTATTTATTCTCGACATTGTAGAAGCGTGCCAGTCAGTTTTATAATCTGTACCGATAAAATGAGATTCAGCTGCATTGGCACCATAATAAACATAATCGTCATCTTCTGTCCATTCTTCTAAGTCTGGACCGTAATCATAAAAATCAAAACTACTTTCGCGGCTGATTAGTTTAGGTCGTAGCGCCCAAGGATAAATAAATCCAATACGCGTGCTTGTATTATTAGGATCCAATTCACCAAAAGTACTTAATATGATTTTATAGTTTTCATGATCAAACATAAATAGCCTATCGGCATCAAATTCTTCCAATGATGATTTTTCATTATCGGGAAGATAGACCCCTTCATCATTGCCTAAATCAAAAAGAAGTCCCTTAAACACAGTATCACCAGAAGTTGGGTACCATGCTTCGTAGGCATCGGTTGATGACCATAAACTATATTTTGGAATACCTTCTTCATCCACGACGGTTTCAAGAATCTCCCAAGTGTAATTCGCTGTATTTGAATGACCCGGTACCGCTGCAATAAATGAAACTGCAGGCAAATAAGAATAATCACCCCAAATACCGGAAGGATGAGCATCCCAGTTGATAAAACTACCATAATTGGTAATGGCTGTTTTGACACGCCCCTGATCTACAAATCCTTTGGCACGGTCGCCCATGGGATTAGGAGGGAATGGATTATCACCGATCTTTGCGGCGCTAGATTGACGAAATGGATCAATACTGGGCTTATGTTGCTGCACATAGGTCTTATCTATAGCAAGTAATGAACTCAAGAGTAAAATATTAAAAAGATAATTATATTT
>CAZYLQ010000024.1:2654-16779 GCA_964648395.1 uncultured bacterium | reverse complement strand
ATTGGAAGGGTGAATTTGATGAATTAAGTGATATCTGTGATATTATTTATATCGATCGTACGAAAGGTATTTCTACAAGTAACCTTAAAGATAATTTAGCAAGTGAGAATTAGAATGGAGTTAACATCACACGAACAAAAAATTCTGGGTATTGTCAATAATCATCCCGAAATCCTGGATAATCCTGAAAAAAGAACACAAATTGCCGAACTTTACGGGCTTTCTGAAAAAACCTTAAGAAATAGGATTGCAGAATTAAAAAAACGAGGGGCAATTAATACAGGAAAAGTAGATGCACCTAACATAAATCAGGGTACAGTTTTGGATTTAGATATTTTCTCCCTATGGGCTATACTACGATCAAAGAAAATATTCATTATAAAAAGGACTTCTGCAATCTCAGTTCTTTTCTTAGCATATAGTCTAATTGCAACCCCATTCTATGAATCCAAAATTTCACTATATCCCGCTGGTACTTTAGCAGAAACTGGGTCTGCTTTTAATAACAGCCTTCAAGGTATTGCCGAAAGTTTTGGATTAGGAGGAATCAGTAGTGGACAAACATTTAATATTCCGGACATTATTAATAGTCAACGATTAAAAAAAGCCGTGGTTATGAATCAATGGGAAAATGAAAAATTTTCTGAACAAACGACTTTGACTAAATATTGGGAACTAGATAAAATCAAATGGTACTCCATAAAACCAATAGTTATAAAAATGATCCCTTTTTTCTCAGATGACAGTGATCCTGAAAAAAGTCAATTATTCAAAGGAATGGAACAACTAGGGGACTTAATTACTGTAGAAGAATCAGGTACTGGATTAATCGAAGTTTCAGTATTAATGGAAGAACCACAACTTGCAGCGGATATTGCAAATTATATTTCAGATTTTGTAAAAGATTTTGTTTCATATGAGCAAGGTAAAGAAGCAAAAAGGAATCTTGAGTTTATTAAGAATCAATTAATTAATTCCAAGGATGACCTAGAATATTCAGAAAAAGAATTAACCCAATTTAAGGAAAAGTTTTCCTATACCAATCCATCATTAGATGAAATGAGAGGGCGCTTAGAGCGTAATATTGAATCTAATCTGCAAGTTTATATTACACTGCGCCAACAATATGAATTAGCCAAAATAGAAGAAGCACGAGACCTTTTAATGGTTACTATTTTGGATGAAGCGGAAGCACCTGTATTGAAAAAGAAACCCCAAAGGAAATTAATTGTCATAGGTGGTATTATTACAGGATTTTTCTTAAGTACCCTGTGGGCATTCTTTACATCAGTGATTACACTCACAAAAAAAAATAAACACGTATTTTGACATACTATGAATAATCCTAATAAAATAATTATAGAAAACCAGCTTAGGAAGCACTATAAACCGTCCTTAATTGGGCAAATTAGGTCCTGGTTTATTTCAAGAAAATGTAATCATATAGGACAAAATATTATTATTGATTCTAATGTGAAACTGTTAAGGTTCCCAAAAAACATTTCTCTTGGTAATGGCGTTATTTTAAAAGAAGGTACTCGAATTTGTCCTACGAATATAAATGCATCGATATCCATTGGAGATCGAACGACAATAGGTTACCATACAATGATTTTTTCATCAATTGAGATTTCAATTGGACATGATTGCCTTATCGCCCCTTTTTGTTATTTGATAGATTCAAATCACCAAATTCAAAAAGGCCAAAGAATCAATGAACAACCAATTGAAGCCAACAACATTGTTATTGAAAATGATGTATGGTTAGGTACAGGTGTTAAAATTTTATCTGGTGTAACCGTGGGGCAAGGTTCAGTTATTGCTGCTGGGTCGGTCGTAAATCAAGATGTTCCACCTTATACCATTTTTGGAGGGACACCTGCAAAACAGATTGGTAAACGGACATGAGAACCGGCATCATTATTTTATGCCGTTTCGATTCTATTCGCTTACCAGGGAAAATCTTAAAACCCATTATTGGGAAACCCATTTTGTCCTATATTTTGGAAAGAGTGGCATTCGTGGATCCACATTTGAAAATCATAGTTGCAACTTCAAATGAGCAAAGTGACGATCCTATTGAATCCTATTGCCAGGAGAATCAAGTTTCAATTTATCGAGGATCAAAATTAAATGTAGCACATCGATTTTTTTCCTGTGCCGAAGAGGCCAATTTAGATTTTGCCATTCGAATCAATGGAGATAACATTTTCACAGATCCAATTATTATTCGAAAAATGATAGAATTTTCCCATACAGGACACTACAATTTTTTATCTAATATCCAAGGGAGGACCTTCCCCCCCGGTATCAGCGTTGAAATGGTTAATGTACAAATCATGAAGAAAAACATTTCAATGTTTAACGACTATGAGCAGGAACATGTGATGCCTTTTTTTTACAAAAACCTACCAGAGAATCAAATTTTATATTATAAAAATTCCGAGTTTAAATATCCCAAAGGACTCCATTTGGCCCTAGACACAAAAAATGATTTTCATAAAATAGAATCCATCATTCAAAATATGATAAAGCCCCATTGGACCTATTCTACAAAAGAAATTATTGATCTATATCTTAAATTGGATCTTGTTTATGAATAACCCCTTCATTGGAAAGCATGGCCCTTTGCTCATTGCTGAAATAGGTGGAAATCATGAGGGGGATTTTGAGTTCGCTTTAGATTTAACTCATCAAGCTATTGATGCGGATGTAGATATTATTAAATACCAAATTTATACAGGTGCTACTTTAGTCAATAAAAAAGAGTCTCCTAATCGAGTTGAGCACTTTAAAAAATTTGAACTCACCCAAAATAATCATGTTCACCTTGCAGAACTGTGTATTCAAAATGGAGTCCAATATTCTGCATCTATTTGGGATGAATCAGTCTTGGAATGGATTGATCCCTTTCTAAAACTTTATAAAATCGGATCTGGAGATTTAACTGCATTTCCATTATTAAAAAAAATCGCAGGAAAAGGGAAACCCATTATTTTATCGACAGGATTATCTTCACTAGAAGATATTGTTGAATCCGTTAATTATATTCGATCAATTAATCCTATTTATGATTTACCTGAAAAATTAGCCATCTTACAGTGTACATCCCTTTACCCAAATAAAGATACGGGTGTGAATCTAAATGTTCTAAAAACTTTAAGAAAAACTTTTGAATATCCTATTGGGTATTCTGACCATACTGAGGGGACACTTGCCTTGAGAATAGCGTTCAGTATGGGTGCAAAAATACTTGAATTCCATTTTACAAACTCAAGAGAAGGAAAAACTTTTAGAGATCACTTTGTTTCATTAACAGGACAAGAAGTAATAGAATTAATACGCGATATTAAAATAATTAACAATTTACATGGTTCAGATAAAAAGAAACCAACTGAGCAAGAAAGTTCTACAGCTCATGTCCGTTCTTTTCGTCGGGCGGTTTACCCAATTCGAGATCTTTCAGCTGGAGAAATTATTCGGGAAGAAGATTTAATTGTACTTCGCCCTAACCATGGGATAGATGCAAGAGATACGGAAAAGATTATAGGTTTAATGGCCAAAATAGATATTAAAGCGTTATCCGTATTATCTTGGGAAATATTTGAAAGTAAATAATATAATTATTATAAAAACTAATTAATAAAGGATTTTATGAAAGATATAAGATGGTCAAAAGAAACTGATCTTAATTATGAAGGTAATAAAAGCATTGAAAAATGGAAAAGATATAATGGGAAAAACTTTGAAACTTTTCAAATGGATTTATATCTCGGTAAAAAAACTAATCTTCTTGGTTTAAAAAGTGATATCGTACAGAATATTAAAGAAAAGGTAAAATACTATAGAGAATCAAGACGAGCTCTCTATTCTGGAAAAAAGATTTATGTTGATAAATGTCCAGTTACAAAATGTGATACTGATACAGCAAAAGTAATTGCAAATATTTATGGAGCAGAATATGTACAATCTCCTATCACAGGACATGTGTATGTTAAAGATAGACCTGCTGGAAGTCAAATAAACGATTTTTATTTGAATAATGTAACATATGCGGCTACTTATACTAATAAAAGTGCTGCTGAAAATAGGTTGAATAGTATAGCTATTCCTTGGCTAGAGTGGGTAGTTAAAGTTTATGAAAAATGTTATGACAGAAAACCAAAAAAAATACTTGATGTTGGATCTGGAGCAGGACATTTTGTTGAAGCTTGTCGTAGGTATGGACTTGAAGCAGAAGGAATAGAATTAAGTGATTCTAGTAGAAAATTTTCTAAAGAAGTTTGGGGTATAGATTTATTAGGAGATGATTTTACTCAAGTAACAGAAAAATTTAGTGATTATGATGTTGTAACTTTTTGGGGATTGTTAGAACATACACCAAATCCTGCAAAGATATTAGATGCTGCAAATAAAGTCTTAGGCAGTGAAGGGATGGTAATTTCAAAATTACCGAGATGGCTCTCTCTAGCCTCAGCTGCTCAAAGGCTAAATCCCGAATCAATAATACGTCATATCGATCCAATGGGGCATATCATGCTGTTTACAGATGCATCTGCTGCAGAGTTATATTATCGAACTAACTTTAAGCCTATTGCTGCTTGGTATTATGGAATGGATATATATGAACTACTTATGCAAGTTGGAAATAGCACAGGATATTATGATGCATTTTTAAAAAGTGGTGAATTGCAAATTGAATTGCAACAATTTGTAGATGAGCAACGATTCTCTGATGGTCTAACTATAGTTGGAATACCAAATCATTAATTTATGATTTCTAGACCCAAGATAACTGTTTACATAACGAATTATAATTATGGGCAGTTTCTCAGACAAGCTATTGAATCGGTTTTAATTCAAACAGAACAAGATTTTGAAATAATCTTGATTGATGATGGGTCGACAGATGATTCAATTTCTTTAATCCAATCCTACATTGATCATCCAAAAGTCAAAATTGTTCTACAGCAAAATAAAGGACTCACAATTTCAAACAATCTAGCTTTGAAATTATCTCGCGGGAAATACATCATGCGTCTAGATGCAGATGATTTTTTGGCAGAAAACGCCTTAGGAAAATTATCAACTATTTTAGATAAGGAACCAGAGATCGGAATGGTTTTTGGAGATTATTACTTGGTGGATGAGAGTGAAAATATTCTTGAGCATTTTCGCCGACATGATTTTAGCCAGGATGTAAAATTGTTAGATCAACCTGCCCATGGAGCCTGTACTATGTTTCGGGTAGAATGTTTAAAACAATTGGGCGGATATGATGAATCCATTACCCGTCAGGATGGATATGAATTATGGTTAAGGTTTATTGAAAAATTTGAAGTCAGTAATATTAACACACCCCTATTTTATTACAGGCAGCACGGGAATAATTTAACGTCTCAGGAAGATAAACTTATAGATACCCGAACAGAGATATTAAAAAAACATGCCAAACGGAAAATGACATCTCCTTCCAAAGGATTCGCAATTCTTCCAATTAGAGGGTCCTTTATCGACGACCGTAGTTTACCTTTTACAAAAATTGGAGATACCACATTAATTGATCGCGCCGTTGAATTTATTTTAAATTTTTCGCCCATTACTCAACTTATTTTAACCTCTCCAGATCAAGATGTTATTGATTATGCTAAGGATAAGTGGGAAAGTGAGATTTCAATTATCCATCGTCCTAAAAAACTCTCCTATATTAATTCCCCTCTCGAGCCAGTAATTCAACATGCTTTAAATAATATTAATTTAGGTTCAGAATATGATTTTTTCATGGTCACCAGTATAGAATCCCCATTTAAGAAAAGTCAGGTGATAGAATCTGGTATCAATATTATGCAAATTTTTGATGTGGATACTGTCGTAGGAGTGAGACCAGAAAGAAGTTTATTGTTAAACCATGATGGAAAAGGAATGAAATTTCTTGTAGAACAGGGTGAATTCAGGCTAGAAAGAAATGAGTTATTTAAAATGGTACCTGGTTATTTAATCCGTGATTTTAAATCATTTAAAACTTCGGGGAAATTATTTGGAGACATTGTAGGGCATGTTATGTTTGATCAATTATCTGCATTTAGAATAACAAATCAACTTGAATGTAACATTGCTGACTTTTTAGCTAAAAATAATATATGATTCCTAACGATTTAGTCCAATGGCTTCGACCAGTCGGAAAGGAACGATTATTTTTTTTCATAAGCCATATCCTATATAATTTAGTTTTATTTATTGTTGCTATTATAGCTGCTAAAATTGCTGGGCCTGAAAAATGGGGACTGATTACTCTTTTAATGCTGGTTGCGACTTATTCAGGTTTTTTAACCCTTGGAATTAATAATGGAATGGGAATTGCACTTCCACTTGCCATCGGTAACAATAATGATTCCAACATTCAAAAAATAAAATCAACTGTTTTCACGGCATTATTTATATCATCAATACCAATTGGGATATCTCAATTTATACTTATTTATTATTGGCAAAAACCGCTTACAGATTGGATCATATTATTCGGCTTTACACTAAGTTTCCAATTATTAACATATTTTAAAATCCAGCTTCGGTCTTATGAAAATTTTAAACTTTTTACCTTTGCCTATTTTGTTCAAATCATTAGTCTATCCATTGGGCTACTCGGATTAGTTCAAGGATGTCATTATTTAGTTATTGTTGGTCTGGGGAATCTAATGGCTGGTTTATTTATTTGGATAAAAATAAATGAAAAACCTTCATTCCAATTTCATAAAGAATCTTTAATTCAAATATTAAAGATTGGATTACCTGTTATGACAGCTGGAATTGTTGGCGAATTATTGTTAAGTGTTGATCGAATTCTTATTTCAATTTTTTTAGAAGATATTCAGTTGGGTTACTATGGATTCAGTTCAAATTTTTTTAAGGGGGTTAGGATAATAGGGGTAGCTGTCAGTATGATGGTATTACCTCGAATTGTGAAATCTTTTGCTCAACAGGATTATCAGCAAATGCTCCGTTATAGCGTAATCCAACAATGGAGTTCCTTTGGGCTAATGGGAATTGCTTCGATTATTACAGGCATTTGCCTTTATTATATGATTCCAATGTTTATGCCCGAATTTGGATCATCTCTTCGGGCGAGTTATATTCTTTTGGGAGTTGCAACACTAATTCCTTTAGGCTTTTATCCTCATATTTTAAATACTATTGGAAAACAAAAATTATATTTGATGACTCAAATATTTGGTATCGGTTTAAATGTAATTATATCGACAAGTTTCATTTATTTAGGTTACGGGATCGATGGTGTCGCCTTGGGGTCCTTGATTTCTATGGTAGCCTATGTGGTATTAATTAGGTATCTGGGCAGAAATACTGTTCATCATCTGATAAATGGTTAATGAAAAAAGCAATAATATTTCTTTCAGTTACAACGTCACAAAATCAATCAATTCAAAATTGTATTGATTATTTCAAATGTTCTGATGGTAAAAATACTGACTTTTTAATTGTGAGTAACGCCGGTCATATCTCAAAGGGAATTACCGATTCTAATCAACTTCAGTTGACTAAAGTAACAAATTGGCGACAAGGACTCAGACAAATCTTATTGAGACAAAATTCAAGAAAATTAAATTCGTTCGTTAAATCCATTCCGGAGTACGAGGAAATTGAAATTTGCGTTCCCCATTTTCTCAATATTCTTTGTAACTATTTTGTTAATTTTTGTGGACAAAAATTAAAATCTTCAAATATTATTATATCCCTTTATCCCGATGGGATGTTATCCTACCAACCCTTTGAGATTCATAGCCAATTTCAAATGGAATCCATTTACCGATGGTTCGGTGGTTGGCTGTCCGGGATGCGATACACACTATTCAGTGGGCCTGTAGCAGACCCATTTTCATGTGTTAAAAAAATCTACTCCTATATTCCGGATATTACAATTCCTTATCAAAGTGAAGAAATTATTAAAATTGAATTTCCAATACGAAAACTACATGGTGATAATATTTTAATATTGGGACACTTTAACCAATCCAAATTCGATTTAGATTATCTTAAACAGATCAATAAAAAGATTCTTTTATTATTATCGAAAGAGAAATATGTATCCATTTACTATAAGCCCCATCCTAGGATTGCCAACATGTCCTATGATGTATTTTATCAGTCCATTTTAAAAATATCTGACATCAATATCAAATTATGTCAGGATGACACACCAGTTGAATCATTGCTTGAGTCTATTGGTGCATCAATTATTATCGCAGCCGTTAGTACATCAATGATTAATTTGAAATTGAAATATAAAAACCAAATATCCTGTTATTATTTTGGGCTTACTGATTATGTCCATCCAAAATATGCAACCTATTATGAGAGCGTTTTCTCCTATCTTTCAATAAAACCATTACGTGATCCTTATGAATAATACAATTTTAAGAGGGGTTACATCCAGCGCATTGCTTACGGTTTATTTATTCAACATCATTTCCATGATGTTTTCATTTAAATCAACTTTATTTGATTACCCTGGATTCAGCCCAATAGGTATTATTTCCGTGTTATTATTTATTGGGATAATTGTACTGTGCACTTTTTATAACAATTTATTCTTTTTTTTTATACCATTTGTTACCCTAGCATTTCCCAATATTATTAATGACTTTTTCCCATCCTTTATGATGGGGCCATTGTCAGAGAACCGGGTTGCATCATTTTCATTTTTTACTCATATCGATCTATTCTTATTATTTGGGATTTTCTTATTTAAACATGAAAAACCCAATGAATTACGTGGAAAAGGTATATTTTATCTTATTTCGTTTTTGGCAACTATTTGTTTCTTTTTTATTCTAACTATTATTTTAACATCATCGTTAGATCTATTGTCTTTATTTGCTATAGGCACCTATCAAATTCGATATATTTTTCTTTTCTTATTGTATTTGGTTCAGATAAAATTAACAAAAAATCGTATACGTCTTATTATATACGGTCTATCTTTTTCAGTATTGTTTTTGTTTATTGAATCTATCTTTTTTACTCTTGTTGGAGGGAAAAGCACATTGGTGAGCGGTACCTTAGCATCAAATGTCTATGCCAATATTATTGCAGCTATTCTATTATTTTTCACATTTATAAATACAAAGACTTATCAGTTCAATCCAATTTATTTCCAACCTATTCGGTTAATTACCATGGCTATCGGGTTTACCATTTTAGTATTGAATGGGACACGTATAGCTATGCTATCCTTGATGGTGGCTGGGGGTTTATACTACCTATTAATCACTTTTAATTTTAAGAGTATTATTCAATTAATATCTAGATTGGTTGGGTATGGCTTGTTATTTGCATTCTTGATACTCATTGCTCTTCAATTTGACCGATTTAAAAGTATTATTATTGTTATGACTGATTTAATTAATCTCGATTTACAATTCAATGAAAATACTGCATCTCTATTTGCCAGATTATTTTTGTATAAAGTATCCGGGAATATGATTTTGGACCACTGGTTAGTTGGAATTGGACCTGGACGTTGGAATTTTATGAAATATGATTTTGGTTTTCAACAAACAGGAACTTTATTGACAAATGTTCTTTTAGATCCTCACAGTGACTACTTGTCTTATATATCACAATATGGATTGTTTGGGTTTATTATGATGGGATTTATACTTATTTTTCCAGCCTTTCAATTCCTGAAAAATCCAACAAATGTTCTTTCATTTTTTGGCATAATTCCGTTCACACTTTTATTTAGCGGATTGACAAATTCAAACACATTGAAACATCAAGTTTTTGCTTTATCAGGATTGATTATATTTATTGTAACTCAAAAATGGTTACATCAAAACTCATTTGATAGTGAAACAATACAAACATGAAAATTCTATTCATCGGTACCCGCGGAATCCCTGCCAATTATAGTGGATTTGAAATATGTGTCCAAGAAGTAACAAAACGGCTTGAAAACAACCATGAATTAATTGTTTATGCCCGCAAAGGCCATTATGATTCTCATCCTGAAAAAATTGGAAATATTAGAGTGGTCTATCTTCCAGCACTCAATTCAAAATCGTTTGAAACATTATCACATACATTTCTCTCTGTTTTTCATGCACTGATTTTCCATTGGTCCGCCGTCTATATGGTTTTTAATGCAGCCAATAGTTTTGCTTTGATTCTTCCTTGGTTATTTAGACGAAAGATTGCTATTAATACAGATGGTCTTGAATGGGAACGTGATAAATGGAATCAAATTGGTAAGTGGTATTTTCAAGCTGCAGCATGGTTTTCAACGAAAATTGGGAATGTAATTGTTGCAGATGGTAAAGAAATGTCCAATTACTATCTTGAACGGTGGAACTGCCCATCATCGATTATCGAATATGGCGCATATGTTTGTGATTCAAATTACCCTTCTGTGTTAAACCAATATAATGTTGAACCGGGAAAATATATTTTACAAATTACACGTTTTGAACCGGAGAATAATCCGCTTCTCACAATGAAATCTTTTAAACGATTTAAAAAAGACAATCCAGAATCTACAACCAAGTTGGTTCTTGTCGGCGGAGTTCCATATGAGTCTGATTATTCGCGAATGATTCAAGAAGAAGTCACGGAAGATATTATAATACCCGGTTATATTTTTGACAAGAATATTTTAGCTGAATTAAGAAATCATAGTTTGACATATATTCATGGGAATCAAGTTGGTGGAACCAATCCAGCATTGTTGGAAGCAATGGGATCTCATTGTTTAATCCTTGCTAGAGATGTCCGTTTCAATCAAGAGGTTTTAGAAAATGGCGGTTTGTATTACCAAAGAAATGAAACTAATTTGGCTGAACAAATGACAAAGGTTTACAAAAATGAAATTGATCGAAATGCAATGATTTCCTTTTGTATTCATAAAATTCAAACCTATTATAATTGGGACAGGATAGCAGTAGAATACGAAAAAATGATCGTATCACTTTAAATTTCAAATTACAATTCTGGAGAATTCATGAAAATACTTATTACTGGCGGTGCAGGCTTTATTGGGTCTCATTTATGTGAAAGACTATTAAATGATGGCAATGACGTCCTTTGTGTCGATAACTATTTCACAGGTACAAAGTCTAATATTGCCCATTTGTTGGATAACCATCAATTTGAACTTATGCGTCACGACGTAACCTTTCCGCTTTATGTTGAAGTGGATCAGATTTACAATATGGCGTGTCCTGCATCTCCAATCCATTATCAATATGATCCGGTACAGACAACTAAAACGAGCGTTCATGGAGCCATCAACATGTTAGGGCTTGCCAAACGTGTTAATGCACGGATTTTCCAAGCATCTACCAGTGAAGTGTATGGGGATCCAACACAGCATCCACAAACAGAGTCTTATTGGGGTAATGTAAATACGATTGGTCCAAGAAGTTGTTATGATGAAGGGAAACGCTGTGCTGAAACCTTATTCTTTGATTACTTTCGTCAGCACAATTTGGATATTAAAGTTGGGAGAATTTTTAATACCTATGGCCCAAGAATGCGTCCTGATGATGGTCGCGTAATTTCTAATTTTATTGTACAGGCTTTGACTGAGGAAGACATTACTGTCTATGGTAAAGGAGATCAAACAAGATCTTTTTGTTATGTAGATGAACTGGTGGAAGGAATTCTACGACTCATGACAACAGAAAAAGGTGTTACCGGTCCAATGAACCTTGGGAATCCTATTGAATACACAATATTGGAGATTGCAGAAATCGTCATTGATCAGATTGGATCTAAATCCAAAATTATTTTTGAACCTCTACCCGAAGATGATCCTAAACAACGGCAACCTGATATTTCATTTGCAAAGTCAGAGCTTAATTGGGAGCCGAAGACTCAATTGAAAGAAGGATTAGATAAAACAATTCAATATTTCGATCAAACTCTCTCTAATAATGTCAATGATTGAATGTTGGACGTATTGAGTTAAATTTCAATTACAAAATCAGCAAATATGAGTAAAACCATAAAATCAAAAACAGTGAATTGGATCTTAACTATTCTTGCCGATAGTCTATCGTTTTGGAGTGTATTTTTCTTTTGTATTATGTTATATAATACTGGGTTATTTGGCTTTGCAAGATCCGTTTTTGATGTAACCTTATTAGAAGTATTTTTGGCATATTTGTTATTCATTTATGTATTATACAACAATGGTGCCTACAGAAAGAAACGAGACTTTGCAGGAATACAACGTTTAAAAAGTGTTATAAAGGGTGTGCTCCAGGCAGTCGTTATTTATATTGTATTAGCATATACTATAAAGTACCAAATACCAAGAATTATATCTGTTACCTTCATTATTACAATCCCGATTGTAGTGATTTTTTCACGTATTTTAGTCCAATTAATTGAAGCTAAACTATTTCACCATTTGAATCAGGAAAATGCGTTGGTATATGGTGCCGGAACTGTTGGAAAAGCATTTGTATCTGCAGTTGAAAAACTATCAACCGCACCCTTAAATATTGTTGGATTTGTGGATGATAGGGTTCCCGCCGGCAAATTTTCTGGAAATCCAATACCGATTCTGGGCGGATTAGAAGATGTAGAATCCATTATACAAAAATATAAGATTGACCATATTATAATAGCAATCAAAGAGCCAAAAGCAGAAATAAATCGATCTTTAAAGGATATATCTAATCGCCACCATGTAGCGATGAGTTTTCATCCGACACAAAAACTTTTTGAAAATGATCCATATAAATTGAAGGATATTGCAGGGCTCCCCCTTTTATCAACCACACAGCAACAAATTGATTCAAAACCGTTTTATGATTTATTTAAACGAATGATAGATTTTTTAATCGCCTTTATTGGAATTTCTATTACATTTCCACTTTGGCTTTTTATTGGTTTAGTTATAAAGATTAATAGTAGTGGCCCTATTTTTTTTACTCAATCTCGTATTGGTTTGAATGGAAAGCCTTTTAAGATTTTCAAATTTAGAACTATGAAAACTGATTCTAAAAGATATGCTCCTTGCCCTACAGATAAAGATGATATCCGAATAACATCATTTGGCCGTTGGTTACGCAAATTGAGTTTAGATGAAATTCCACAATTAATAAATGTTTTAAGAGGTGAAATGAGTTTAGTAGGGCCTCGCCCTGAAATGCCCTTTATTGTAAATACTTACGAATCCTATGAGAAAAAAAGATTGTCCGTTATGCCTGGTATTACAGGACTTTGGCAAGTAAGTCCGGCCCGGAATGCTGAAATCCATGATAATCCAGAATATGATCTACTCTATATTGAACATAGAGATCTGAGTTTAGATATCCTTATTCTTATACTGACAGTTGTATTTGTTTTCCGGTCATTCACTCATTGAAAACATGAAATATACTTTATGCCTCCTAATTGCTCTAGAAATTCTAGCTGCTGGAGATATACCACTTACTTTTTTCCCACAATTTTCTGCAAATTATTTTTCTAACGGATCTATTCACCATTTCAAGAATAAAGGTCAAGCATCTCTTGCCACTATTGGATTGGGAGCATCAAAAAAAGAAGGATTATTTTCAATTACTGGTTTATTTAAATTTACATCTGCTCATGCATTAGACTATCAATCAACATTCCTAAATCCGGAATTAAATATTGAAATGAAAAGAGGATTTATCGAAAGTCAGGATACGTGGTTTGAATCATCCAATTTGAAAATTGCATACCAAACCAATACATTTTCAGCCTCGTTTGGAAAGTACAACCAATCTTGGGGGCACGGAAATTCTTCTCTTATTCTTTCAAATAATTTTCCAAGTTACCCACAAGCAGGGTTTTCATGGCAAATATCCAAGACCCTAACTTTAGAATATTTAATTGGGTCCCTATCAAGTCAAATTGTCGATTCCAGTTCAACCGATTTGTATAATAATGTGGGATCAAGAAATACTTTCTATTTTCGTACAATTGCTGCACATCGATTTATTTGGAAACCATCTCCCTCTCTCATTTTCAATGCCATGGAAACCGTTATATTTGGTGATAGAACAATTGATGTACATTACCTTTTTCCTTTTATTCCATTTTGGTCAATGCAGCATTACACCGGGGATATTGATAATGT
>CAZYLQ010000024.1:0-2554 GCA_964648395.1 uncultured bacterium | reverse complement strand
TTCCTTTTATTCCATTTTGGTCAATGCAGCATTACACCGGGGATATTGATAATGTACAAATGTGCGGTGAGATTATTTGGAAAATAAAAGACAATTGGAATATTTATGGATCATTATTTGTAGATGAGTGGAGGCCTGAATGGACTTTTGATGAGAAAAATCGAAATTGGTTTGGTTATCAATTTGGGATGATACGGAGTAGTGTTTTCAAAGAGAAGGATGAATTCAAGGCTGAGTATACTTGGACAGATCATCGAGTATATCGTCATCGTTTTCCTATCAATGAATCTTATTCATACAATTATTCACTAGGGTTTTGGGCAGGACCCCACGCAGAAGAATCCTATTTTTCATACAATTTTCCTTTAAAAGGTATGGAAATTAGATCATTTATTTCACGTGTTAAACGGGGAGAACTCACTGATCAAATGTTAGAGGATCAGTATAATGATATTGTTAATGAGCGAGCTTCAGGTGAAACTGAAGAAAGAACAGTTGCATCTCTTATTTGTAAAAAAGGATTTGTAGATAATAAAGTCTTTCTTAGAGTCGGGTGTGAATGGATCGATTGGCAAAATCCCGGCTTTGATCCCCGTTCTCCCGAAAATCATATTCCAGATATATCTAAATTTTCAGTTGTGATTGGGGTATCTGCTGTAACGCCCGTTTCACTTGATTAATCCAAAAGCTCTTTTAAATATTCGCCGTATTCATTAGTATATGTTTCTGCCAATTCCTCCAAACCCGATTGATCAATAAATCCTTGATTAAAAGCAATTTCTTCCAAACATGCCACTTTTAATCCCTGTCTATCTTCAATCGTTTTAATGAAGTTAGATGCATTATTCATAGCTTCCTGAGTCCCTGTGTCCAACCAAGCATACCCACGACCCATGAGTTCAACACGAAGACGACTTTGATTTAAATAGGCTTGGTTAACTGAAGTAATCTCCAATTCCCCACGAGAGGATGGTTGTACATTTTTTGCTATTTCAACTACATCATTAGGATAATAATACAATCCAACCACAGCATAATTTGATGCTGGGTTTTTGGGCTTTTCTTTAATACTTGTGGCTTGTCCTACATCATTGAAACCCACCACACCATACCTTTGGGGATCCTTTACACCATACCCAAATACAACTGCATTATCCTTTTCTTCTACTGTTAAAACACTCTTTATCAGCATGCTTACCAAGCCATGGCCGAAGAATATATTATCGCCTAGAATGAGGGTTACAGGATCACCTCCTATAAAATCTTCTCCCAGAATGAATGCTTGTGCTAATCCATCCGGTGATGATTGGATGGTATAAGAAAGATTGAGACCGATATGATGACCATTCCCAAATAATTGTTCAAACCTCGGAGTGTCTTCTGGTGTTGAAATGATCAAAATATCTCTGATACCTGACAACATCAATGTAGATAGAGGATAATATATCATGGGTTTATCATAGATTGGCAGGAGTTGTTTGGACACTACTCTTGTCGCCGGATAAAGTCTAGTTCCGCTACCACCTGCTAAAATAATTCCCTTCATTTCTATATAACTCCTAATCTTTCCTGTCTGTAATTATTATCCTGAATCGCCTTCCACCAATTTTGATTATCCAAGTACCAATGAATTGTTTTTCGAATCCCTGTTTCAAATGATTCATTTGGGGACCATCCTAAATCATTTCGGATTTTTCCAGCATCGATGGCATATCGAAAATCATGTCCAGGTCGATCATTAACAAATGTAATCAAATCAGAATAGCTAGATCCATTTTCTCGGGGAGAAATTTCATCTAAAAGAGAACAAATAATAGTGACCACATCTATATTTTTTATCTCATTATTCCCACCGATATTATATGTCTCACCCATTTCACCTTTGGCTAAAACCGTCTGAATTGCATCACAATGGTCCCCTACAAAAAGCCAATCTCTTACATTCTCTCCTTTTCCATAGACAGGGAGTGGGTTTCCTTGAAGACAATTAATAATCATAAGTGGAACCAGTTTTTCCGGAAATTGGTATGATCCATAATTGTTTGAGCAATTGGTAATCAAGGTAGGTAGGCCAAAAGTACGATTCCATGCACGAACTAAATGATCTGAACCCGCCTTGGATGCTGAATAGGGCGAACTTGGGTCATAAGGTGTGGTTTCCAGGAATTTTCCATCGTCACCTAATGAACCATATACTTCATCGGTAGAAACATGCAGAAACCGAAAATCTTTATTATTAGTTTTATTAATAAATATTCGAGATTGCTCCAATAAATTGAGTGTCCCAACCACATTGGTTTGAATAAATTCTGCTGGACCTTCTATGGAACGATCCACATGACTTTCTGCTGCAAAATGGACTACAGTATCAAATTGATGCTTTTCAAAAAGGGAATTAACAAGATCCACATCACAAATATCACCTTTAACTATGGTTAAGTTATTTGATGAAATACCATTTAGGTTTTGGATATTTCCCGCATAGGTCAATTTATCCAAATTAACTACGTGGAGATCTTCTTCCCTATCAAGAACTGTTCGAATATAGTTAGAT
>CAZYLQ010000023.1:13578-17121 GCA_964648395.1 uncultured bacterium | reverse complement strand
GCTTTTAAATCGGGCTCGGCTCATGGGTGCGCACTAGATGTTTTCAGGATTCCACCAATGGGGAGTGTCTTGATGGCTTGCCATGACCGAATGACGGGCATACCCATGCCACAAGTTCCCAAATCAATTTGATGGTCGGATTTCAATTATACAAATAAAGTGATATCTGCGTCAGCGGCAAATTCTAAAAATGAAGCCGCACCGCCTAATTCCACTCCGTCCACGAAATCTTCTTTTTCAAAGCCAAAGACATCCATGGTCATTTGACACCCAATCATTGTTACGCCCGATTCGATACAGATTTCACGGAGTTCTTCTATGGTAGCCACCCCTTTATTTTTGAACGTTTTTTTCATGAGTGACGTGGCCATGGTTTCAAATCCGGGCACATTCCCCATGATTACATTTGGAATTGGCCAATTTAAGTTTTGAAATCCTTCCGGTCCGAAAGGCATTTTCATGGGCATAGCTGGATTCGTAGCAGGCGCCACTTTAGCATCAATTTTCTTATTCAACAAGGTAAGCCCATAGAATGTAAAAAATACCGCAACTTCCATTTCCATGGCTACGGCAGTTGATGCCAAAATAAAAGGCGGATAGGCCCAATCTAATGTTCCTTTTGACGCAATAAGCGCCATGCGTTTTGGTTTAGTTTCACTCATAATGAATCCTTATGTTTTTTTAATGTAATAGATAAAATCACCGCCATCATCTCCGGCAGATAATAGTTCATTCCCCGTTCGATTGGTCCATGCAGTGATATCATTTTGGGAACCGGGGTCAGTGGAAGTCATTTTAAGGACTTCGCCACTAGACATTCCGTCCATGGCTTTTTTTGTTTTCAATATTGGAAGCGGGCAATTTAAACCGCGACAATCCAATTCTTGATCGAATGCAATATCATTCATGTTTATCTTCCTTCTTTTTAATTATCATGGAATTTAATGGTCCATTCACCTTTTATAATTTTTTCCTGTGCATCTGCCATACAATCCAATATTTTTATAATAAATTCATTTGCTAATGAATAAAAATATCTCGTACCATCTTGTCTGTTTGTAACAATTCCCCGATCATACATCACTTTTAAATGTTGGCTGACAATCGGTTGATGCATTTCTAATTCTTTATGAATTTGACTTACTGATTTTTCACCATTTTCCAAAAATTCGACAATTTTTATTCTGTCAGGATGGCCAAGTGTTTTTAATACTCGCGCTGCATTTTGAATAAATTCCGGGGAAATCTTTGTTTGATAGGTTGTCATGGGGATTGGAATATAGTAGTTTTACTATATAAAACAAATACTATGTTTAAACGTATATTTTATTCGAAATTAAGGCATGATTAAAGCAAGTGCATTCATACTTATCGGCGGAGAAAGTAAACGATTTGGATCCCCAAAATGGCAAGCCAACATTAATGGACGATCTATTCTTGACCGAATATGGGGTGCGTGTAATGGGTTTGAAAATAAATATGTGATCGGAAAGGAAAAACCAGACTCAATTTCCTATTCTTTCATAAAGGACGAATTGGATATTCAAGCCCCGATCAATGGACTTTATACTGCATTCAATAATGCAAAGACAGATTGGATACTACTTCTATCCTGTGATTTACCCTTAATTGCGAAAAGTGTTTTTGAAACACTTTGGGAATCTAAAACCGAAAATATCAGTGCCATCATCCCCAAAACAAATGGCATAACACAAGTAACATGCGGTTTTTATCATAAACGAATGGTACCCATATTAGAGAATGAAATCCAAAATGGTAATTACAGCTTAATCAAACTGCTTGAAAAAATAAATTCAACTTTTATTGATTTTGGGGATGATCAACGGTTAATTAATATGAATACAAAAAAAGATATGAGAGCAGCTGAAATAATATTAATCTCAAAAACGTTTTTGTAATATAATTTCTAATTATGATTGAAGCTGTCATTGAAAGATTAAAAGAATTTGCGCACCAGGATTTCCCTGTCCCCGAAGTTTCATCCTACCTTCTAAACCTAAACCTGAATGAAAACGAAATAAAAAAATATTCTTTCCATAAAGAAAATTATTATACGAGAAATCTGATACATAAAGATACAGACTTTGAATTAATGGTTATTTGCTGGCCACCAAATACTTCAGCACCCATACACGGACACGAAGGTGAAAAATGCTGGGCAAGAGTTCAAGAAGGACAGCTTCAGATCTGTAACTATGAAGAAATATCATCCGACCCGTTAGAGCTGAAAATGATTCAGAAACTTTCCTGTTCACCTGGGTTTTTGGACGGACCCGCTGATATACATTCTGTAGAGAATTTATCCGATAAATTTGCCATTAGCCTCCATGTTTATGCTAAACCCTATGACGCGTGTGATATTTATGATACTTACAATGGAAAGATTGAACGAATGAAGCTTGGCTACTACAGTAACAATGGTGTGATCTGTTAACTTTAGGAATAATCTATTTTTTTTCCCGATATTTTGGACAAATACTTAATTTCAATTTAAATTAACCGACTTTTTTGCATGATTTTATACATCATAATTAAAATATCTTAATTATATCCATTATACTTATATTTCGCACCCCTTTTTTTGGAGGAAATTGATTTATTAAGTGAAGTATTATTTTTAGTACCCTCTTGAACACCCTTTTATTTTTTTGTGGTGTAGTCTTTTCAACTGAGGGTTAGGGGTATTAACAATCTTATAAACTCAAATAATTAAAGGTAAAAAAATGAGTGAAGTAAAAACAGGAACCGTCAAATGGTTCAACGATTCTAAAGGATTTGGATTTATTTCCCCAGAAGATGGTGAAAAAGATCTATTCGTTCACATGAGCAATATTGTCATGGAAGGATTCAAAACCTTGAAAGATGGACAAACTGTTGATTACGAAGCAGGAACTGGAGAAAAAGGTCCGGTTGCACTTAACGTAATTCCAAAGTAGTCTATTTGAATCGCGAGAGAGATTCATTCTCTCACGTAGATATTATATCTAAAATAGCCTTCCGCCACCTGGTGGAGGGCTATTTTTTTATTCATCCAATTTATCAATCCGTCTTTGATGACGCCCACCTTCAAAAGGTTCTTCTAACCACATTTCAATCACGTCATAAATTTCATCTTTTGACATAAAGCGTGCTCCTAAAGACAGGATATTTGCGTTATTGTGTTCCCGAGACAGTTTTACAATTTCTGCGGGACCATTATAAAACACGGCCGCCCTAACCCCTTTCACACAATTGGCTGCCATGGCTTCACCCTGAATTGACATATTTTCACTAATATCAGCCCAAGAAAGTTTTATTGTATCTTAATAATCCTAATAATTAAATTTGGGTCCCCTTATTCTGAAGGAATTTGATTTTTTGAGTGATGTATTATTCTAGTACCCTCTTGAACACCCTTCTATTTTTTTGTGGTGGAGTCTTTTCAATTGAGGGCTAGGGGAATTAACATTCTTATAAACTCAAATAATAAAAGGTAAAAAAATGAGTGATGTGAAAACAGGAACCGTAAAATGGTTCAACGAT
>CAZYLQ010000023.1:0-13478 GCA_964648395.1 uncultured bacterium | reverse complement strand
AAAAGGTAAAAAAATGAGTGATGTGAAAACAGGAACCGTAAAATGGTTCAACGATGCTAAAGGATTTGGATTTATTTCCCCTGAAGATGGTGGAAAAGATCTTTTCGTTCACATGAGCAATATAATCATGGAAGGATTCAAATCTTTGAAAGATGGACAAACTGTTGAGTATGAAGAGGGCACAGGCGAGAAAGGGCCAATTGCACTTAATGTAACACCTAAGTAGTCTTTCACAATAATGTGGGAAATTTTTATCTCACATAGATATTTATAAAATATCGCAAAAGCCCCCTGTATAAAGGGGGCTTTTTAATTTATTACAAATTAAAAAAGAGTAATATCTAGCAATCTAATTTATCAATTCTCCGTTGATGACGCCCACCTCCGAATGGTTCATCCAACCACATTTCAATTACATCATAAATTTCATCTTCCATCATAAAACGAGCACCCAAAGATAGGATATTTGCGTTATTGTGTTCTCGGGAGAGCTTAACTATTTCTACTGGACCATTGTAAAATACTGCTGCCCGAACACCTTTGACCCGGTTAGCTGCCATGGCTTCCCCCTGTCCCGAACCACCTAGAATGATTCCGCGACTTTCATGATCGGATGCTACCGCTTCGGCACAAGGAAAAATGTAATCAGGATAATCATCCAGTGCATCATATTCATGGGCACCATGATCTTTTACTTCATGCCCTTTTGAGATCAAATAATCCCGAATGATATTTTTTAGGTCTAATCCAGCATGGTCTGTTGCAATATGTATTTTCATTTAATTAGATGTTAAAGTAGTTTATTTAAATGAGCTCTAATCTTTTTCTCAACTTGATCTGCTGTAAAACCAAAATTTTGCGCTAAAACTTTTCCCGGTGCGGAAGCACCAAAATGATCAATACCAATTGAGAGTCCATTAGGTCCTGAATATTTTGCCCACCCTTGGGTAATACCTGCTTCCAGAGTTACTTTCAAACAACCCCTGGATGGAATTAAATCAGTTTTAAATTTGGCTGATTGCAATTCAAATAATTCCATGCAGGGCATACTAATGATACGGCAATTTTTATCATCCATTCTTTTCGCTGTTTCAATTGCAAGAACAACTTCAGACCCAGTTGCAATCAATATAATTTCGGGTGACCCTTCACAATCTTGTCTTATATAAGCACCTTTTTTTACACCTGATTCAATCCTGGAATAATCAATATCTGAAACTGGCAGACCCTGACGAGTCAATAAAAGTGCTGATGGTGTATTTCGATTTTCCATTGCCAGTTTAAAACAAACAGCCGTTTCCTTGGCATCACCGGGGCGAAATACATTAAAATTCGGAATCGCTCTTAGGGCCATGGTATGTTCAATGGGTTGATGGGTTGGACCATCTTCCCCCACCCAAAATGAATCATGAGTAAATTCATGAATAGCTCGTACTTGTTGAATTGCTGCCAACCGAAGTGCAGGGCGTTCATAATCTGCAAATACCAAAAAGGTGCCACCAAATGGGATGATACCACCATGTAATGACATTCCATTCATCATTGCTGCCATAGGGAATTCTCTCACACCAAAAGCAATATTTCTACCAGATTTATTATTCTTTTGAAAATCGGAATATTTATTTGCAAAATTTCCTGTGTAATTAGACGGCTCTAAATCTGCGGAACCCCCAACAAGGTTGGGTAATAATTGAGCATAATGGTCTAAAGCAAAACCGAATGCTTTCCTTGTAGCCAATGAAGTGCTTACTTCAAATTCGGGATAGGTAAAAACTGGGAGTTGATCTTCTACAGCAACGGACCAAAATGAATCAACACCTGAATCTTTTCTACATTCTGATAATTGTTTATCCCAATCTGAAACTGTTTTGTATAATGAATCAAATCTAGATCGAAAATGAGATTTGACTTCATCGGGTAAAAAGAAGGAACCCGAGGCTAAACCGAGAGCATCTTTTGTTGCAGATATTTCATCCTCTGGCAGAGGTGCGCCATGCGTATTATGATCTCTCTCCATTCCAGCACTCCCCTTCGCCATGATTGTTTTTCCTATAATGATACTGGGCATATCCATGATTTTAGCTTTTTCAATCGCGGTCCGTATTGATTCATGATTATGCCCATCTATTTCTTGAACGTGCCAGCCAAATCCTCCAAAGACTGTAGCATAATTTGTGGAATCAGATCGTGATACACCTCCAGAAATCTGAATCTCATTTGAATCATAAAAAACAATGAGATGAGATAACCCTATATGACCAGCCAAAGATGATGCACCCAAGGTGATGGGCTCCTGCATATCACCATCGCTTGCAAGAACATACGTATAATGATTAATCAACCCTTCTGCATTTTTCGACTTTTCTTCCAGGGCATGTCGGAGAAATGTTTCTGCAAATGCCATGCCGGTGCTCATACCAAATCCCTGCCCCAATGGACCGGTTGTACATTCTACGCCAGGGATTTCAACTTCCGGGTGTCCAGGCGTTTTACTGTGCAACTGCCGAAATTGTTTAAGATCATCAAGGTCAAGCCACCCAATCAAATGGAGTAATACATACTGGAGTGCAGATTCGTGTCCTGCAGATAATATAAATCTATCCCGATTAAACCAATTTGGATCCTTCGGGTTAAACTGTAGATAATCTTTAAAAAGTATAGTGGCAAAATCTGATGATGACATGGGACCACCGGTGTGACCAGAATTCGCTTTTCTAACCGTGTCCATAATCAATCCTTTGATTACAGAAACAGTAAAATGATCCTTCTCTTCTGGGCTCCAGGTGGAAAAATTATCTAAATCTTTGTATTTGCTCATTTATTACTCAGTCAATTGATAAAAATCTTTTATTGTTTGAATTGGATTATTTGCTTTAAATATTTCTGATCCCGCAACAAGAACATTCGCTCCTGCGTCTATTACTTCTTTAGCATTATGGAGTTTGATGCCTCCATCCACTTCAATTAAAACTCTGTCTAAACATTTCTCATTAAGATATTTTTTAATTTCAGAAATACGCTCATTTGCCCCCGGCAAATATCCCTGTCCACCAAACCCTGGCTCTACACTCATGATCAGCACGACATCCACTTTATCCAAAATTGGAAAAATATCTGATAATGGTGTTGTAGGTTTGATCGAAACACCTACTTTACTTCCACAAGACCGAATGAGATCAATAATACCTACCGGGTCATTAGTAGCTTCAATATGAAAGGTAATATTATCTGCACCGGCCTTGGCAAAGGGCTCTACTAGTTTTTCTGGATCCACCACCATCATGTGAACATCTATAAATTTTTCTGTTTTTGGGCGAAGAGATTTTACTACTGGTGGACCAATAGTGAGGTTGGGTACAAACTGATTATCCATCACATCTACATGGATCCAATGGGCTCCGCCTTTATCGCATACTAGCAGCGCCGCTTGCAAATTGGAGAAATCTGCTGATAAGATTGATGGGGCTAATTTAAAATTTGGGGACATTTTTAAGGCGAGAACTTATGAAAATGATTAGGCGATAGGATTAAGATTTAGGATATATAAACTCTATTATTTCATTCAGGCCATTATGGAGGCTACCGCTTACCGGTCAGGTTTGAACATCCATGATAATAGTTTCCCCTGATTGCAGGTGAGTCGATTCAGTTCTTAAATCTCCCTTATACACAACTTTCGAAATCATGAGGTTACTTCCTTAAAAACACGTTTGAAATTTCCACCTAAAATCTTTTTTACATCCCGCTCTGAGTACCCTCTTTCCAGCAATTCTTTAGTGAGATCAGGTAATTTTGAAATCTTATCTATTCCCCTTGGAAGTATTTCAACACCATCCCAGTCTGCGCCTACACCAACGTGGTCAACACCAATCAAATTGATTATATATTCAATATGGTCAACTACATCGCCCAAATCTGGTACTACGTTTTGAAGATGCGGTACTAACATTTCACTTTCCTTGTACCAATATACATCCCCATCCGGATCGTATAATTTTGCAAGAGAATCCAATTGTGATTTAAAAGATTCTTTTACGCTTGCCGCTTTGACTTCAAAAGTTGAATCAATATACGCGGGATAAAAGTTTACAAATACTACTCCACCATTTTCTTTTATAGCCAATAGTTGGTCATCTTTCAGATTTCTAAAATGGGGACAAATATTATAAACCGATGAATGAGAAGCAATTATTGGTTTTGTAGTAATTTTTATAATATCATAAAAAGTTTGCTCACCGGAATGAGATATATCAATCATGATACCCAATTCATTACAGCGATTAATTACATCTTCTCCAAAATCTGTTAATCCTTTAAATGCAAGTGAATCTCCTCTCAGAGTTTCGTCTTTTGCTGACGTAGCCCAGTCTGTAGAATTATTCCAAGTAATGCCCAAATAACGGGTACCTCGATCATACAAAGCATTCAACTTATCCAAATCATTCTCTATTGCATGTCCGCCTTCTACCCCAATCATGCATGACATTATCCCGTGTTGTTCATTATATACCAAATCTTGATAATCAAAAGGAATCGCCCATTGGTCTGGGATACGAGAACAAAGGTATTCTAATCGGGAGATCATTTGATTGGCGCGATTATAATATTCACCTTCACTAAACTCCTGAGGAGAAACCCAAATTGAAAATACCTGGCAATCTACTCCGCCCTTTTTAAATTTTGGTAAATCAGAATGACTTTCAGGAAGGTCCGTTAAAATATTCCGACCCGTTAAAGATCGCAATAAAACATCATTATGTGTATCTACAACAAAAGCATCTGCGTGGATACTGGGTACATCCTTTTCACATGATTGGTTTAAAAAGAGAATTAGAAATAGGAATTTGAAATAATGACTTTTCATATGATGGGTTGTAACTGGTTTTTAATAATTGTATTTAATTCGGATTCATTTATTTCATTTGATAGAAATTGGTTCATTATTTTTAATTGTATTTCACCACGGTTGTATACATCTGAGTATGGAATTTGATGAAATGAAACCATGGAATATCTTGGAATAAATCGTTCTGGGAATTTCCTTTCCAATTCTAATTCCAGTCTTCTTCTTTTTTGATAGTTTAGGTCATTCACAGCATCTCGCATTTCGATATAATTCTCAATGGCCATATCTGCAATGGCATGACCATTCGCTACATGAGAAAATGAATATTCTTCAAATATTTTTCCCCAGTTACCCTCATTTTTTTCAATAATACTACTCAAAATTGTACAATCCTGAAAAGATGCATTCATCCCTTGTCCAAAGAAAGGGACAACTGCATGGGCAGCATCACCAAGGAGCACTGCTTTATCTTGAATATGCCAAGGGTCACAATAAACTGTGGCTAAATTTCCAGTAGGGTTGTTCTGATAATCATCCACTAATGTCGGCATTAATTCAAAGGCATCAGGGAAATAGTTTTGAAACAGATTTTCGATATCATTCTCATTTTTAATGGTCTCAAAGCTGGTAGGGCCTATCATAGGAAAAAATAAAGTGCATGTAAAAGTTTGATCGAAATTAGGTAATGCGATAAGCATAAATTCTCCCCTGGGCCAAATGTGGAGTGCATTTGGTTCTAAATGGAAATCACCAGATTCTGATGGTGGGATTACCAATTCTTTGTATCCATGACCCAATGGTTTTTTAATATAATCAGCCTTGGATTTTTCTATAATTGCTTTTCTTAATGGTGAAGCCGATCCATCGCAACCTATCACTATGTTAAACGGGATACTTTTTTCTCCAAAAGACAATTCATTGTTATCAAGATCAGCAGATTCCAATTTATGATCGAAATGAATTTTAACCCTTCCCGTTTCTTCGGCTAGTGTCAAAAGATCCATATTCAATTGGGCACGGGAAACGGAGTAAATCATTTCATCTTTTTTTTGTCCATAAGGCTGGAGATGGGTTTCACCATTTAAATTATGGATCATTCTCCCTGTCATGGGAATGGTGATGGGTTCTATCTTATCATAGACTCCCACCTCTTTTAAGGCATGAATTCCTCGGATCGAAAGGGCTAGATTGATGGATCGACCCGCAGATTGTGAGACTTTTCGCATATCGGGTCGACGCTCATAAATATCTACAGAATAACCCTGTTTAGCTAAATGTGTTGCCATCAGCGGTCCCGCAAGTCCTGCGCCAATCAAAGTAATTTTTTCTTTTTTCATTTTTTTTAAGAATCCAAATATGCAAGGACGAAAATGAAACTATAAATAGGTTTTTCATAATCTTTGCAATTCTCAGTCATGGTATTAAACTGAAAGTTTCAATAATTCGACAAAATTATAAATATCATAATAAGTATTATATAGAGGATGGGGTGCTACACGGATTACATCTGGTTCACGCCAATCACAAACGACCCCTTTTTTAGTAAAAGCTTCAAAAATAGATTTCCCACCCGAAATAACCAAAGATAATTGGCATCCACGATCTTCAGGAGTTATAATGAATACTTCTGGCAATTTCTCATTGATTAGAAATTCTAAAAGCCCAGTAAGAGTTTCACCCTTTTTTCGAGATTCAGTCATTCCCACTTCTTCAAATATTTCCATCGACGCCAAAAGTATTGTCATTCCCATAACTGGAGAATTACTGATTTGCCATCCTTCTGCAGTTTGAATAGGATCAAATTCAGGCCCCATTTCAAAACGGGTTTGTTTATTTTGTCCCCACCAACCGGCAAGTCTTGATCCGTTCCAATCATGATGACGTTCATGTATAAAAATGCCAGATGGAGAACCAGGGCCTGCACATAAATATTTATATGTACACCATGCGGCAAAATCCACGTTCCATTCATGTAATTTCAAAAGGAGATTTCCAGCAGCATGGGCGAGATCAAATCCAACAAACGCCCCAACAGACTTTCCCGCTTCCGTGATGGCTTTCATATCAAAGGCTTGGCCGGTGTAATAATTTACACCACCTAATAAAATTGTGCAGAGTTCATCGGCGTTCTCATCGATAGTATTTAAAATATCATCAGTTCGAAGTATTTTTTCACCATTTCTTGGTGTGAGTTCAACCAGACATTCTTTTGGATTAAATCCATGAAGCTTAATTTGTGATTCCACTGCATATTGATCTGAAGGAAATGCACCTTTTTCAATCATAATTTTATTACGCATTTTTGTAGGCTGATAAAATGAAATAAGTAATAAATGAATATTGACTGTTAAGGCATTCATAACCACCACTTCTGATGGTTTTGCTCCTACAAGCTTCGCAGAAGGATGAGTTAATCTCTCATGAAATTTCTCCCACCGGCCATGCTGACCCAAAACGCCATCTTTTTCCCAAACATTTAATTCCTTCTCTACAAATGCTTTCGCAGTTTTGGGTTGGAGACCAAGGGAATTACTACATAAATAAAGGACTTCATTTCCATTCTTATTTTTTGGATAATGGAATTTTCCACGATAGGATCTCAGAGGATCACTTTGATCCAATTTTTCCACAAAGGAAAGTGAATTCTCGTAAATCATTTAAAATGATCGTGTGAAAGGCCTAGCCAATCCAATGCGTTTTCAAAAAGAAGTTTATTTTTCTTCTGGTCAGAATAATTAGATGATTCTATAAGATTCCCTGGTTCTAATTCACCCAACGGGAACGGATAATCTGTTCCTAAAGCAATCTTGTTCTCCCCAATTTTTTTGATAAGAAAATCCAATGCATCTGCATCATGCACTAAGGAATCCACCCAAAATTTCCCCAAATAATTAATCGGATCAACTTTATTATCCAGGGCGCAAAGATCAGGACGAACATCAAAACCATGCTGAACACGACCAACAGTTGCAGGAAAGCTTCCACCACCATGGGCAAAAGCAACACGAAGATTCGGCAACCTTTCAAATACACCGCCAAAGATCATGGAACAAATTGCACGACTCGTTTCCGCCGGCATACCCACTAGCCAAGGAAGCCAATATTTATCCATTTCACTTTTTCCCATAATATCCCAAGGATGAACAAAAATTGCTGCACCTAAATCTGCTGCTGCTTCAAAAACAGGAAAAAGAGAATCATCATTTAAATTTTTTCCATTTACATTAGAACCTATTTGGATTCCGGCAAGTCCAAGGGTATCCATGCATCTTTCTAATTCAGCTATTGCTAAATCTGGATCTTGAAGTGGGATAGTCCCTAACCCGCCAAATCGTTTAGGATGATCATTCAATATTCCACCAAGATGATCATTTAATAATTTTGAAATCTCCAAAGCATCCTGTGCTTGAGCCCAATAGCTAAACATAATGGGAACCGTAGATAAAATCTGTACATCAATATTGAAATGATCACATTCTGATATTCTGACATGGGGATCCCAACAATTGGATTCTATTTCACGGAAAAAACTCCCATCTTTAATCATGTTGGCACATCCAGTTTTATGATGCTCCAATTGAATCCAACCACCATAGCCATATTTTTCTTTTAAATTGGGCCAATTCTCCGGAAGAATATGGGTATGAATATCTATCTTCATTTTTCTATTAATGTTAAAGTGTTTGACTTATTAATAATTGATCAAGGTTTTTCTTGGAGTGACCCGCAAGATTCACAAGTTCTTGCATCCATATTTTTCCAATATGCATCAAATAATGGTGGAAGTTGAGTGACAATATTTTCAAGATCCAAGATCACTTCGTGAAGCACTTCATGGCACTCATCACAATACCATTGGAAAGCATCCAACGCATTCTCTTCCCGCTGGTATTCCACTACAAGCCCTACTGTATTTTTAAATCGCTGGGGAGAATGTGGAATATTTTTTGGGAGGAGAAAAATTTCTCCTTCTTTTATAGGGATATCTACTCGTTTTCCACCATCCATTATTTTCAGTAACATGTCACCTTCTAATTGGTAGAAAAATTCTTCCACCGGATCTACATGATAATCTTTCCGAGAATTTGGTCCACCAACCACCATAATCATAAAATCACCGTCTTCGTATACCACCTTATTCCCTACGGGCGGTTTTAAAAGATGTCTATTTCCTTCAATCCAATTTTTAAAATTTATCGGAGGGGCTATCGGCATACTCTACTCCTCATTAACAGTTGCTATACATTCTATTTCAACCCTCGCTCCCATGGCAAGCCCAGTCCCGGCAAAAGCACTTCTGGCTGGTTTATTTTTTGGAAAAAACTTTATGTATTCCTTACTCATTTCTGCCCATTCACTTATATCAGCTAACATACATGTACATTTTACAACGTTGTCTAATGATAATCCATTTCTCTCCAGAACAGATTTAATATTTTCCATTGTTTGTCTCGTTTCTGGCTTTATCCCTCCTGCAATTAGTTTTGTTTCTCCTGGAATATCAGTATATACCTCTCCAATTTGGCCTGATAGGAAAAATAGATTGCCAACTCTTACAGCTTCTGAAAAAGGCATATTTGTTTGTTTAAAAGTTTCAGATTGTAAATATTCTATATTTTGAGCAGATAAATTATTCCATAAAAAGATTGTAAAAAAAATAGATTTAGTCAACATTGTTTCCTCCTATTCAATGGTGGCGATACACTTTAGCTCAATGGCAATAGGTGTAGGAAGGGCTGAAATTTCCACGGTGGTTCGGCAGGGTTGATTATCCTTAAAGTATTCTGCGTAAATACGATTGTAAGTATCGAAATCCCTCTGCATATTCGTGAGAAAAACAGTCACATCCACAAGGTTCTCCCAACGGCTGCCCGACGCTTCCAAAATAATTTTTACATTTTCAAATACCGAATAGCATTGGGTTTCTATATCATGCCCTACAGCATTCCCTTGACCATCTACCATCACACCTGGAATCACTTTCGTCCCCGGCTTTCTTGGACCTACACCTGACAAAAACAGGAGATTTCCCACACGTCTTGCATGAGGATATGACCCTACCGGTTCCGGTGCTTTATCCGTTTTTATTTTTTCACTCATTTTAATTTTTTTTTAATAAAACGAATCCAATTACTAAACAATTAGTGTAGAAAATTACAATATTAAGTTTATAAATTGCTTTTAGATTGAAATTTTATGGAAACAAAGATTTTATTATTAATTGGAAGTGGAATATGAGGTCTAGATGATTTATAATATTTGAATGGTTAAATAAATTGAATCAGTTCATCTAGGGATTGAATTGTTATAAAGGGTTTATTCGGATAATCTATCTCAATGTAATCTTGTCCTCCTAAAATATAACAGCTTTTCATTCCTGACGATTGTGCCGCTCCTAAATCATCATATGAATCTCCTGTAAATAAGACTGTATTGGGATTGATCTTTAAAATTGATGAAGCTTTTATTAATCCTTCCGGATTTGGTTTTAATTGTTCAACATCATTCCTGGTAATAATAATATCAAAAAAATTCTCTATTCTATGAGTATCAATAAATTTTTGGATTGCAGTTCGACCTACATTAGTAATTAACCCAATCGGAAATTTATTTACTTTTAGTGCATTTAAAGTATCCTTGGCTCCTTTATTTAGAGACCATCTTGTAAGAGCATCTGCATCAAAAACATCAAATATGTCATTGATCTTATTTAAGATTGTAGAATTATTTTCCTTTTCTTTGATTGCTGATACGAAATTATGAATATCAACATATGTAGGATTATCATCAAATGGACCAAGTGAATATCCATTTGATTCAATCTCCTTTAATGCTGAAGTGACACCACTTTTTAATTTCCATTCAAATGTAACTAAAGTACCTTCAAAATCAAAAAGAAATGCTTTTGGTAACCATTTTAATTTTTTGGTCATGATTATTTAATTGAAAATTTCAACTTTCATTGAATCATCAAAAACACCATATATGTGATCATTTTTATGAATATCAATTGCGGATGTTAATCCGCCAGTAATTACATAATTTTCAGCTTCTATTTTATTATCAATTTTGGACAGACAATTGATGAGCCAAACAACTCCATTTAATGGATGTCCCGAAGCCGCAGAACCGTAAGACTGATCAATAAATTGTTTATTCTTATAAAATTTAACATTAGTTTTATCTAAAGCCTTTTTATCCAATTCTTGTCCAATTACGAAGTATGCAGCCGATGATCCATCCGCAGTATTATCTTCAATTTTGAATTTATAATCTTCATAAATTGAGTCAACAATTTCAAGACATGCATGTGCACTCTTTATTGCATTATAAACTTCTTCAAATGATACTATCCCAGACAGTGGATATTTAAATTTTATTGCAATCTCTGGTTCGACTTTTGGCTGGACCAATTTGTCTGGTAGGTCAGAACTCGAAGCTAAGAACATAGATTCATGAAGTGGTCCAAAATTTGGTTCATCAATATTCATTTGTGTTCTCATTGCTAATGACGTATAACCAAGTTTCCACCCTATTATTTTATCCCCATTCCCAATTTTATGGTAAGCTAAAATTTTCTGAATTTCATAAGCATCATCCATAGAAAATTCGTATTGGTTTGATAGTGCTGGGATGGGTGTTCCATTAGATCGAGCATGTGATAATTTATTAGCTAATAATTTTATCTGGTTTTTATTCAATCGCATTAGTTCAATCCAAATAGGTTTAAAGCAGACTCAAAAGACTTTTTAGGATTTGTTACATCAAAATGAATCGCATACAAGCCAATATCCGTTGCACCATTTATATTTCTCTTTTGATCATCAACAAATATAATCTCATTTTTACTCAAACCGGATTCATAAATTGCAATTTTATAAGCATTGGGATTTGGCTTTAATATTTTGGTTCGGGAACCATCAACGAGATAATCCATTTCTTTTAAAATTTTTAATCCATCCATCCAATCTTTACCATGAAAGTATTCAATCTCATTAGTTAGAACTCCAACTGAAATATTAGATTTTTTTATCTTTGATACTAATTCCATTGCTTCCTTTCTAATAATTAATTCTTCTGGAAATCCCTTATAACAACAATTCATATAGTCTCTCAAAGACCAGGTTTCTCCAATTTGTTCACCAACAATTAATGATTTCCTTTTCCAATATTCCTGTTCTGTAATCTCATCAATTTGCATCTGTTGCCATAACAAATCTGAATTGGGATCAAATGGACCGTACCAATCGAGTGAATTAATTTGTAAATCTAATTTTTTTTCTACAGCACGGTGCAGTTCAAATGGTGTTTTTAAAATTACACCACCGAAATCAATCATCAATCCAGAATAATTCATGAGGTGTTATTAAAATTATGTATGGTTGTATTTATTTTGAAAAATGTGCGTCTGCTGAAAAATCAATCTTTATTTTTTAAATCATACCATGTGGGTGAATTAATTGTAGGAATTTCTATTTCGGTTCCCCTGCCTCTATAAGTAAGGATAGCTCTCTTTAAGTCAGGAAATACACGAATTCGTACATCTTCCAAATTATGTGGTTCACCCGGATCATGGCCAACAGCTGATGTTGCCACCGCACGAATTGCGCCAGAATGAGTGAAAATAAATATTCTTAAATGGTTATCCTTATTATACTTATTGATTGTACTAATAATTCCACGCCAAAACCTCCTCACGACAATAGCCGGCGGCTCAAAATATTGTAAAGGTTGATTTAACCAATATTCTATAGGATCACCACCGGCAGCTTGAACTTTCCAGAAACGATCAATTTCGTCAAGCCAACCTGGTCGATCCCCTATTTTTTTTCTTTCATATTCCTCCAGGACGGTATCATACCTATAAAATGCACTTGTAGGATCTTTTTCTTCACCATCACACCAAACCTGAAGATTCCTAAAATTTTCTACAGCGACTGGATCTTCTATATGGACTTTATGAATATTGTATCTTTTTATACCTTGATTTATTCCTTCTTGAACCGCAACCGCAGTTTCTCTTGCTCTTGCTGTATCAGCATTGATAAAAATTACTTTGGACCCATCTTTTAGTCCACGTGCTAAGTTTTGACCTTTGCGATGCGACTGCCATTTTCCTAATTGAGTTAGTCCAGCACTTGTACCATACCCTTGTGTTTGCCCATGGCGAATCAAGCGAACATCGATTGTACCAGACATTCTCTCCCTATAAGAATCAGGGAAAACGATTTCTCTTGGACTTACTGTAACTCGTGCAAATCCTTCACTTCTTATTGGTGGAGCTTCATTTGCTTCTATTTCATTTTTAGCTCGAACTTCTGCTTTATAACGAGCCCGCTCAATCCATGATGGTACATTTTCTTTTTCATATAATTTATCGCCCGATTTTATATTTTTCCGGTTTAAGTACCGATTTAAATACGCAGGGGCTTCAGTACGAGTATCTGGGAATTTCTCAGCCATCAGGTATGTCTATTCACAAATTGATCATTGATTCTGCCTTCATAATAGAATAATGCTTTCCCAAATTGATCTTCAGTCCAGGTAATTGGTTCAAAATCTGGATCCACATAATAACCACCACTGAAAACTTCATTCCGGTTTCCGCACGGATCAAAAAAATAAATGGTAT
>CAZYLQ010000022.1:0-17233 GCA_964648395.1 uncultured bacterium | reverse complement strand
GTAAGACCAAATACACCTATAGCAGTTAATAGAAATTTAATAATACTTGGTATCTCTAGTTTTATCGTTATATTTTTTCTGACTAGATAGTAAAGAATACACACAAGCGGTATTTGTGTGACTAGTGCAATACTAGCCCAAAATAGTAATAACTCTTGATCAGAGCTTCCAAAACCTACAAGAATTAGTAGTCCAACAGTTAAAATCGAAACATAGATGCTTGTTTGAATGAGCCTAATTGTTTGTGGAAAGAATAATTTACTTTTTATGTAATCTTTAAAGGTTGAATTTTCAAATTTGTCTACTTTTTCAACTCCCGCTAGAGAAAGTAGAAAAATATTTGTAAATACAGATAGAAATACATAAAATGACAATATGATAGTAACTGGAACTGCAATTTCATAAATTGGATTTAACGCATATAGACCTGGTCTTGCAAAAGTAATTACTAAAGATGTGAAAATAATTCCAAAATAAAATACAAGTGTTAAATTCTGACTCATAAATCCAGTCTTTTCTTCAAGTAGTTTTGCATAAATAGCTCTTGAGATCAATCCTGTATGAGAAATCATACTAGGAAGTACAAGAGCCGCAGTCCAAAATGCAAGTCCAACAACAGAGCCAGTAATAATTGTAAAAATAGATATGTCAAATCCGGCAACTAAAATTGCAATTCCTGGGTATACTGGTAACCAAGAAAATTTGAGCCATTTTTTTAGAATTTTTTTATCAAATTGGTTTACAATTTTTTCTTTTGCATAAAAAAATAAAATTAAGATGCTTGCTATGTTTGCTAGAAAAACCGAGATAATAATTCCAGCAACACCAAAATCTAGATAATAGATTAAAAATAGTGCTAGAGGAATTGAAGAAATTCCGTAGGCTAGTGTGCCATAACTTATTGCATGGGGTTTCCATCCCAGATTAATCGCAATTAAAATTCCGTTAACAAACATAGTAGGTATCAAAATAGCTGCAAATAATAGAACACTTTGTTCCACATTTGTATAATTACCCATAAAGTAGGAAATTAGAATGTAAATAGAAATTGCTCCTATTGATAGAAGTAAACTTGACAATATAGCTGTTTTACCAGATTGAATATTTCTCGCAGTATCTCTTGTTGACCAATAAGAAATTATAGGACCGATCAATGAAACATAAGTGATTAGACCTACAATCAATCCCCATGTTCCATATTCTTCAGGGGTAACAGTTCTAGTAATTATAAGTGTAAAAATAATTCCAGTAAAAATAGATATTATCCCACCTATTAGTGAAATTAATCCAGAATATGTTACACGAATATTTGACAATTCTAAAGATTATAGTAAATATAGTTTATTAAAGCCATGGCAAATAAAGATCCACATTGTGTTTAAGATTCTAGTTATCAACGATAGTTTTCCTCACATTAATAATCGTACAACCATATTTTTCAATAATATTATTCCACACCTATCTAAACTAATTGAAGTTAAAGTATATTGGTTAATTACTGATGATTACGGACAAAAACACAATGCAATGTTTCCTCAATACGAATATCTGTTTATGTCAGATTTTAAAAATGCCGTGGAAACATGTGAAAAAATCAAACCAGATGCAATTTATCATTTAGTTGGATTGCACGTTGTAGATTATGCGTTTGTTATTGCTAAAAAAATTTTAAAAATTCCAAGTTTTAGTATCGGTGAGGGATACAGTGAAAATGATCATTTTGATGTTAGGCAACAGACCATGACGGCTAAAAAGATACAAATTTTAGAATACATTAGACAATTCTTTGAAACTAAAAGCATTCAAGATCAAAAGGATGTAAAAAAATCAAGAGGGATGAATTTTATTAAAAAAATATTATTTTTAATAAAAACAATTAAGACAGTAAATAGATCTTGGGTAAAAACTATTCCAATAATGTGGGAGTTTTTCCAAATAGGAAGACAACAAGCAAAAAAAGGGTTTCATAAATTTTCAAAATTTGGAGCGGATATAATATTTGCAGAAAATATGAGTCAAGCTAATTTACTTGTCACAGGAGGAATAAAGCGTGAAAATATTGTAACGGTGGGCAGTCCAGTTTTTGATAATGCTTTTGCAAAAAGAAAACAATTATCAGAAAAAATCAATAATAAATTAAATATTTTATTTATTACAGCAAATATTTCAGGTTTACAAGGAAGTAGTAAATGGACAAAATCAAAACGTAATCAGATAGCCATAGCAATAGCTGATAGATTTGATAACGCACCCAATACAACACTCACAATTAAAATTCATCCAATTTCAGAAAATTATAAAGAATATGAAAATATACTTGAACCGTTTAAAAATGTAAATCTTTGTCAAATTGATTATATTGTAGATCTCCTTGAAAAATCAGATATTGTGATAACACCATGTACATCTACTGCAGCAACAATTGCATTAGTTATGAAAAAACCAATTATAATATGGAATCATTTTCAAGTTATGGGAGATTTGTTTCTAAGGGAAGGTTTTGCGCTTGAGTGTAAAAATAAGGATGAAATTGAATATTGTGTAGAGAATGTAAAAGAATTCACAGATCAAAATAAAGAAAAAATAGATAAATTTGTCAAAGAGGAGTATGGTGACGGATATGCCACTCAAAGAATAATAACAGAATTAGAAAAATGGATAAAAAATATTAAAAAAAATAAACAAATTTAATATTAATAGGAATTACATACTCAAAGTCTAAGTGAATAATATGGCAAAAAAATCAAGTAAAAGTATTCCATCGATTTTCAAAGGATTACGAATGATGGATCCAAAAAAGAAAGTTGTTTTTTGTAAGAAATGTGTTTTATCAAACCAAAGACCAAGAACAATGTTTAATGAAGATGGTGTATGTGCACCTTGTTTATACGCAGAATTCAAGAGAACGTCCATAGATTGGGATAAACGTGAAAAAGAATTAGAAGAATTATGTGATAAACATAGAAGTAAAGATGGCTCTTGGGATGTTGTAGTTCCAGGTAGTGGAGGCAAAGATAGTGCATATGTTTCAGTAATGCTAAAAGAAAAATTTGGAATGCATCCGTTAACAGTTACATGGGCATCAGCAATAACCACAGACATAGGTCAACAGAATCTTTATGCGTTCATAAGATCCGGATTTGATAATGTTCTAGGCACTCCTCATGGTAAAGTACACCAAAAATTAAGTCAGATAACATTCAAAGAGTTTGGAGATAATTTTTTAGCATTTGGATATGGACAACTAAACTTTCCAATTCAAACTGCTGTAAGATATAAAATTCCATTGGTTATGTTTGGTGAAGATGGGGATGTGGAATACGGAGGAAGTTTTGAAAGGTATGATACACCCAAGTTTGATTTTGATTATATGGTAAAAACTAAATTTACTTCATTTCCTCCAGAATATTGGAAACCATTTGGGATGAAACCAGAAGATCTTCAACGATATAGTTTACCACCATTAAAAGAAATAAAATCAAATAATACTGAGGTACATTATTTTAGTTACTATGATTTTTGGGATCCGCAAAAACACTATGATGTAGCAAAAAAGAGTACTGGATTCAAACCAAATCCAGAAGGGCGTTCTGAAGGGACATATACAGATTTTGCAAGTCTAGATGACAAAACAGATGGATTTCATTATTACATGGCATTCATAAAATTTGGTACGGGTAGAGCAACATCTGACGCACAGCATCAAATTAGAGATGGGGTATTAACGCGTGATGAAGGGGTTGATCTTGTACGGCAATATGATGGAGAATTTCCTACAAGAGATCTAAAAGAATTTTTAGAATATATGGAAATGGATATGAATACACTTTATAGAACAATTGACAAATTTCGTAGACCCTTAATTTGGAAGAAAATAAATGATGAATGGAAACTTAGACAACAAGTTACTAAATTGAAATAAGTGTATAATGTGTATTTATATTAAATTTAGTGAGCATATTGAATTCTAAAAAGGAAAATAATGAGGAATGGAAGATTCCCCTATACAAAATCTATTCAGATGATGAAGACCTAAACCTAATCACAAAAATTATCAAAAGAGGAACAAAATGGGCTATAGGTCCTGAAATTGAAGAATTCGAGAATGAAATCAAAAAGTATGTAGGTACTGATTACTGTGTCACATTCAATTCTGGAACATCAGCATTACATGCACTATTTCTTGCATATGGAATAGGCCATAATAATGAAGTGATAATTCCATCATTTTCATTCATTTCTACCGCAAATTCGGTACTTTTTGTAGATGCAATTCCAAAATTTACAGACATCGAAGAACAAACTTTTGGTCTTGATCCAAAAAAAGTTTCTGAAAACATTACAGCACAAACAAAAGCAATAGTTCCAATGGATTATGGAGGAATGCCATGTAGAATATCAGAAATTAAAAAAATTGCTAATGAAAACGACATTGTTTTGATAGAAGATGCAGCTGAAGCATTAGGTGCGTCAAGTAAAGGAAAAAAAGTTGGAGAAGTAGCAGATTCAAGTATTTTCAGTTTTTGTGGAAATAAGGTGCTTACAACTGGAGAAGGTGGAGCAGCAGTTACAAATTCTAAGGAAACATATGAAAAACTAAAACTCATTAGATCTCATGGAAGAATTGATAAAGCTGGTTATTTTGATAATCCAGAAATATCAAACTATGAAATGTTAGGATATAATTGGAGAATGTCAAGTATTACTGCAACACTTGGAATTTCACAAATTCATAAACTTGATAAATTAATCAAAATGAGACAAGAAAATGCAAAATACATCTCATCAAGAATTTTAAAATTTCCTCAAATTATGATTCCAAACGTACCTGATGGATATGAACATACATACCAAATGTACACAATACAATTAAAAAATAGAAAAATTAGAGACCAATTACACAAATTCCTTATAGAAAAGAGAATATTTTCTAAGGTTTATTTTGCACCAATACATCTCACATCATTTTATCAGAAAAAATTCAAAATAGATAGCAGTGATTTACCTATTACCAATAAAATATCGGATCAAGTACTAACTCTTCCAATGTATCCAAACATGACAAAAGAGGAGAAAGACTTTTTGATTGAATCAATTGCAGAATTTTTTGAAAATTATTAAGATAAAGATTATAGAAATAATATTAATTCGGACATCTTTATTTGGGTCTACAGTAAATTCAATACATGAATGTTTTAGCAATTATTCCTGCAAGAGGAGGTTCTAAAGGGATTCCTCATAAAAATATACGAAATTTAGCAGGAAAACCTTTGATTGCATATACAATTATTGCAGCAAAAAAATCAAAACTGGTAGATAAAATTGTAGTTAGTACAGATGACAAAAAAATTGCAAAAATATCTGAAGCATATGGAATTGAAGTTCCATTTTTGAGACCAAAGAACATCTCAAAAGACAATTCGTCTACAATTGAAGTTGTAAAACATACACTTGAATTTCTTAGAACTAATCAAGATTATATTCCAGATATGATTATAGTCTTACAACCTACATCACCTCTAAGAACAACAAGATTAATTGATAATTCAATTGAAATTCTGAGGAAATCTAAATCGTCTTGTGTAATTTCAGTGTCTAAAATCAAAAAACACCCATTTAGTGCGTTTTGGTTAAAATCAGGATTGTTGAAACCATTTAAACAAAACTTTACAAAATATGATAGAAGGCAAAAATATCCAGATTTGTATTTCCCAACTGGAGCAATCTATGCGTTTTGGGATAATACAATTAAAAAATATAATTCGATGTATGGACCAAAAATTAAACCCATATTAGTAAACATTGAAGATATCGATATCGATAATCCTTTGGATCTATTTTTTGCTGAAATGATTATCAAAAATTGGAATAGATATAAAAAAAGATTTGATTAGTCTGAAATTATAGTACCGTTATGGATGCAATTTTTGCAGATATTATTTTTATAATATTCACCAGATTTATGGATTTTGCGTAATTCAACCATTTTATCATTATTCCAAATTGTTTTCAAAGAATTTTTTTTCCAATTTCCCACAACTAAATCAACTGCATAAAAACTGCAACAAGGAAGAGTGTCACCAGTACTTCTTAACACCAATCGTTTAAATGGTTCTGGACAACAGAATTTTTCTGGAATGGGTGATTTTTTTAGAATAATTTCTTCACCTCGTTTATCATCTTCAAAACTCCCTTCACCAAATGGATTTTGTAAATGTTGGATTCCAAGACTATCAACTTTACCCTTCCAATAATTAACAAATGAATCATATTCATGAAAATTAATTTTACTTGCAACAAATGTTAGTCGAATTTTTGGTAATTTTTTATTCATTTCTTTTCGAAGTTCAAGAAAATCATAGATATTTTTTACTGTAGTTTTGAGATTTCCACCAACTCTTATTTTATCATAAGTTTCTTCACTAATTGCATCTAAAGAAACGTTAATTTTTGTTAGTCCAGATTCTATAAGTTTTTTTGACATTGCCTTTGTAAGCAGGGTGCCATTTGTTGTGATTAAAACATCAATAATTCCAGCATTTACAGCATAGTCAATGAATTGATCTATATCTTGACGTATTAATGGTTCATTGATATAACAAAGTCGGATTGATTTTGTTCCAACTGAAACGGCCTCATCAATGATTTTTTTATAATCTTCAAATGTAAACCAGTCTTCTTTTTTTTCAGCTGCATTTTCTACAGCCCAAGTACACATAGGACATCTTAGATTACATGAATAATTTAGCTCAAATTCAAGATGTGGTGGGAAATCAGATTTTTTTTCTAATTTACAAAATTTTTCCCAATCGTTTCTATAGTTTGTCCATTCATCAAACCCTTTTTCATCAATAAAGTCTTTTTCAAAATCATCATCAAAATATAGATTTTCAGAAAAACCTCCATCAAAACTCTTTTTTATCGACTCCAAGTACTATTTCACAAAACAGTCAATTATTTAATTATATAACTTGGTTTATTTTTCTAAATAACATGACAAGTATTTTAATCACAGGAGCAGGTGGATTCATTGGAGCTAATTTAGCTAATAAATTATCACAATCAAAAAATGATGTTACATTATTGGTTAGAAAAAAAACAGATCTTTGGCGTGTCAATCATGAAATCTCAAAATCCAAAATAAAATATGTAGATATATTAAACAAAAAAGATCTTTTTAACAAAATTAAAGAAATCAAACCAGATGTTGTTTATCACAGCGCAACATATGGAATACATCCATATCAAAAGGATTATGAGAATGTGATAAGAACTAATTTGATTGGAACAAATAATTTGTTAGAATCATTATCTAGATACAATGATCTGCAAAAATTTGTGAATATAGGCACCGCTTTTGAATATGGCTCAAAAAAAGAACCTCTAAAAGAGACAGACATGCCTAACCCTAGAACATTTTATGGAATTACCAAAAATGCTCAGACAAATATTTCTCAATATTTTGCAAGTGAAAAAAATTTACCAACAATTAGCTTTAGAATTTTTTCTACATATGGTAGATATGATGAGCCTGGACGATTAATTTCTGATCTAATGTACTCGATGATAAATAAAACTAAAGTAAATGTAACTTCGAAAAATACGGTACGAGATTTGATATACATTGATGATGTAATTGATGCTTTATTACTAGGTTCTAGGAAAAAATCACCAGTTGGAGAAATTTTTAACATCGGTACAGGAAAAGGGTATTCGCTAAAACAAATTGTTAAAATATTACAAGATATTAGTAATGAAAAATTAAATATTTCATGGGGGAATAATGATAAAATTAGAGAGTTTGATAAAACAGGCGGCAAGAATGTTGCTAATATTAAAAAATCAAAACAAATTTTGAAATGGGAACCAAAAAATTCAATTAAGGATGGTTTAATTAAAACTTACAATTGGTTTAGTAAGAATATTGAGATGTATCATAAATTTTATCCCAATTAATAATTTTTCAAAAATAATAATTACAAATTTCACAGATCTAGTCTTTGGGATATTTCGGATTTAAAAATTCTATCTGGATCAATTTTTTTTAAAAATTCTTTAAACTGAACATATTCAGGATAACATTCTTCTGTTATTCTTTTAGATAGGCGTGAATCTTTAATGATATATGGGATAGCATGATGATATATAGCAAGTTCGTCTAATTTTGACAAGAAATTTAGATCGCTAATTGAATTTTTAATTTCTAATATAACAGACATGCCATTACCACAAAACTGTAAGAATTTTTGATCTCCACGGAATGGTTTTAGGACAATAATTGTTAAATTTGGTTTAAGTTCTTTAATTAATTCAGTTAAGTCGTCTAGAAATTTTTTAATATTTTCATTTGGCACTAAAACTTGATAAACACGAAATCTTTCACCACCGTAAAGAAAATAGAACCATTTTGCTTTTTGAGTGAATGGGAAAAATCCCCGAAAGATATTTTTTGTAACTATACCCTGTTTTAACTCAATATTTCTGCCAAATGAATTAACTCGTGCAGTAGTAAATTTTCCCCAGAAAGATTTTGGAAATGAGGATTTCGGTAATCTTGATGGATTTGTAGGTATGAAAGATTCCTTTTCATGAAATCCTTTCTCAAATGAGCAAATTCGTACAACACCTTCTTCAAAATGTGCATAAGAAGAACCATTATGCCAGCTATAAGCAATATCTGCATCTTTGTTTTTTTCTAAAATCAGAGCAGCGTCTTTTAAAGAATTAACTGCAGTAGGTACAATTTTGATCCTGTCTGAGGGTAACGAGTATAATTGTAGTTTAGCTTTTGTAATAAACCCAGTTAATCCTATACCACCACATGTTGCATCAAAAATTTGTGAATTTGGCTCAATTTTTTGGTATCCATGTCTGGGATGATAAAGCTCAATCCAAAGTAAATGCTCTTTAAATGTACCATCCTTCAAAGGATTTTTGCCATGAACATTGCCAGCAATACAACCACCAATAGTTATTTCAGGAAACCCAGGCAAAACAGGATAAAATAATTTTTTTGTTATACTCCATTCTAGTAATTGTCGTAACGTTACACCTGATTCAACAACAACAGTTTTTTCTGTTTCATCAAATTCCAGGATTTTATTAAATAATGTAGTATCAGTTACAAGAACATTTTTACCAAAACTTGCTGCTGCATATGACCAACCTCCACCACGAGGGATTTGTGCGGATGTATTTTTTTTTTCAAGCATATTAACTGTACTAGGTTTTTGAAAAAGAGTTTCAATGGAAGTTGATTCATCAAAACTAGTAAATTTCATTCGTTTGGGATTGTGGGCTTCCACAAAATTTTACCAGTTTTAAATTATATAAATTCAGTACATGATTATCTTTAGATTTTGTTATGCAGAATACAATCTAAAAAAATCATTGAATTGAGTGTATTATTGAACTCACTTACGCACTTAACATAATAAGAAATTTTAACCTAGATGAATTAGAAAATGAGTATGGATGAAGATTTTGAAGGAACACTAGTACAATATGGAGTTTTTTGAAATATTATGAAAAAAAGAAAGATTACTGTTACAACGGGAGCAAGGGCTGATTATGGTCTTCTCCGACCCATTCTAAGCGAGATTTCGTCTAGTAAAAATTTAGATCTCTTCTTAATTGTGACTGGAATGCACCTTTCAAAAAAATATGGATTAACAATTAACGAAATAAAAAAAGACGGATTTAAAATATCTGCATCTTTTAACATGTTACCGAAAGGAAATTCAAAACATCTTGTGTCCAAGGCTATGGGAAAAGCAGTTGTAGAATTTTCAAATTTTTTTAACAAAATTCAGCCTGATATTAATGTGATATTAGGTGACAGAGATGAAATGTTAGCTTCGGCCATTTCTGCATATCATATGAATATACCAAATGCTCACATTCATGGAGGTGACAGATCAGGAGGAATTGATGAATATACACGACATGCAATAACAAAAATATCCAATATTCATTTTGCCACATCACAAAAAAGTAAAGAAAGAATTCTTAGAATGGGCGAAAGCCCAAAATATGTGTTTTTTACGGGGTCTCCTGCGGTAGACGAGATAAAAAATAATAAGATAACTGATAAAAAAACATTAGAAGCAAAATATGGTTTTAAATTTTCTGGAAACGAAATACTATTTGTACAACATTCAGTCACAACCCAAATAGAAAGAACAAAAAATCAAATCACTAATTCATTAAAGGCTATTCAAATGATAAACCAACCTACAATTACAATAGCGCCAAATTCAGATGCTGGCAATAATGTTATTTTCAAACATTTGGCAGCATTTTCTAAATCACATACATCGTTCATGTTGTTTAAGTCACTTCCTAGAGGCGACTACCTAGGTATGTTAAAAAACTGTAAAGTACTTGTTGGAAATTCAAGTAGTGGTATTATCGAAGCTAGTTATTTCAAAATTCCTGTAGTAAATATTGGAATAAGGCAGAAAAATAGAGAAAAAGGATCAAACGTACTTAACGCAGAAGATAATTCTGTTATTTCAATACATAATAAACTTGTTAAGGCATTAAAAATGAAAAAACAGTATCTTTCCACTGCATCAATTTATGGTAATGGTAATGCGGCAAAAAAAATTGCAAAACATCTTGAAACAATTAAACTAAATCATATATTGATCGAAAAACAAATTTCGCATTGACTTAACATGTCTTATTTGGTTGTTGCAACATTTCCTCTGTAAATATCCAATACAGTCTCTTTAAACAATTGAAATAAGAAATAATGAGATAGAGCACCTAATTCTTGTGGTGATGTTGGTGGTTCATGTAAATCGATTTTCTTAATTTGAATTATTGGACCTGAATCATAATTTTTGTCCATATAGTGAACAGTAACGCCCCACTTCATTTCTTTGTTTTTTATGGCATCATCCAGCTCTGTTGGACCTTTATACATTGGTAATGGTGCTGGATGATAATTTACAAACCCTTTTTTTGGGGTTGATAACAACGGGTCAGTGATTTTTTTAGGATAGCAATATGATATACCTAGATCAAATGGTGTGATTAAGGGATTATTTTTTATCGTATAAATTTGATGTTCTATATTCAACGAACTCAAAAATTTTGTAATTTTTGATATGTGGCGCTGCTTCGTATATATTCTAATCATACAGAATAAAAGAGAATTTTAACTTATATTTCAAATGTTTAACACTCTTTTTATTTCTGAAATATTAAGTTCAGCACAGTACTATTATGGCAATTAATTCGAAAAATTGAAGACAAAATATTTAATTTTCAATTTTATGGATTTTATAAACAACAAGATGCATTTTATCAGATTGATACAATAACTCAAAATTAGTTGGAATTCTAGGATCGTTTGGGTTTAATAGGGCATCTAGTTTTTCTGATCCACCGGTATCATACCATATTTCATCTGTATATCTAATAATCGGTTGATAAACCAAATAATCAGGAAGTGGATGATATTTGTCATGACGATCTGGTGGAAAAGAATGTATGTTGGATTCAAATAACTCAGAATCACTCCAGTTTTCTCTTGAAATGTAATCTAATATAGTATCATCAGAATTTCCTTCAGAAAATACTGCACGCATAAAATTACTATTGGAATAAAAGGAATAGGAAGGTTCCGTTGCCATTACATAACTTTCCTCAATTCCAGATTGAGTTTTTAAGATTTCAGAGATTAAAAGAATATCGTACAAAGAGTTGTCAGAGATCAATCTTGATTGAAAAATATTTGCAAATTCATTTTCCAGACTAGAAATTGTACTCCCATAATAAGTAGCGTCAATAAGTTTGTAAGTATAACCAGAATTTAGTGCTAAAATAATAATTACAATAATCACAGAAGATAGATGAAATTTTTGATTTTTATTAAAACTAGTTTTTATCAAAGAATTTTGTTTGATAGAAAATCCTTTAGGAATAACATAGACAATGAATAATACACATATTATTATTATTGGCAACCACATTGGCAGAAGATGAAATGAACGATAAATGGGGATTATGGAAATTAGTGGGAAGTAAAGTAGAGGCAAAATTAACAAAGGCAGAAAATTTTTTGTAAAAATTTGTTTATTATATATAAGATAACCTAGCCCACCAAGAAAGAATACTAATCCCAAGAAAGGAATTAAGGTAACAATTGAAAGACTTTCCATAGAATTGATCCCAAAATTAAATAATTTATCAAAATTATGTGTGGACAAATTATAAAAATAGTTTTCTAAAAATAAATTAAAATCGAGTGTAATTACTGAGTATAAACTAGTAGTGTGATCTTGAGAAAGAATTTCATTATGCCAATCAGGGTTTTGAAAAGCGTAGAGATTTCCAACGTAATAATTAATTCCTGAATCTAAAATTACTCCATGAGTTGACAAATTATATAAAATCTGTGGGCTGAATACAAGCGAGAAAAAAATCAAAATAGTTAATAGATTCAAAGTGTTTTTTATGGTTTTTTTATTTCTTAATAAAATAAAAATAAGAATTGGAAATAGAACAAATATTGCCTGCAAACGGAATAAAGATGCTAATCCTAATGAAATTCCTATAATAGTGTAATCAAAAAAACCCAATTCCTTTTTTGTGACCACATACAACGAAACAAATATGATAAAAATTGGAAGTAGTTCATTTAATGCCTGAATTGAAATATAATGTAACATTGGATTAAATGCAATAAATAATTGAGTTAAAATTGCAATTCTATAGTTAAAAATATTTCTTGTGATAAAAAATGATAATAAAACAATTCCACTGCCGCTTAGAATAGCAATAGTTTTCACTGTAGCAAAAGTATCAGGAGTAATGGATTCTAGAAAGGCAAATAAAATTGGGCCGCCAATTTGACCATTAAGCACCTTAACATCTGTTCCATTCCCTTCTAAGATCGCCTTGCCAAAATTTAGATAATGTATTCCATCAGTATCATATCCACCCCAGATTATATTATGAAAAAATGCAAGATAAGACATCATTAAAAAGAACCCGATAGTAATTAGAATGGGAAATTTATTTTCGTACAATTTATTAATTTTTGAATTCGTAGAGAGAACTTTGTCAACTTTTGTCATAATGACCTCCTTTCGAACCACCTCGTGCTGTAATTATACAAATTGGCTTCATTATTTATTCACATTTCATTAACTATTTTTCATTTAATTCCTTAATTTTGTTTATAAGTAGTTTTAGTTCAGAAAAATCAAAACTAACATTGTTATCAACATAGTCTTTTGTTTTATCCACAGTTACATGAACTTCTATTATCTTAGCACCTAAAATTGCAGCAGTTACAGGTGCATTAACATCAGTACAATGATTGGAATACCCATGGAAGTTAGAAATTTCTTTAAAATTAATTTCATCGAGGCTACAGGGATATTTTGGAACGCAGTACAGCCATTTAATATTGGAATTGTGATAATATTTACAAAATTTAGGCGACTTTTCACTACTTACAAAAATTTCTTTGCCAGTGTTAATCACCGCTTCTATTAACGGTGTTTGTTGATCTTTTAATAATACTCTCCCATCCAATTCACGAATTTTAAATCTCTTTACAAATGGATTCAAAAATGAAACAGCTTCAGGATACATTGGAGTACAAAACCATTCTATGCCAATATCATTAGCAATTTTATCAATTCTTTCAATATTCTCTTCAGTAATCGCAGATTTCATTAATAGAGATAGTTGTGGATGATTACCCAATATTGTTTCATTAAATGCTTGAAATTTCACAGCATTACATCCTAATGTTTTTGCGTTTAACATCATTTTTTGTACCAATTCAAAATCACCATTCCAATTTACACCAAGTTCAGCAACGAGAAAAACCATATTTTGTCAAATAGTTATTAGTATAATAATGATGACACAAAAAGAGTCTGGATTCTTAACATTAATTATTTTTTAAGAAATACCTGGTTGCACAAAAACCTAATACTGTCAAGAACCAAATTGTTACTAACCTAAATAATATTACTAGTGAGGTGGATGTTGCCGTATCTACTCCTTCACCCCTCAAGATTTCCACAAAACTAACCTCAGTTACACCAATACCTGCAGGTATCATAGTTAACACTCCCAACAATAAAGAACTATACATTGAAAATGTTGAAAAAATAATATCAAAATTCAAATTAAAACCTATAAAAATAAAATATATCATTATTGCGTCAGTCATCCAAACAAAAAAAGAAAGACCCAATGTCTTTGTCATAATTTTACCTGACGTGAGTTCGCCAAAAACTTGATAAGATTCTGAAAAACTTGAAGCTTGTTTTTTCAAAATAGGAATTTTTTCTATGATAAATAATAGAAAATTAAAAAGTTTTTTCTTTTTACCTGATGCAAAAATTAGTGATAGAGTAAAAAGCAAAATCAACATCAATGAGATAATGCTATAATTATCAAGTAATAACCCGACAATTAATAATATTCCAGTAATTCCTGTAAGATCCAGTAATCTTTCCATTATTACCGTTGGAAAAGTTTTTGCTAGTGGATAGCCAAATTTCTTTTTTAGATAATATGACTTGATTAATTCACCCGAACCGCCAGGAGTAGCTTCCATGCTTAACCCTGAAATAAATAATAAAATTCCAGTTTTAAATGATATAAAAACACCAATTTGTTTATACAATAACTGTTGTCTTAGACTTTTAATCATTATTCCTGAGAAAACAAATGCTAGAATAATTGGCAAATAAGAAAAATCAAACTGAGATATGTTAATTGAAAATTCTTGAAAGTCAGAGTACGCTATAAAAATAACATAAAAAATTAAAACCCCAAATAGGAAAAAAAATTTCTTTGGCAATGCAAAAATCATCAATAATTAGAGATTTAGGCTTTTAGTACAAACCAGATAAATCTCAGTCCGTATAAAAGACCTTTAGATTTTCTTTCTGCGCCTGATTTTGATGCACCGCCAGTACGTTTTTTGAATGTGATAGGAACTTCAACAATCTTAAGATCTTTTTGAATTGCAATCATATTTAGATAAGGAATTATCAGCCATCCGTTTTTGTCAATTTTCTTATCATAATCATTGGTTATCTGCTCAATCATTTTTTCTAAGCCATCACGACGTATACATCGAAATGTGCATCCTACATCTGTCAAAGACACTACCCCCATGTGCAGCAAGCTGAAATATTTTAGCTGAATTAATTTTGCGATAAAGTAATTTCCCCATGTGTTAAACATTCCATTTTGATTTTCTTTTTCAACTAATACTTGAATTAATCTAGTACCTAAAACAACTTCACAGTTATCTAAATATGGTATCATTTTTTGTAAATCAGAAGCGCTATATGTTCCATCACATTCTGTCAGTGCAATAATATTTGCATCAGTTTTTAATGCCTCATTAAGACCTACTATACATGAATCACCAAATCCTTTGTTAATTTCTTTTGTTATTACTATTGCACCACATTGTTTAGCTATTTCTACGGTTTTGTCTGTGCTATTATTATCAATCACTAAAACATTCTTCACATTTTTTTCTAATTGAAAATTTTTAATTACTTTTTCAACGTTGTTTTCTTCATTATAAGTTGGTATAATAACAGTAATTATTGGGTTACTGATTTTTTCACTGTCCAAGTAGAAATGTTGATCAGTTTTGTATCTTTTACGCGTTAAAGCAAATAAAAATCCCAAACTTAACCATATTACATCAGATAAAACAATCCATTTAAAATATGGTGCATAATATAATATCTCAATTAGGTTTGTTCCAGAAGTAACTATTGCGTGATCTCCAATTATCCATAAATAAATATTGATTAGTACAAATGCAATATTAGTGATTAGAAGAATTATGAACGATATTGCAAAACCGATATACAAAAATCCCATACAGAATGTAAAAAATTTGTTAATTATAAATTCTAATGTAATACTTATTGTAAAATCTTTAATAGCCTCACAAAAGACGCTGTTGTAAAATGAAAGTAGTTATTCTTGCTGGCGGTCTTGGAACTAGAATTTCAGAAGAATCTGATACACAGCCTAAACCTATGATCAAAATAGGTGGAATGCCAATTTTATTACATATTATGAAAATTTATTCTTATTATAAAATTAATGAATTCATTATTTGTTTAGGTTACAAAGGTGATGTTATCAAAAAATTCTTTAGTAATTATGATTCCGCACCGTGGAACGTTCAATTAATTGATACAGGTTTGGACACAATGACTGGCGGTAGAATAAAAAGAATTCAAGAACATATAGATGACACTTTTTGTGTAACCTATGGCGATGGCCTTAGTGATATCAATATCAATAATCTAATTTCATTTCATAAAGAAAAAAAATCTTTAGCTACATTAACAGCTATTCACCCTCCAGAAAGATTTGGTGTACTAAACATATCAGGGGATTATGTTTCAGAATTCCATGAGAAACATAGAGGTGACTCTTCTTGGATAAATGGAGGATTTTTTGTCTTTGAGCCGGAAGTTTTTGATTATTTACAGGATGGTGATATGACTATTTTGGAAAGAACCCCATTAGAAACTTTAGCAAAAGAACAAAAATTAACTGCCTTTAAGCATAATGGATTTTGGTTTCCAATGGATACTCTGAGGGATAAAAGACATTTGGAAAACTTGTGGAATATAAAAAAAGCACCTTGGAAGGTTTGGTAAAATGACTTCATCTAACATATTTAATGGGATTTTTAAAGATAAGACAATTTTCGTTACTGGACATACTGGATTTATGGGTTCTTGGTTAACAGAATGGCTTTGTGATCTTGGTGCAAATGTAATTGGTTATTCTTTAGAACCACCAACAGTTCCATCTTTATTTGATGCTCTTGGATTAGAAAAAAGAATTACGCATATTATAGGAGATATCAACGACTCCAAAAATTTGCAGAATACAATGAATGAACACTTCCCTGAAATCGTATTTCATCTTGCAGCCCAACCTTTAGTAAAAACCTCGTATGATGCACCACAAAAAACTATCCAAACCAATGTGATGGGCACTGTTAATTTATTGGAATCGATAAAGAATCAACCTACATCTCGTTTAGCAATTTGTGTTGTTATAACAAGTGATAAGTGCTATCAAAATAGGGAATTGAGTTATGCGTACAAAGAAACTGATCCTATGGGGGGTTATGATCCTTATAGCGCAAGTAAGGGTGCAACAGAACTAATTATTTCATCTTATAGGAATTCATTCTTTAATCCACAGT
>CAZYLQ010000021.1:0-17593 GCA_964648395.1 uncultured bacterium | reverse complement strand
ACCTAAATAAAGAACGCTTCTATTATAACCCCGATTTTTTAGGAAGCGATCAAGGTCGATCAGTTCGAATTTTATCCGAGTATTACGGACCACTTCAACGGTTTCAACAAAATAAAATTGTAGATACCATTGTATTTTTTGGTTCTGCTCGTACCCTTTCCAAAAAGGATGCACAAAACGCTTTAGATAATGCACCCAAGAATGTGGACAAGCAAACAATCAAACGATTGAAATCTGATTTGAAAATGAGCATCTATTACGAAGATGCCCGGATACTAGCTAGCAAATTCACAACATGGAGTAAGGGGTTAAAAGGGACTAAACGTCGGTACATTATTTGTTCTGGAGGCGGACCCGGGATAATGGAAGCATCTAATCGTGGTGCTGCAGAAGCGGGTGGAATCAATATTGGGCTCACTATTTCTCTGCCACACGAGGCATTCGGAAATGAATGGATAACCAATGATCTTGATATGAAATTTCATTACTTTTTTATGCGTAAATTTTGGTTCCTATACTTGGCAAAAGCCCTTGTTGTTTGGCCAGGAGGATTTGGTACATTAGATGAACTGATGGAATGCTTAACATTAATTCAAACTCAAAAGATCAAAAAACGATTACCCATTGTGTTATATGGAAAAGAATTTTGGGAAAATGTGGTTAATTGGGATTATCTAGTAGATGTGGGTACTATTTCAAAGAAAGATTTAAACCTGTTCCATATTTCTGATGATATCAATGACACATATCATTACATCACAAATTTTATTGAAAAATATCAACTGAAAGGGCCAAACTTTTGATGAAAAATTTTCTCAATTTTATATTAATCCTATCCTTAGCAGTTTCGCAGACAGAACCTGTAAAAGACATCCATTCAAATAAACCACGTGTATGGGCATTGACCCATGGTATGATTCATACGGAGCCCGGTGATTTTATCAAAGATGGCACCATAGTTATTCGGAATGGAAAAATCGAAAAAGTTGGTCGCTATATTCAAGTTCCCAGTGATGCGTACGAGATTGACCTAGAGGGTGCCAATGTGTATGCAGGTTTCATTGATGGCTGGTTGGAAGTTAAAAAAGATGAAAAAGTCAAAAGTCCTGATGACCATTGGAATGATAAAATGCGACCAGAATACAGAGCAAAAAATGACCTGAAGATTAAGGAGAAGGACCTTAAAGCGCTTCGATCTATCGGAATCACAGCTGCCCATGTCGTTCCTGAAAAAGGCATTTTTAAAGGGAAATCCGATCTGGTTATTTTAAATAATAATAATGTGTCCGTCGCCAAAGACGTTGCCCAAATCATGACCTTTAAAACTGGTGGATGGGGTGAAACCTATCCCCATTCCTTGTTAGGAATTATTGCTTTTATACGACAATCTCTTTTAGATGCAGAATGGTACGGAAGAGCCATAGGAATTGTTGAGAAATTCCCTAAAGAAAATGAACCCATACCACTAAATCCATCCCTTGCAGCCCTTGAAGAATTCAGAGCAAGTCGTCGACCTATGCTTTTTAAAACTCGTGAAGAACACGGTGTACTTCGAGCTTTAAAAATTGCAAAAGAATTCAATTTGAATCCTTGGATTTATGGTAGTGGATTCGAATACAGACGCTTGGAGAAAATAACCACGGGGAACCCTTTTATCATTTTACCATTGGAGTTCCCTTCAAAACCAAAGGTGACGGATCCTTACATAGCGCTTCAGTATTCGACAGAACAATTAAAGCATTGGGATATGGCTCCAGATAATTTTAAAAATATATATGATGCCGGAATGCAATTTTGTTTCACTTCTAGCCCATTGAAAAAGAAAACAGTTTTTCGAACCAATTTGCAAAAGATTATTGATCGAGGTTTACCGCGGGACGTAGTATTGGCAGCGCTCACAACCTTCCCTGCTGAAGCCATGGGTGTAGGCAAAACTTTAGGGAAAATACAGCCAGGATATATGGCAAATCTTGTTGTGACTGACGGTGATTATTTTGATCCAAAATCCCGTATTATTTCTCTTTGGCTAGCTGGTGAAGAAAATTTTATGGCTCCAAGATTTCAGTTAAACGCTAAGGGAACATGGGCACTAAATCTTAATAAAAAAGAGTATGTATTAGAATTTTCTCTGCCAAAAGTAAAAAAAACCAAAGGGAATGGAAAAGGTAAACCAACTTTCGGCGGAAAGCTAGGTGGTTCTATTACAGCGGGAGAAGAAAAAATAAAACTTAGAAATATCGATATTTATGAATCAGATATTTCATTTTCATTGGATGGAAAATTACTGGGATTTAAAGGGGTCTTGGCATTTAATGGTCAATTATCTCCTGACGAAATAACAGGTTTTGCATACGATGGTTCCGGGCAAAAATTCCAATTCTCGGCAAATCGAACCGGGAAAAAGGAGCCAAAGCCAAGGACACCGGACGTAGCTAGCAATGCTCAAATATTTTATCCGGAAGGGGCTTATGGTCTTTACGATGACATGACTTCACCCAATGCTGTTTTAGTAAACGATGCTACAATCTGGACATGCGGGCCGAAAGGTGTTCTTGAAGATTGGGACATTCTTTTCGTGGATGGGAAAATAAAGGAAATTGCACCAGATATTACGGTAACTCAGGGGAGTGCACTGGTCATAGATGCCACTGGAAAACATGTAACGCCTGGGCTAATAGATTGCCACAGCCATTCTGCTGCTTCCTCTATTAATGAGGGCGCTCAGGCCGTAACTGCCGAAGTAAGAATTCAGGATGTTCTTTTTGCAGATGATATTAATGTATATCGGCAATTGGGTGGGGGACTCACTACAGCCAATGTACTTCATGGATCAGCAAATCCAATTGGTGGACAAAATGCTGTGATCAAACTTCGTTGGGGGGCTGGGCCAGAAGATTTATTATTTAAGAAAGCGCCGCAAGGAATCAAATTTGCGTTGGGTGAAAATGTAAAACAAGCAAATTGGCCAGGAAAACGCTATCCCCAAACCCGAATGGGTGTTGAACAAGTCATTCGCGATGCTTTTCGAGCAGCACAAGACTATCGTCATCGTCATAAAACTTATGATCGAAACTCTAAATCACAACGGAAAAATGTTCCACCAAGAATAGATCTGGAATTAGAGGCTCTGGCAGAAATATTAGAAGGGACACGACTCCTTCACTGCCATTCATATCGTCAGGATGAAATTTTAATGTTAACTCGAATTGCGGAAGATTTTGGTTTTACCATTGCCACTTTCCAACATGTGCTTGAAGGATATAAAGTTGCAGAACGAATCGCAGAACATGGTGCTGGCGCATCTACTTTTTCCGATTGGTGGCAGTATAAGTATGAAGTGATTGATGCTATCCCCTATAACGGAACTTTAATGGCAAAAAATGATGTTCTAGTTTCTTTTAATTCTGACGATGATGAATTAGCGAGACGAATGAATACGGAAGCGGTTAAAGCAGTCAAGTATGGAGGACTTGAAGAAGAAGATGCATTGAAATTCGTTACCCTTAATCCGGCAAAACAGTTGAGGATCGACAAATGGGTCGGTTCTTTGGAAGAAGGTAAAGATGCTGATTTTGTGATCTGGGATGGAGCACCTTTAGATATTTATTCACATGTACAAGAAACCTGGATCGAGGGCACCCGCTTTTTCTCCGTTGATGAAAATGATAAATTGGAAGAACGTGATAAAAATATTCGACAAGATTTAATCCAGAAAATTTTATCTACCCCATCCAGTTCCGGGGGGAAAGAAATGAAGCCAAACGGTGCATCTCCTCACCATGGACACAATTGTGAAATAGGTGACAATCATCTATTTGGATGGGAGGTGAATTAATGAGATATATACTATCAATTCTCTTCATTTCTTTCCTTTTTGCAAATGACCAAATTCCTGGTACAGCCCAAAAGCGACCAATATTATTAAAAGGTGGAACGCTTCATACGATATCTGGCGAAATTCTTGAAGGGCATGATCTCCTGTTTGCTAATGGAAAAATTGTTACTATTGAGGAAATGATACAACCCTCTCCTGAAACGGATGTGTATGATATTTACGGTAAACATGTAGTTCCTGGATACATTGCGGGATATACACGTATCGGTTTAACGGAAATTGGTCTTGTAAAACAAACCAACGATTATTCAGAAATTGGAGAAAATAATCCAAATGTTCGGGCAAATGTAAGTTATAATCCTGATTCAGATTTGATTCCCGTAACACGTTCAAACGGGGTACTCATCGTTAATTCTGCCCCTTCATCTGGACGAATTTCAGGTCAATCATCAGTCATGATGCTGGATGGCTGGACCTGGGAAGATGCCACATTAAAACACCCAACAGCACTGAATCTAAATTGGCCAAATATGCGTCTTAATTTTAGAAAAGATGCTAAAAAGAAAGAAAAAGACCAACGTGATAAATATAATAAGGCCATTCGTGATATTGATCGACTTGTAAGAGATGTCCGAGCTTATCATCAACGAAGAACTGTAAGAGAGCGAAAAGCAGAACAAAAACAGCAATCTGACCTTCGGCTTGAATCTATGGTGCCTTTTATTATTCATAAAGAACCGATTCATATTCATGCAAATGATATACGACAAATTGAAGCAGCGGTAAAATGGGCAAATAAACATGATTTCAATATTGTTATTGTTGGCGGATGGGATGCTTGGAGAAATCCTGAATTACTAGTGAAACATAATATTCCAGTTATTCTTTTGAGTGTACAAACAACACCACGGCGGAGGTATGAGCCTATCCATACGCCGTATAAAGTTCCAGCAATGCTCCATGAAGCAGGTGTCCGATTTTGTATCTCGACCGATCCAGGTTACCCCTTTGATGGACATGTGAGGACACTTCCCAATGAGGCCATGCGCGCAGCCGCTTGGGGACTCCCTAAAAGTGAGGCAATTCGCGCTATAACCTTATCGGCTGCTGAAATTTTAGGTGTTGACGAACACGTCGGATCATTAGAGCCGGGTAAAGATGCAACTTTCTTTATCGCAGACACGCACCCCCTTATCCAGACTACCAATCCCACAAAAGCCTTTATTCAAGGACGAGAAGTGGACTTGAGCGACAGACAAAAAAATCTCTGGGAAAAATACAAAGAAAAATATCGTCGTCTAGGTCGCTTGAATGAATAATAATTTATCATTCATTCGCCAAATTTTTAAACAACTAATCCAATAATTAAATTGCATTTAAATCCTATTTTGCATTATTATATACCGACCAGTCAGTCTATATATGAATGAAGAGAAACAAGATCAACGAAAAAATCAGATTTTAAAAGCCGCATTATTCGTCATTGTAGAGAAGGGATACGAACGAAGTCGCATGGACGATATTGTCCAATCATCCAAACTTTCAAAGGGCGCCATATATTGGTATTTCAAATCGAAGAAAGAAGTATATTTGTCATTAGTGGATCATTGGGTCAAAAATTATAATTCAGGGTTTATTGAAAACCTTGAGAAGCATTCTACTGCTTCTGCACAATTGAAAGGTCTTTTTGATTACTTCATAAAACAGTTTGACAAAGATCCAGCTGCTTTTAAAATACTAGTTGAATTCTGGTCTTTGAGTGGAAGAGATTCTGATTTTAATGATAAACTTCAAAAGGTTTATTCAGAATTTTTAGAATACATTGTAAAAATCATTCAAGATGGTGTGGATTCCGGGGAATTCAAAAATGTGAATCCACGAATCACTGCCCTTTCAATCTTGATCAATATTGAAGGAATCAACTGGTTTACTCTCTTTAATAAATCTGGTGTAGAGGCACATGAATATATTCATACCATTTCAGAATTCATCCTTGCTGGAGTAAAAAATAGGAAAACATAATGACGGACAGAAAAGAACTTAAAATAAAATCCGGTGGGCAATGGCTAACCTCCCCTGTTGCTAAAACAAAAGTATTTTGCAGAGAAACATTTACAGAGGACCATCAAGATATAGATACAATGATTCAGGAATTTGCTAAAGATCGTATTCTTCCCAATGTTGAGGCTATTGACAAATTAGACAAGGATTTAAGCCTGAAATTACTCCGGGAAATGGGTGAATTGGGATTAATTGGCGTGGATACACCTGAAAAATACGGCGGAACTGAACTGGACAAAATCACATCTTGTATTGTTATGGAGGGCATGGCTCGTGGCGGATCTCCATCATTTTCTTGCACCTTTTCTGTTCAGACAGGAATTGGTAGTATGGGAATTGTTTTCTATGGAACCCCTGCACAAAAAGAAAAATATCTTCCCAAAATGATGACTGGTGAATGGGTTAGTGCCTATGCCTTAACTGAACCTTCAGCTGGTTCAGATGCCTTGGCAGGTAAAACCACTGCTGTTTTGTCCGAAGATGGAAAATATTATATTCTAAATGGCGATAAACAATTTATCAGTAACGCCAGTTGGGCTAATATTTTTACAGTTCTTGCACAGGTAGATGGGGATAAATTTTCAGGATTTATAATTGATCGAGACACAGAAGGATTTGATGTAGGCGCAGAAGAGACGAAAATGGGAATGAAAGGATCTTCCACCACGCCTTTAAAATTCACCAATGCTATGGTTCCGGCTGAGAATCTTCTTTTCAAAGTAGGGAAAGGTGCTACCATTGCATTTAATGCATTAAATGTAGGTCGGTATAAATTAGCGGCTGCCTGTATAGGTGGTTCTAAATTAGGACTTGAGTATGCCATTAGTTATGCGAAAAGCCGACAACAATTTGGCCAACCCATTGCCAATTTTGATGCCATAAAAGGGAAGATTGCTGACCTAACGGTTCGAATTTATGCAGCGGATTCTATGCTATACAGAACAGTTGGGCTTATTCAAGGAGTTATAGATGGGTTGGATAAATCTGAACCGAATTATTATATTAAAATGGGCGAAGCCACGGAAAAATTCGCAGTTGAAGCATCCATGGCAAAAGTGTTTGGTAGCGAAACATCAGACCTAGTTGTGGATGAAACACTCCAAATACATGGTGGGTATGGATTTACAGAAGAATATCCGACGGCTCGGGCTTACCGAGATGATAGAATCAATCGAATCTGGGAAGGAACCAATGAAATAAACCGTGCAATTGTGACTGGATATATGATGAAAAAAGTCCTTATGGAAGAAATTTCTCTCCGAGATTATTTAAGGGACTTGGATGATTTCTTATCAACAGAAACTCCCCACATAACAGAAGATATTTTTCACCTAGAAAAATTTGCACTTGAATCAGCTAAACGATTGGCATCCATGGTCTTCCAGGAAGCATTATGCGAATATGGTCAGGATCTTAAACACGAGCAACAGTTAAGCGAAGCATTGGCAGATATTTTTATCTACATTTATACTTCCGGTTCAGTCATCTCCCGTGCAAGACAAAGCCAATCTTCCAATGGTATTTCAAATATGAGTTCGGTTATTGCACGAATTTTCACGGCTGAATCTTTACTGGAAGTGAAATCCTTATCTAATATCTGTTTAAACAAGATTTTCATGGAAACAATCCCTGAAAATTTCAAGGGTACTATTATCCAGTTAGAGTCTCAAATGACACTTACCACAGATATAATTTCTCTTAAACAATCTTTGGCTGACTATATGTACACTCAAAATAATTACCCATTCTAAAAGGAAAGCAATCATGAAAACATCTTTACTAAAAATATTATCACCCTATTTTACAAAACGAGAAAAAAAGCTTCGAAAATTATCTCAAATTCAAATTGAGAATTTCGATTTGAATGATTTTTTATTCCACCGTGAAAACCGTTCATAAGGAATAATTATGTCTAAATCTGTCATTATTGATGCTGTTCGTTCACCCATTGGCATAAAAAATGGGGATTTGGTTGGAATTCGCCCGGATGATCTCACCGCCCAAGTGGTAAAAGGATTGTTGGCCCGGAATGAAAATGTTTCCCCCGATAAAATTGAAGATTTTGTTTTAGGATGTGCCTTCCCGGAAGGTCCACAGGGAATGCTCATGGCTAAAGGTGTGACCATCCTATCAAATATTCCGGAGACAACGGGTGGTTCTGTGGTTAATAGATTCTGTGGCTCTTCCATGGATGCAGTTCATCAAATTAGTACCAAAATTGAATCAGGCGATATTGATGTTGGAATTGCCGCAGGAATAGAAGATATGTTCTCTGTACCTATGGGTGGATTCAATCCTGATTTTCACCCGGAATTAGCTGAACAAGAATATTATATCGGTATGGGAGAGACAGCAGAAACTTTAGCTGAAGAGGGAAATATTTCCAGAGATGCCCAGGAGGAGTTTGCTGTGGAATCTCATAACAAAGCTTTGGATGCCTGGGCGAATGGTCGATTCGATAATGAGGTTATTCCTATTGATGTTTATGGCGAAGTCACTATTGATAAAGATGAAGGTCCGAGACAACCAAATCTGGAAAAGATCCAAAGTTTAAACCCTGCTTTTATAGAAAATGGGACCATCACTCCGGCTACTTCCAGCCCGATTTCTATAGGTGCTTCCGCTATATTGATTACAAGTCGAGAATTTGCGGAAACAAATGGACTTAAGGTCCGAGCCACTATTAAAGGTAGATCTGTTGCCGGCGTGGATTGGAAAAGAATGGGGATTGGCCCAATTCCTGCTACTGATAAAGTGTTGGAAAAAACAGGACTTTCCTTGGATGATGTGGATGTGATTGAATTGAATGAAGCGTTTGCAGCTCAATCCTTATATGTGATTCAAAACGGTGGTTGGGATCAATCAAAAGTGAATTTGAATGGTGGTGCTATTGCTTTGGGACATCCCCTAGGATGTTCGGGTGCACGCATCATTACAACCTTGCTAAATGTGATGGAACAACAGGATGCCAAAACTGGACTTGCCACTATGTGTATCGGTTCCGGACAAGGTATTGCAACCATAATTGAACGATAGAGGAAATTATGTCTCAAAATATTGAAAAAGTTGCAGTTCTTGGTGCCGGTGTGATGGGAGCTCAAATTGCAGGTCATCTCGCAAATGCAGGCATTCCTTCTTATCTATTTGATATTAATGATGAGTTGGCAAAAAATGGAGTGGACTCACTGACATCTTTAAAACCTGCTCCGCTTTACAAACCCAAAAATGCTGAATTAGTAACGTCCTGTACCTACGATAATGATATTGAAAAGATCGCTGAAGTGGATTGGGTTTTGGAAGCCGTTGTGGAGCGCTTAGATATTAAAGAGCAAGTTTATAATAACCTTCTACCCCATTTAAATGACAATGCAATTCTTACATCTAATACATCAGGAATCCCATTGGCAGATTTAACTTCATCTCTCCCTGATGATGTAAAACAACGTTTCATGATAACCCATTTTTTTAATCCGCCTAGATACATGCAACTTCTGGAACTGGTTCGTGGAGAGAAAACTTCCGATGAAACCTATAATACATTGGTTGAATTTGGTGAATCAGTTCTGGGGAAAGGGATCGTTCATGCAAAAGATACACCTAACTTTATTGGAAATAGAATCGGAGTGTATGGAATGATGGTCACCATGAATCTCGCTATTAAACAAGGCCTTACAGTCGAAGAAGTTGATAAATTAACTGGACCGATTTCCGGACGACCCAAAAGTGCCACCTTTCGTACAGCTGATATTGTTGGATTAGATACAATGAGACATGTATCAAAAACAACATATGAAAAAGCATTAGATGATGAAGAGCGAGACATGTTTATAACCCCAGATATTCTCAATCAGCTAATTGATTCGGGCCGTTTGGGTCAAAAAACGAAAGTAGGATTTTATAAAAAAAATGAAGACCGGTCCATCCATTCTGTGGATTTTAAAACAGGTGAATATACGCCCCAAGAAAAAGTCCGGTTTGATTGTTTCCGAATAGCAAAAGATCGACAAAAATTGCCAGATAAACTAAAAGCTCTTTGTTATGGTGACGATCGTGGCAGTAAATATTATTGGGAGATTACAGCTAAAACATTGATCTACAGTGCCAACCGAATTCCGGAAATCTCAGATGATATTGTAAATATTGACAATGCCATGAAATGGGGGTTTGGCTGGGAAAAGGGGCCCTTCGAAAGTTGGGATGCGATTGGGGTTCAAAAATCCGTAGATCGTATGAAAACCGAAGGTAAGAAAGTACCATCATGGATTTTGGATATGTTAGAATCGGGTCGCGATACTTTTTACACTACTGAAAATGGTGAACAGACATATTGGTGTCCTATTGAAAAACACCCCGTTACTATTAAATCCAATCCAAAAGTGATAAATCTAGCCATTTATAAAACAGGCAATAAAACACTTAAACGTGATTTAAGTGCCAGCTTGAATGATTTAGGTGACGGTATTCTCAATGTAGAATTTCATTCTATTTTACAACCCACCCTGAATCCCATTGATGGTTCTTATATAGAAATGATAAATTTTGCTCTAGATTTAATTGAAACTGGTGATTATAAATCCATGGTTTTAGGGCATCAAGGTGCAAATTTTTGTGCCGGCGCCAATTTGAATCTCATTTTAGAATTATGTCAAAATAATATGTGGGATGAATTGGATTTTGCCATAAAAACACTCCAAGATACCACACAGAGAATTCGTTTCTCTAAAGGTCCCATTGTGGCAGCCCCCTTTCAATTAGCCTTGGGCGGTGGTGTTGAAATTGTTCAGCCAGCAGCCCATCGAGTGGTAGCAGCTGAAACGTACATGGGACTTGTGGAAGTTGGCGTGGGACTTATTCCCGGTGGCGGTGGCAACCTTCGTATGATCCTGAATGCCATGGATGGCGGAACCGGTCGCATGGGGGCATTTCAAAAAATTCAGAAAACATTTGAAACAGTTGGTTTTGCAAAAGTGGCTACAAGCGCAGATGAAGCAAAACATCTCGGTTATTTAAAAAAAGATGATACAGTCGTTTTGAATCGAGATCACTTAATTCAAACCGCAAAAAATAAAGCGCTAGAATTAGCTGATGGATATGAACCTCCAACATATCGAGATAATCTGAAACTTCCCGGCGCTGGTGGTCGAACTGCCTTGTCTATGGCTTTAAAAGGGTTCAAGATGCAGGGTAAAATATCTGAACATGATATGAAGATTGGTGAAAAGCTTGCATTTGTCATGACAGGTGGCGATAAAGCTGGACTCACCAAAACCGTGGATGAACAATATATTTTAGATATTGAAAGAGAAGCATTTATTTCTCTGGGTGGTGAAAAACTTACTCAAGACAGAATTAGTTACATGCTTAAAAAAGGGAAACCTTTACGTAATTAATTCCCCTCCTTTCTGGTTGGTTATAGAAAAAACCCTTCATTACAACGGATGGCCATTTTTATCGATTTAAATACTATTATATCTTTGAAAGATATTGATTAAGTAGATCAAAAAATCCTTCATCATTCACTTCATACGCCCACTGAACATTAGGTATACGATCTGTTACTTCCCAATAATCAACCACTGTTGTACCACGAGTAAAGGTCCCTCCTGTTTCGATTACTACATTCACATTTTTAAATTTAAATAATTCAGGCTTTAATAAATATGCAACTGTACATGGATCATGAAGCGGGGCTCCATCTAAATGGTATTTTTCCTCGTCATATCTCTCATAAAACTCAATTAATGCTGCAATTCCCTCTCCAATAGATGAATCTATATTTCGGATTGTGTCTACCCGTTTTTGTGTTGTTAACACTTGATGCGTTACATCTAGACTCATCATAACAATTGGACGACCGCACTGTAAAACTAATTTGGCCGCTTCCGGATCCACATAAATATTGAATTCAGCGGAAGGTGTAATATTCCCCCCTTCTTTAAAGGCACCACCCATTAATAATATTTCTTCTATTTTTGTAAGAATGGCTGGCTCGCGTTCTATCGCTGAGCCGATATTAGTTAAAGGTCCGGTTGGAACTAAGATTAAAGAATTATCTTCGTTGACTAAACACGTTTCAATGATAAAATCAATGGCATGCTTTTCCTCTAATGGATGGGTTGGTTCATAAATATCTATACCATCCAAGCCACTTTTTCCATGAACATGCTCTGCAGTAACTAATTCATGTATCATCGGTTTTTCGGCACCTGCATAGACTTTTACGTCAGGCCGATGACACATTTCACACATGATGCGGGCATTTCTCTGTGTCAAATTCAAAGGTACATTCCCTGCTACGGTGGTTACGCCCAATAATTCAATTTCATTGGTTGCTGCCATGGCTAAGGCTAAGGCTACCGCATCATCTTGACCTGGATCACAATCCAGAATAATTTTTTTCACACAAATATCATCTTAATTAAAAAATGTCATTCTATTAATTTTTTTCCATAAAAATAAAAAAAGGGAAGACCAATTATTGGACTTCCCTTTTCTGGATTAATCAATTAATTGAATTGTTTAAAATATATATCTAAATCCAAGCTGCATCCTCCAGCGTGAAAATTCACCCAGATCGTCTGTAAAAGTTGATTCAGGACCCGTAAAAGAGAATACAGGTTCACCTGCGTTGTTCCAGCTATCGAGGACCAAGGGGGTAAGTGCTGCGGGGTTAGCAGTTTGCCTTACGCCCCAGCCATCATTGATCAGATTCCCAAAATTCAAAATATCCAGAGATACCTGGAATTTCTGTCCGGCAACACCAATGTTCTGCAAAATGCGAAGATCCAGGTTGGTGAACCAATCATTTAACAAGCCGTTACGTTCAGCGATTTTGCCTCGGTTTTCATTGAGATATTTATCTTGTGATATAAATGCATCCAGCGCTGCCCAATCAGATGAGTTTGTAAGATTAATTTCGCTTGCACTACTTGGAATAGAGATCAAATCATTCCCGCCGACACCATCACCATTTACATCACCGCCATAAGTGAAGGAATAACGGTTCCCTCCGGAATAAACATATTGGTTTCCTTCACCCATTTCAAAAAATAATCCTACATTCGTGGACATGGTTTCACTCCAGTCTCGTGTATAGGATGCACTGGCAATAATCCGTTGTTTCATTCCAAACTGGGCAGGACTGAGATTTGGATTATTGGGGTCGCCCTGAACAGGCTGGCTTTGGAAAAGAACACTGGCTATCTCAGTACTCTGCAGATTGTTTTGTGCATCCAGAAAGGTGTATGCTAGGCTCGTGTTCAAACCAAATCCAAAACGTTTCCTTAGCTGTGCCGTTAAAGTCATACTGTACCCTTCATTCACATTGTCTATAACGTACACACCTTCACCAGATCCAGGATAGAAGGAGTTTAATTCGTTGGCACCTACTCCACCAAAATAAGGACGACCATCAGCAAGATTTCGTACAGGATCGACCAAGTCTGCGTTGCGCATATAAATGGCATTCAAGTCTGTACTCCGAACCATTTCAAGCGTCGCCAGCATATCGCCCGGTAATGATTTATCCATCGCAAGATTGATTGTGAAAACTTGTGGCCATTTAAAATCGTTCACCATGGCATTAAGATCAAAGGATTGCTGTAAAACAGACTCACCATCAACATGACGATCAGACCCATCATCAGTTTGATGATCTGCAACTGAACCGTCCCCGGGTATATTGGGGTTATTACCCGGGTTAGAAATCACATTGCCGATCCAGACAAACGGTAGGCGCCCTGTAAATACACCCACACCGCCGCGGAGCTGAAATGAACGATCACCAACAACATCATAGTTGAATCCTAGGCGTGGTGAATACAAGGGTATAGGATCTGGGAGTTTCGCCTGGTCAACCGTTTCTGGGTCTCCATTTTCATCTTTAAGACTTAGTGAATCTGTTGAGAATGGGTTGGCAATAGGTTCTGTAAAATACTGTGGAATATCCACGCGTAGCCCGGCCGTTACCTTTAGTTTTTCATTAATAGAGACTTCATCCTGGCCATAAAAAGACATTTGACCCACTTCAATTATCTCACCCTTAAATGGTCCTGATCCAGTCATTCCTGCAAAATCTGACTGGCTCGCACTATCCGGTGATGTGGACGCTAAAAAAGCATCGATTGATGACCATGTTGTCCCGCCTAAAAATTGCGCCCAGGAAGCATCTAAGAAGAATACACCATGGCGAAAAATGTTAAAGGAATTAAAAAATTTAAATTTCTCATATGTAACCCCACCCGTGAGTGTGTGGCTTCCCATAAAGTAACTCAAATTGTTAGTTATTTGCATCACATCCTGATCCAAGATATTATGAATCGAAAATGGCTCATGCCCAACTGTTGTGTATGTTACACCAGCTTCACCGATTTCAATCGTTGGAAAATCGACACTTTTCGCTTCACGAAAATCCCTGAATTTGTTAGAGCTGAAAAAGAACTTATTCGCAATATTGCTTCCAAATTTGCTATTTAGTTCCAAAGCATAAGAATCAAGATTATTATTAATTCTATAGCCTGAATTTTCGAAGGGAAGGCTTGATGTATTGGGCCCACGGCCCGTGTTATTATGACTCAGAACAAATCCATGAGGACCAAGGTCCCGATAAGATCTCAATCTATTATAACGGAACATCAAATTATGATTTGCACTCAGGTTATAATCCAGTTTCAATAACATTTTATCATTATCAGTCAGGTGATTGTATCCTTGGTATACACCAGTTTCATAGCCATAGACATCCTTCATTCTCTGTTTAATTGCATCCATGGTCGCCACAGAGACTCTGGACTCGCCAAATTCAACGTTACCATCATCATTTGCAACATAATTTGTACCAGGATTGGTACGCCGTTCTATCTCAAAGTTTGCAAAAAAGAATAGCTTATCTTTCATGATCGGACCGCCGACAGATAATCCGGTCTGGCTAAAATTCAGTTCAGGGCTTGCAAGTATTTCTTCACCGCCGATTGAATTACCAACTAAAGATTCATTGCGATTATAGGCGTATACAGTTGCAGTGAAATCATTTGTCCCGCTTTTTGTCACGGTATTAATTCCAGCACCTGTAAAACCGCCTTCGCGTACATCGAAGGGTGCGATGGACACGGTCACCTGTTCGACAGCATCCATGGATACGGGTTCGGCATTTGCTTGTCCACCTGGCGCTGGATCATCAAGCCCAAATGGATTATTAAAATAGGAACCATCCAATGAAATGTTATTGTACAGCCAATTCCGTCCGCCAAAACTGAAATTTCCATCACTTCTTGGGTCTAATCTCGTCAAATCTCTTGTGCTACGTTTGATTGATGGCATTTGAATGACCTGTTCTCTGCTAACATACGTCGCTGCACCGGTTCGGTCACTATTTAATACATCATCACCTTTAGCCACAACTTCTACTCCAGACAATTCAAGCGCTTCAGTTGACAGTGAGAAATCCACCCTGGCATTCTGGCCAAGATTTAAATAAACATCAGACTGTGATTGGTCCGCATATCCAATATAGGAAATAGAAATATTATAGGGTCCACCAATCTTCATATTAATAATGATATATTGCCCATTATCCATTGAAGTTGTTCCATATTGGGTTCCACTTGGTGTATGGGTTGCGATGATATTTGCCCCAATGAGGGCTTCACCATCTGTACTTTTGATATAACCATTTACACCCGAGGTAGTCAGTCCTTGACCAAAAACACCAGGGATAATGATAGCAATAAAAATGATTTGCAACAGTTTCTTCATGGTTTTTTTCCGATATTGTTTTTTTATTAAATGATAATCTTAGTGATTGTTACAATAAATCAAGCGTTTATTGTAATAAATATTAGATTTAAATACCATTAAAATAAACACAAAAAAATTAATGATTATATTTGGTACTCTTAGTGAATATTAAAAATGAAATTCTAGTCCAACTTTCAAATGAGAAAAGTCTTCCATCTCATGGAATTGAGTTCCCTTATCTCCCATGAATTTTGAAACAGACATATTCAATTTCCAGTTATCCATCGGTGAATATTTCGCTGATACACCCAACATAAATTGAGAATCCTTCAAATCAATAAAGGTGTTCCCCATGAGCTCCAGAGCATCATCATAGTAATTTCCTGACGCCGAAAAGGATAACCCTAAATCGGTAAAAGTAGCAAAGGGCGTGCCCATACCGGGTTGGAATTCATCTTCTGTTATCGTTCCATTAATCTCTGAGATTTGACTGCCAATAATCTGAAGAGTAAACATAATATCATTTTCAGTAGAGTATTCCACTTGGCCAGCAAATTGAATATAGGATGCGTCATTAATAGTTATACTATCAACTTCTGTATCATTCTCAGTTGAAAAATATCCAATTTCAAACCGGTTTGTAAAATCACCAATGAACGATACTAGGTCGAAACCTAATACACTGGTTTTTCGATAGAAAACAGATGGCATTAGATTTGGTAACTCATTATATCCTACAGGAGTAAAAGATCTATCTCTTCCATCAAAATAAGATAAACTGAAATCACTGGATCCTAAAGTTGACTGAAGACGAAACCCAAATTCGCTGCCTGGATCTTCATCCATGAGTTTCGGAGCAACCATGGGAATATCCAAAGGGAATGCTTCCTCACCAAATGGGAATCGGTTCCCTTCATGTTCCGGAATAAAAACACCTTCCATTTGCCAATCATTCCAATAGTATTTTACCGATCCGGATATAGTTCCAACCTTCCGTTCCGCACCGGGAAGGAACATATAATAATAATCGTATGGATTCAAATTATCGGTAGGATTGTTGCCATCCACAGCGCCCCAAGCATGAATCTGTTTCCCCACTTTCACTTCGCCCCAACTTGGATACCACATGAGATAAGCTTCTCTGAGTTTGAATTCATTTTTATTATTTGACCACCGGTATTCTATTGCAGAGTTTGTTTTAATTTCAAAATCACCTAGTGAATACCCCACCTCCGCTTCGGCTAATCTGAAAGGGAGTGAAATTTCTGATTGATCTGATAAACGATACATATTTCCTGGTTTAATTGAACCAGTGTAATTGATTTGCCCCAACAATGTCATTATTGGAAAAATAAAACAAATCACTTTTTTCATTCAGTTCAATCTCTTGGAAGGCGCTTGAGATTTTTTTCTTGAAATAAATTTTTATCAATGCCTGAATCAACCTGCACATCCGAAAACGTAACCTCTGTGGTATGTGTTTTCTGAACATCCTTCACAAAAACCCTTTTAATGACGTGATAGTCCTTCAGAATCTGAAAAGTGAATTCTTTAACTTTTTTCAAGCGTCCACGCTTATCGTAAGATTCCTCCTTTACACCCATAAGCGATGATTTTTCAATCCATGACACATGTTTTGAATAAGATGAATTTGCTTCCTTTCCAGGAGTGATCTCCAATACATAGCAATCTTTGCCGTCCACGATTTCATCATCCAATCGATTGTAGTCGTTTTCATCCAAATTTCGACTGGACAAATCTTCATAGCTCAGATCGGATCCCATAAAAGCATCCCCTTTTTTCTTGGAAGATATTCGTCTTACTTTTTTAAAAGCTGGGAGCCACATTCGCATTTCATCATCTTTATCATCGTGTTCAATTTTCAAAAATGCCACTCCTTTATCATCTTTCGGTTCTAAAAACCAAATTAATTGTTTTTTATTTCCATCTACGGATTTTGAT
>CAZYLQ010000020.1:0-17695 GCA_964648395.1 uncultured bacterium | reverse complement strand
AGTTTTACGAGCCTTAGGAAATCCTCGGTACGATATGGTAATGAAAACTGCTGATAAATTCACAAAAGAACACCAGTTATCAGTCTTATCCCGAAATAATAGGATCATTATTGGTAGTTCGCACAAAGAAGATGATGAATTTCTGATTCCAGTATTGATTAAAATGATGAATACGCATCCGGATATTAAGATATTGTATGCACCGCACGAACCATTCAAGTCTGAGATCAAACGCATTCAATCCGCTTTCTCAGAATTTGGATTAGAGTCATCTGTATTTGGAAGAAAGAAAACTTTGGAATTGCCAGAAGACAACGTGGTGGTATTGAGTGTTGTGGGTGTCCTTTCTAAACTCTATTGGCAAGGAAAGATCTCCTATGTTGGCGGTGGTTTTTCCACGGGAATCCATAATGTAATGGAACCAGCAATTGCAAGATTACCAGTGATTTTTGGTCCAAATTATCATCATGCTCATGAAGCAGAAGAACTCTTGGATAATGGAGGTGGATTCTGCATTCAAAAGAAAGATGAGTTTGAATCTGTTCTGGAAAGATTGGTTACCGATGAAGATCATTTCTTGAAGGCCAGTTATGCAGCAACAAATGTGATTCACCAAAACTTGGGCTCATCTACCCGGATAATTCGGAACCTGATCCGTGACTAATTTCAAGTTTACAATTCAATTTGACAAATTCCAGGATATTGCTCAACGCTTTACATTTTTACCTGGAATTAATATAGTTTATGGAGCTAGCGGTGTCGGGAAAAGTTTTTTTCTTTCCTGTATAGAAGGAGAATCACTAGACCAGTCTTATAATTTTCAAATAGCTCAAAAAAATACAACATTTATATATCACAGAATCTTCCAAAATCCGGATAATCAGATCATTGGGAGGTCTGTGAGAGGAGAATTGTCTTTTAGCGGTGAATGTAAAGGAAAATCAGTTTCTGAATTACAAATGATAATCGAATCTGGATTAGACCAATTACCAGATACAATCGATCCTTATATGAATCCCGGGTTATTATCAGGTGGTGAAAAAGAATTATTGAATCTCACCACAGCGATGCAGTCATCTCCGGATATATTGATTATAGATGATGGATTATCTTTTTTGTCATCAGAAAATAAATTGATTGCTGTGAACTGGTTGAGGGCTTGGGCAAACAATACGAGTTCAATCATAGTTTGGGCAACATCCGAAAAGAATGATTTAGAATTTGGGGATACCAAATGGGTGCTTGATTTGGATTCATTTAAAAAAATAGAATACGTTAAACCGGAGCATTATGACTCAATCCATATTCCAGAAGGCTCCCTTTCGCTCAAATGGACTGATGTGTCCTTTAAATATGATAATTCCAGGAGAATTTACTCAGATCTTTCTTTGTCATTGGATGATTGTCGATCTGTAGGCCTGCTCGGGAGTAATGGATCTGGGAAAACTACTTTTGCTGGTTTATGTTTTGGATATTTAAAACCCCAAAAGGGGCAGGTTAGTCTATCCATTAATGGCATAGCAGATCTGAAAATCGGTTATGTTGATCAATTCCCTGAGCATTTGATACAATTACAGACACCAGCAGAATTTTTTGATATGATTACCCAGAATGGAATATTTGATGCGCGCTTGGAACAGACATTTAAAAATAGATTGTTGCGGTTTGGAATACAATGGGAGACAGTAAGCACTTTACAAGGCATAAAACTTCCCTGGGCTGTATTAAGAACAATTATGGTTGTTATTTTAGCCCACTGCAAATTTGATATACTCATTTTAGATGAACCTACCTTTGGACTAGGTTGGGACCAACGTGTAATTTTGCGATCCTTTTTACGAGAATGTATGATAAAATTGCATTTTGTTATTGTCTCGCATGATGAAATCTTTATTCGATCCATTTGTGATAAAATCATCGATTTAGATACGAAAACAATTAAGAATACTCAAGTTGGAACAGAAGAAAAAACCAAATCTTAAAGAACGAATTATCAACGACCCAACTCGGGTTTTGACTCTCGCTAACTTTATCAGTATGCTTCGGGCATTGTCTGCTATCCCTATTATTTATACAATGGCCAGACCGGGATGGGAATGGCTCACGGCTGTTTTAATCTTGTTGGCAGTTTTGTCTGATGCATTGGATGGCTATTTTGCACGGCGTGCACATGAAGTAACTTATTTTGGGAGATGGTTGGATCCACTGGCTGATTTTGTTGTTATCATTGCTATTGTTCTTTATTTAGTCCTCTCCGAAATATTTCCTGTCTGGTTCTTTGCATTTTATTTAAGTAGACATGTTATCATTGCATCACTGTCTTTGTATTGCATTAATTATGATTATATGATTCTCCAAGCCAATTGGTGGGGTAAGTGGGCTACAGGTATTACCACATTGGGTGTATTTCTACATATTTTTGATTTTCAGGCACTTCCCTGGCTTAAATTAGGTTCCATTTATGTAGCTACCGTATTGCTTGTCATCAGTGGCGTCCAATATTTAAAGCAATTTTTTATCGCCATTAAAACGAACCGTGTTAAACAAACTTTTTAAAGCGCTTTCACGTTCACGATCCACTATCGCTGATGCTTTTAAATCATTGGCAGGAAAGCGAATCACACCAGAATCTCTGGAATCGTTGGAAGAACAACTATTAGGAGCCGATTTGGGCTTTGAAACGGTGGGATCCATCATGGATGTGGTAGAGCACCATTCCAAATCTAATTTTATTCAAAAAGTTGGTGACCATTTAGTGTCTCTCTTGCCTGAATCATTCAATCCAGTTCCATTCCAAGTGCCAACAATTCTTTTGGTGGTTGGCGTGAATGGATCAGGGAAAACAACTACTGCGGCAAAACTAGCACAAGTATATAAAAAAATAGACCAAACTGTGACTCTTATCGCAGCAGATACTTACAGAGCCGCTGCAGTTGATCAATTAAAAATATGGGGAAACCGTGTCGGGTGTCATTTGGTTTGCAATGAAAAAACATCTGAACCAACATCCATCCTGTTTGACGGGCTTGTTTCTGCAAAATCTAATAATAGTAATGTTATTATTGTTGATACAGCAGGAAGGCTTCATACCTATTCAAATCTCATGGAAGAATTGGCAAAAATGTATCGCGTTGTTGAGAATCGATTTCCTGAATTTGACATCAAATCACTTATTATAATGGATGCAAGTCTGGGGCAGAATTCAGTAATTCAAGCAAAGGAATTTGGGAAACATGTTAAACTGGATGGTGCTATTCTCACTAAACTGGATGGAACAGCCAGAGGAGGTATTGTTTTTCCACTATTTCAAGAATTGGAGATTCCAGTTCAATTTATTGGTGTAGGCGAAGATCTTGGTGATTTAGAATTCTTTGATCCACAAAATTATGTGGACGGATTGCTGGGATTAAATCAACATGACTAGCATTTGGAGCATCTCCCAAAACTTCCTTAGTCGATTCATTTGTCCAGCCAACATTTAACAATCTATCAATGTGCCATTATATTTCCTGTAATTTTCTACCTCTATTATGAGTAAAAATAAAACATTAAATCTCATCAGTCTTGGCTGTGCAAAAAATCTTGTGGATTCGGAGATCCTTCTTGGTGGATTAAATAAGACCGATGTAACCCTAACCCAAAATCCTGAAGAAGCAGATACTATTGTTGTGAACACTTGTGGGTTCCTTGATATCGCCCGGGAAGAATCAGTGGATACTATCCTTCAAGCGGCAGAATTAAAAAAAGCCGGTAACCTGAAAGAATTGGTTGTCATGGGTTGTCTTTCAGAACGCTATCCTGACGAATTAAAAAAAGAGATTCCGGAAGTAGACCGTATCTTCGGCAGCAATGACCACCGGCAAATTGTTTCATTTCTTACAGGTAAAGAATTTGCTAAAGACGATCCCCTGTTTTTCCGATCTCTTATGACACCTAACCATTATGCATATTTAAAGATCGCGGAAGGTTGTGACAATGGTTGTTCTTTTTGTAGCATACCACTCATGCGAGGACTGCAGAAGAGCAGGACAATTCCGGCAATAATGGATGAAGCTGAACGGTTAGTCGCTAATGGAACTCAAGAATTATTAGTGATTGCTCAGGATTCTACATCTTATGGATGGGATCTTGAAACAAAAGTCTATTTAAGCGATCTTCTTCGAGAATTGAACACAATTGATGATTTAGAATGGATTCGTGTTCATTATGCCCACCCAGCTCATTTATCTCAAAGGATTATAGATGCCATGGCAGAGTGTGATAAGGTATGTAATTATCTTGACATGCCTATTCAACATGCTGCGGACACTATTTTAAAATCAATGAAACGTGGATTAGGGCAGGATGGAATACGGAACAGGATACACCGTCTTAGAAGTGCAATACCAGAAATTGCGCTCCGAACGACCTTGATCGTTGGCTATCCCGGGGAAACTGAAGATGATTTTAAATCACTCCGAGATTTTGTTGAAGAAATCAAATTCGATCGACTCGGTATTTTTACATATTCAGAAGAAGAAGGAACAGGAGCCGCTGACTTGGATGATAATATTCCCAGACAAGTAAAGGACGACCGGAAAAATCTAATCCAGGAAATTCAGCATGAAATTAGTTTAGATCGCAACGAATCTTTTGTTGGCAAAACACTTAAGGTTTTAGTGGATCAAGAAGGTGAAAATGTGAGTGTGGGTAGAACGGAATATGATTCCCCAGAGATTGATAATATTGTGCATATCCAAGGTAAAGTTGAGAAAGGTAATTTTGTGCTAGTGAAAATTGGAAACGCCAATGAGTATGAGCTTATTGGGACAATTGTTTAAGTGTTGCCAAAAAATAAACCAATTTCCAAATTATAATTTAATCTGTCCCGGCGACCTGTAAAATTTCCCTAGTGTATTTGTTCTGGATAAAGGCAACTACTGCCAGGTTTGCGGGATCCCACTCAACCTGCCACCAAGAAGTTTCGAAATTATTCTGTGGCCAGTTGCTGGGCATTTCCCAGGAATAGTTTTTCACTACTTCTTCATTTCCCAATGATAATAGTTCGCCGCTTAGCCCTTCATTAATCCAGCCCAGGAAAACATCCTGGTGGTGTGGCTCCCCATTGGATCCTTCATAATCAACATTGTCCATGGTTGCAGCGATAAACAGACAAAGAGAATCGCTCGATGTCATGTCAAGATTGCTGGAGATAGAAACTCTGACCGTAATATCCATACCATCGATCTTGGTGCCGTCTAGGCTCATTTGCAAAGGAGTGCTTTCGGACATAGGAATAACAGCCATATCGTGGTTAACTGAACTCCAGTATCCATTCGTAAATGTTGTGGGGACGCCAGATATATTGTACCAGTTGCCTTCTTCAAATCGTACGTAACAATAATCATCTTCATTTTCATCTTTCCGAAGAAATTCGTACATGGGGTCACCTCGGGAAGGTGAGTAAGTATGGTAATTCACCAAAAACCATTTATCGGTTATTGCGCTTCCAACATAATTTTCATGTCCGCTGTTAAAATAACTTAACAGAAGACTGTCAGCGGCAGGGCAGTAGGGGCACTTTGTTGATCCCACAAATTCGGTCAAAACATTTTTGGTTACATCGGAGTTTAATCCATCGCCAACTGATGTCCATTCAGCGTAGTAGGTGCTATCTTCCTGGTCTTCTTTGTCGCTGCATGAGAAAGTGAAAATAGATAGAATAAGTAAAAGGTAGATGATGATTTTTTTTGATATCATGATATAATTCTAATTAAAAACTTTCTTTTGATTAAATTTTGGTCACTCCAAACTAACACATTCAATCAAGACCAATGAAGAAAAATTATTTTTTAGTCATTTCATTATTTTTCTTATTTATAACATGTTCAGATGATTCTGCGGATCAGCAGAAGGATTTATCTGAAATTGATATTCCTGAATATTATGGGACCTACCTATATAATGATGAAGATTGCAGCCACTCAGATATTCAATATGCAACCATCAATGAGAATGGAATTACATTCTTTGATTTTCTTGGTGATAATTGTGATGATACAGTGAAGTGTTACTCCAAAGATATCTATGAATTAACAGAAGTTACATCAGATACATTTTTGATTATCACTCATGAAGGAAGTAATATTACCAATGGTGAAGTATATCTTACAGGAGATAGTGTAATTACAGTTTCCTTCGATGGAATCACAGGATATGAAACATATACCTGGAATAAAATAAAAGATACTATTTATTCTTTTACACCGGTTTGTGACCAAGAATATGGGTACACTAAGGATGCGGCTGACATGATGGTGTACGCTGTAAATGATGGTGGTGATTTGCTTTGGAAAAATTATATTCACGGTGGAATCTGGGATCTTGCATCATCTGTTACACCTATGCATGGTGGTGGATATATGGTACTGGGAGCCTTTCATAGTGATGAGTACAGTGGTTGCTGTTATACTGATGATTATGACCATAGAGATATTATTAAACTTGATAATGATGGAGCTATTGAATGGCAAAAAGAAATAGAAATTTCTAATTCTGGTTATTCTGAGTATAGGCTTGGCATTGGCACTTCACTCATTGAGACGTCCTTCAACGATTTAGTATTTTTGACAGTTGGTGCGCCAGGAAATAATAAACTAATGATTGTAATGATGGATTCAGAAGGTGAAATAAAATGGACAAGAACATATTTTGATGAAGATCTTAATTATAGCTCTGGTCAGGCAGAAATATTAGAAACAGACGATGGAGATTTGGCTTTGGCCGCTTACAGTTGGCCATCAGGTCTTATTGCTATTCTCGACTATGACTCAGGTGAAATTTTGGAAGAGAATGATTTACCCTGCGGATATTGTAGAAAGATTATTAAAAGTGATGATGGCTTTGCCATTATCGGAACGGGTGGGTCTGATAACTATGTGACACTTGTGAAAGTTGATGAAAATGGGGACTCATTATGGTCGAAAGTGTATGATGAACCCAGTTTGTGGGAACCACTTGATTTAATTCAAACAGAAGATGGTGGCTTTTTATTATTTGGATATTCTCAACCACCACCTTATGCAACATTAGTTAAAACGGATGATGAAGGTAATGAAGAATGGAGAAAAAGATATAATGATTATGTTGGTGGAGGTAAAGGATGGATTCATAAGACAGAAGATGGAGGTTATTTCATGGTGTCTGGTTATGCTGTGACAAAATTAGACTCCGAATGTGAAGTTGAATGGAATGCGGCCGGTCCAACCGGGTTTGATAAGTATTTTAATAATGGAATGGTTTCAGGGATTAACCATGATATGAAGCAGATCCAAGGCGGCGCTATTATGGTTGGCTATGGATCTGCAAGTTGGGAATAACAATATAATCATTCGTTTTTTAACTTTAATAGTTGGACTTTCTTTTCTTATTGCGGATGGGAATCGAGATCCATCCTTTGAATTCAATTATATCAGTTCTGAGATTTATGTTGGTGCAGACTCTGTTGGAACATTCAATGGGACTATCCATAATCTGTCTTCAGACACTATCACTATAATTGTTGTTAGACGGGTTAATGAACTCCCAAATAATTGGACATCATCCGTTTGTCTGGATATGATCTGTTATAACGAAGCCATTGATAGTGTTTCGACCCAAATAGGGCAGGGAGATTCCACCGATTGTGGGATTTTAGCATGGATAAGCGGTCCAGGAGAAGGTACTGTTCAATTGGATATTTTTGATCTGGATTCTGATGAACATTTGTTCCTAGATGTAAATTTTTATGCAGGTAATGTTGAAATAAGCAAAGATCTTATAAGCCCCAACCAATTTTTACTTTTCCCAGCATATCCGAATCCATTCAATCCTTTGACAACAATTCGGTTTAATATTATTACAGAAAATCAGAATTCTACCTCACTGCAAATATTTGATGTCAAGGGGAGACCAATAGCATCACTGGTTAATAGGGTGTTGAAGTCTGGAGAATATAAGATCACCTGGCCTACTTCAGGGATGCCCAGCGGTATTTATTTTGCAGAATTGGTCAACGGTAATTTTCGGCAAGTTCAAAAATTAGTATTGATGAAATAACCTTCTTTTATATCGTTAATTTCTTTAAAACACTTAACATTTCTTGATATTCTTCTTCTTCAAATAACCGAGTAAGGAAAACAATCTTTCCGGTTTTATCGATTACCACATTTCGAGTGACGCCTGCTTCTTTATTAGCAAATAACCCAAAAATATTTGCTCCTGGATCCAATGCAAGGGGATAGGTGGTCCCAATCTTTTTCTGAAACGCAATAACGGTTTCCAATGGCTCGTCTCTATCGACGCCAATAAGCAAAACATTTTGATCTTTATATTTCTGCCAAACATCTTTTTCGAGATGGGGCATTTCCAGGCGACACACAGAACACCAACTTGCTGTGAATTGAAGAATTACAATCTGCCCCCGTAGCTCGGAGAGTTTAGTTTTTTGACCGTCTATGAATTCCATTTCAAAATCTGGTGCCATATCGCCTACTTCGACTTTATAGCCCCTGTCTCCTGAAAAAAGGAAAGTTGAAAGAATGAAGAAAATTGAAATCTTAATCTTCATTCTTAATCCAGGATCATTTCTTGCCAGCAGGCTAATATTTTATACAACAAACCCTTGCTCTTTCATCCATGTATCATTTGGGAATTTGGTCATATAATTTCGGATTCCATCGGGTAGAAGCACGAGACATTTTTGTCCTTTTTCCAACTGGGGTGCAGTTTGGAGAGCTGCAATCATGGCAGATCCAGATGACCCTCCACAAAGTAAACCTTCTTCACGAATTAAACTGCGTGCCATAAGAAAAGACTCTTCATCTTTTGTTTTTACATATTCATTTATCAAGGAATTATCTAAAACATCTGGGAAAAAATCATATCCAATTCCTTCTACTAAATATGATGAAATTTCAGTTCCACCACCTAAAATAGAGCCTACAGGATCTGCACCAACAATCTTAATTCCAGGGATTTCTTCTTTCAATCGTTTAGCCGCACCTGAAATAGTGCCACCGGTTCCAACACCCATGACAACCATATGAATGTCAGTTCCGAAATCATCAAGAATCTCTTGAGCTGTTCCATCATAATGCGCATCAGGATTTGACGGATTTGCGTATTGGTCCAAAATATGAGAATTTGGAATTTCTTCATTGAGTTTTTTAGCAATACCAATGTGGCTTTCTGGATCATCAAAAGCTGCTTCTGTGGGCGTTCTTACAATTTCTGCGCCCAACGCTTCTAAGGAAATTTGCTTTTCTTGGCTCATTTTTTCGGGCATAGTAATGATGCAGCGATATCCTTTCACTGCAGATGCAAGTGCCATCCCTTGTCCAGTATTGCCTGACGTTGGTTCTATCAGTGTATCTCCAGGTTTTATACGCCCGGATTTTTCAGCATCTTCTACCATGCGCCACCCGATTCGATCTTTTACAGATCCCCCAGGATTAAAAAATTCACATTTAACAAACAGATCGCAATCCAATTCTATACCGATTTTATTTAAACGAACAACCGGTGTTTTACCAATTGTATCTAAAATGGAATTAAAAATCATATTAAAATCCTTATAAAAAGTTCTCTTTTTAAATAAATCTCTGGGAATAAATTACAGGACGAAAAACCCTCTTAACATGAAAAACATCCTTGATTAATTCATCCAAAAAACTCCCCGGTCCATTTATTATAGACCTCAAAAATAAATTTCAGGAAATTGCAGGGGAAGATCAACTCATTGATCGGTCAGAATTTCGAAATGGACTTGAAATATCAAATGAAGAAATTTCAAATAGGCTTTTTGACATCTTTGATAAAGATAAAAGTGGTGCCATTGATATAACAGAGTTCATGAATACCATTGAAACCGTCATTAATGGCTCTGAACTGGATAAAATAAAATTTGCTTTTAATCTCCATGATCTGGATGATAGTGGGTTCATTGATAAACCAGAATTAAAGATATTGATTGAACAAAGTTTTTTTGAGAATAATCTGGACTATGATGAATTCCAAATGGACTTGCTTGTTGATGAATTTTTCAAACGGTCTGATACGGATCATAGCGGGTCGATCGATTTTGGCGAATTTCTAGAGGTAGCTCATGCTTATCCTGACTTCATATCCGGATTTGCAGTGAATCCTGTTAATTGGCTTATCCCGGATCGATATGAGAATTTGGACATAGATAAGCAAATTAGAGGGAAAAATAAATTTAAGAGCAGTATCCAGGTTCAAGATATTGGTATCCTTCAATGGCTACTTATCCCACGGCTCATTTTCCTATATAATATTCTCATCAATCGGAAAAAGAACCGTACCTTTGTCAATTTGAAAGCGATTCATCTTTTACCTTCAAAAATTATTGAACTGACTATTTCTGCCCCTGATGGCTTTACTTTCACTCCTGGAGATTATGTTTATGTCAATTGTTCCCATATATCGAAAATGGAATGGTATCCATTTAATATTATTCGTCATACCGATGATGGTAATCTTATTCTGCATGTAAAGTCAAATAATCGGTGGACTAAAAAACTTCACCATGAAACGGTAGAAGGACTCATTCAGAATGAAGAGCTGAATTGGGATTTAAGAATCGATGGCCCTTATGGGTCATCAAGTAATAAGATTCTTCAATCGGAACATGCGATTTTAGTTGGTGCTGGCCATGGAATATCTCGAATTGCGCCCATTTTACAGGATATTGCAATGAGATCAAAAAAAGATCCAGACAATATAAAACTGAAACGGATTGATTTATTTTGGCTGAGCAGTGATGACCATTATTTTGAATGGTTCACTAAATTGTTACATGAAATTAATTTCGCTGATGCAGACACTTTTTTCCATTATCACATCTATTTTGTAGATAAGCAACCTGAAAATATGAAAGAAAAAATGATGTACATCTCCACAAATATTTTAGATAAAGAAACTGACGTAATCCTGATTGATAATTTGTGGGGGAAATCAAGTTTTGGAAATCCTGATTGGTCAACTGAACTGAGGGAGTTGCAGTCTCAAAATGAATCAAGAAAGTATAGATTGTTTTTCAGTGGTCCCCGAAACATGAAAGGGAATATTCAATCAGAATGTAAAAAACTAAATATTAGCTATCATGAAGGTGATTTTTAATCTTTATGGGTCTATTAGAAAGTAAAATTGCTGTCGTAACTGGAGGTGGACGTGGCATTGGTAAAGCAACAGCGCAGCTCTTTACTAATGAAGGAGCTACGGTTGTTATTGCTGAATTTGATGAAGTTTCTGGTCAATCTACTGCCAATGAATTGGGTGCGCACTTTATTAAAACTGACATTAGTAATGAAGAAAGTGTGAATGCGTTATTTAACTTTGTATCATCAGAATTTGGGCAGTTAGATATTTTGGTAAACAATGCAGGAATCCTTGCTGATAGTACCCTAAAAAAACTTGATCCTGACAGTTTTGATGCTGTAATCAATGTAAACCTTCGTGGTGTATATTTATGTGGAAGAGCTGCAGCAGACATAATGATTGAACAGGGGAGTGGCGTTATCTTGAATGCATCATCCGTTGTTGCGCATCATGGTAATTTTGGTCAAACCAATTATGTTGCAAGCAAAGCAGGTGTTATCGGGATAACAAAAGTTTGGGCCCGTGAATTAGGGAAAGATGGTATTCGAGTCAATGCGGTTGCACCAGGGTTTATACAAACAAATATGACAGCAGGAATGCCTGAAAAGGTCGTTGATATGATGGGAGAAAAGGTGCCCTTGAAAAGATGGGGGCAGCCGGAAGATGTTGCTAACGCCTATACTTTTTTAGCCAGTGATGAAGCTAGTTATATCACTGGAGCAGTTTTAAATGTAGACGGTGGGGTTGTTGTTTGAATAAACACGATTTGTCCAATTTTAAAACCCTTTTTAAATAATTCGCTATTTGGGTTATAAAAAGAGGTCAGCCAAAAGGCTGACCGCTTTATTCACTCAAAATAAGAAGGATTAATTAATCTTAATCTGTCTTTCTTTTGGAAGGACTATTTCTTGTTTTGGAAGTTGAATAGATAAAGTTCCATTTTTAAAGTTGGCAGTAATCTCTTCTTCTTTGACAGTTTCAGGAAGATTGAAAGTGCGTAAAAAAGAACCATATCGGCGTTCACGATAGTGATAATTATCGCTTTCTTTTTCATGTTCAAATTTCCGTTCACCGGAAATAGAAACAATACCATCGGCAATGTTAACATTCACTTCTTTTTTTGTAAGTCCTGGTATATCTGCGATTAAAGTATATGAATCATCTGTTTCTTTTACATCAACTGGGGGTGACCAATTTGTTTTAGAACGAACCGGAAAGTTCCAGTCATTTTCAAATACATTACTAATCATTTTATCCATATCATTCAAGATTGATGCGGGTCTGGGGGTCCATTTTACTAAAGTCATTTTTGACTCCTTTTTTGTTTATTAAATAATCAATCTTCTACGGCAAATTAAATGCCAAATGTATTATGATGTACATAATAGCAGATTGAATGTAAATATGGCGTAAATGAACAGAAAAATCATAAAGCGGCGTGACGATATGACAAAGAAGTATGACGGAAGGAGCTATATAAATGATAAGTTGTCTTTAAAAAATAAATATCAGTGTCGTTGATAAAAGTCCATAATCGAGAGTAATTTCCCTGCCTATGAATTTGAGTAATCTATAATATATGTCAGAATTAGCTCTTTTTGGTGGAAGCCCTATTAGAACAAAATCATTTCCATCCTGGCCACGAACGTCGGATGCGATTCGAGAGCAAGTTCTAGATACCTTGAGTAATGATAAATGGGGTGTTGGCAGTAAAACTATTGCTGAATTCAACGTTAATTTTGCTAACTATCACGATGCTAAATATTGCATTTCTCTCCACAGTGGCACTTCTGCTCTTTGGGTTGCGTTAAAAGCTGCGGGGGTCAAAGCAGGTGATGAAGTCATCATTCCTGCTTACACATTTATTGCTACAGCCACTGCTGTTCTCATGGCAAATGCAGTACCAGTATTTGCAGATATAGATCTTAAAACAGGGAATATGGATCCCAAGGATATTGTTTCGAAAATATCAAATAAAACAAAAGTGATCCTTCCGGTTCATATTGGAGGTTCACCTGTTGATTTAAAAGCAATCAAGACACTAGCTGAGACACATAATTTGCTGGTTATAGAAGACGCGGCTCAGGCGCATGGTGCAAGGTATGGAGACAAAAAGGTTGGAGCAATTGGTCTAGGTGGAATTTTTAGTTTTCAGTCATCAAAGAATATGAGTGCTGGAGAAGGTGGTGCCATTATTACGAATGACGAATCATTTGCAGATGCATGTTTTTCTTATCATAACTGTGGACGGGTTCGCAATGGGAAATGGTATGAGCACCATCGTTTGGGAAGTAATCTCAGAATGAGTGCTCTCAATGCAGCCATGTTGATTCCACAATTGGATACATTAGTTCACGATATGAATCTCCGAGATAAAAACAGAGAATCCCTGGATAATTTTCTTAACGGACTCAACAATGGTTTGATGCCAATGGAAATGAGTGATGGTGCTACCCGGTCAGCCAACCATATTTATATATGCAGATACAATGAAACAGAATTTAGTGGTATTCCACGAGAAACATTTTTTAAAGCCATGCAAGCAGAAGGTGTTTATACGTATAAAGGGTATAACCCTCTATACAGGGAACCCTTATTTATTACGAATGAAGAAGAATATCCATGGCTAAAGAATCGGGATTATGAATCTTTAAATTTACCACATACAGAAATCTTTGCAGAAAAAGAAGCTGTTTGGTTGAAACAAAATCATCTTTTGGGCGATAAAAAGGATATTCAAGATGTGATGGATGCATTTGAGAAAGTAACATCAGCCATGAAAAATGACCCCAAACCCTTTTTAGAATTCAAATCATAGTTAATCGAGAGAGAAAAAAATGAAATCAGATATTGATATAAAACAATTATTAAGCGCTGTAGATGTGCCGGCCCAATGGGTAGGCCTTCGAGAAGTGTATGAAGCTCATACTCCAAGGATGATCCGAGATGGTGTACCGGTGGCAAATGGTAGAGCGTTTACACATGGCATCATGGTAGAAGTGTTGGTCAATGGGCAATTTGGTTATTATGGCACACCAAATATGACACCAGTTGGTATTGCGTCTGCAGCTAAAAAGGCTTACCAACAGGCAGACATTGCATCTCGCCATGCAAACTTCCAATTTGATGAATCTGCACGTCCATCCCATACCGGATCGTATGCTTCTCCATACTTGAAGGATAGAGAATCACTATCTGCTGGTAAATTGAATAAAATTTTATTGGAAGCATATAATGAACTCAAGGTCTCTGATAAAATAGTGAGTGCTTCATCTTTATGTCAAGTTATTGAAACTTCCTTCAGTTTTGTAAGCTCAAATGGAAGTGATATTAATCAAGATTTTCTCATGTTTGAATTTGATTTAAGTGCTACAGCCGCAGATGGCACAAATCAGCAAACTCGAACTTTTGGCGGCATGCGTGGAACTTGTCGGCAAATGGGAATGGAATATTTTGATAAATATGAAATTTTAGCAAATGCGAATCGTATTGGCGAGCAAGCAGTAGAGCTTTTGTATGCTGATGATTGTCCTACTGGCGAAATGGATGCTGTGATTGCACCAGACCAAATGATGCTTCAAATTCATGAAAGTATTGGCCATGCGCTAGAAGTTGACCGAATACTAGGTGATGAACGAAATTATGCTGGTTGGAGTTTTGTAAAATTAGAAGACTTTGGAAAGCTGCAATATGGGTCGAAACAGATGAATATTACTTTTGATCCAACATTGGAATCAGAATTTGCATCCTATGCATTTGATGATGGCGGATTAAAAGCAACGAAAGAATATTTAATTAAAAATGGTTTGCTGGTTCGCGGTTTGGGCGGACAAGAAAGCCAGATTCGATCGGGGCTGAATGGTGTTGCAAATTTCCGTGCAAGTGGTTGGAACAGAGCACCCATTGATCGAATGGCCAATATTAATCTAGAGCCGGGCGATTCTTCATTTGAAGATTTAATTTCTCAAGTTGAGTATGGTGTATATATGGAAAGCAATAAATCTTGGTCCATAGATGATTATAGGAACAAGTTCCAATTTGGGTGTGAATATGGGAAATTGATCGAGAATGGGAAAATGACTAAAACTGTAAAAAATCCTAATTATAGAGGGATTTCCAACCCGTTTTGGCGAAGTCTGAAAGGTGTAGGAAATACAGATACATTCGGTATTTATGGTACGCCTAATTGTGGAAAAGGCGAACCAAACCAGGTCATAAGAGTGGGACATGCTTCACCAGCCTGTTTATTTGAAAATATCCAAATTTTTGGAGGCGTTTAATCATGGAAAAAATATTTAATCAATTAAGTGATTCTCTTTTTTCTGAACTCAATAGTGATGAAAACCTTATTCTCTCTTTTGATGGAGAACAGAGTCAGTTCATTCGATTTAATCACGCTACTATTCGCCAAACCGGCTTGGTTGATGATGCAGACTTGGGTCTAAAATTTATTGTCAATAATAGAAGTGTACATGGCGGGTTTACCGTCTCGGGAAATTTTGATACAGATCTTGCTCGTGGACAATCTGAAATAGAACGGATGCGATCGGAAGCACAAGAAATTCCTAAAGATCCTTTTGTAGTTTTTCCTGAAAATGCTGGTTCCAGTCATGAAATAAAGACTGCAGATAGCCTTCCATTTGAGACTGCGGTGGACGCACTTTTACCGGCTATGTCTGGTGTTGATTTTGTAGGCATTTGGGCTAATGGCCGAATGTTTCGAGGGAATGCAAATAATCTTGGCCAAAAACATTGGTTTGAGACCGAATCATTCAGCTTAGATTATTCTTTAGTCACACCAGAACATCAAATGGTAAAGGGTTCATTTGCAGGTAATGATTGGCATCAGGCTGAGTATGAGTCTTATGTGAGACGATCACGGGAAAAACTATCTCTAATGGAAAGGAAACCGGTGAAGATCGATACAGGCGAGTACCGAACCTGGTTTGAATCAGCCGCGGTAGCAGACTTCCTAGGCATGTTTTCATGGAATGGGATTTCTGAAGCATCCTTACGGCAAGGATGCAGTGGATTTGGTCGTATGCGACATGATGATGTTCGTTTATCACCAAAATTCTCTGTAATTGAAGATTTTTCTCCAGGATTTTGCCCAAAATTCAATTCTAATGGTGAAGTATCCCAAGAGAAATTATCTTTGATTGAAAATGGAGAATTGAAGAATACTTTGGTTAGTTCCCGGTCTGCGAAAGAATATGGTGTAGAATCCAATAATGCTGAATCAGGTGAATATATGCGCTCACCAAAAATGGCCGCAGGAAGTTTAAACCATAATGATGTTGTAGGTGAGATTGGGAAAGGGCTCTATCTATCTAATATTCATTATTTGAATTGGAGTGACAACGCTGGTGGGCGAATCACCGGTTTAACACGGTATGCATGTTTTTGGGTAGAGAATGGTGAAATTGTTGCCCCAATTGAAACCATGCGATTCGATGATTCTTTCTACAATTTTTTTGGAGAAAGACTTCTTGAAGTTGAAGATAAATCCAGTGTAAACCCGGAAATAGAAACCTATGGTGGTCGATCTCTAGGAGCTACAACCTGTCCTGGGATTCTTGTAGATGATTTTGCATTGACCTTATAAAAGAAATAATATGTCAGAAATTATCATATTCATTCTAGGGGCTTGTTTAGGTGGGGGAGCCGTTTGGTTTTTACGCCAAAAACAAATGGAATCAATTCAAGATAGCCAGCAGCAATTAAAAGATGCTTTTGGGAGCCTCTCCAAAGAAGCATTGGACGCTAATCTGGATTCATTCTTGAAATTGGCAGAATCCAAATTTTCTGACCTTGTGGGAAAATCGGATAAAGAGTTAGGAAAGAAAAAGGAATTGATTGATTCTACATTAAAAGAAATGAAAACGGATTTGAAAAGCTTATCTGATAATACAGTTGCTCTTAAATCCCAAATGGAAGAATCTCGGAAAAGTGTAGGCGAGCTATCGAATACCACTTCACAATTACGGCAAATTTTATCCAGTTCACAAGCCCGTGGTCAATGGGGTGAACGAATGGTGAAAGATATTCTTGATTTTATCGGTCTGGTTGAAGGGATTAATTATTCAGAGCAATCTCAGGTTTCCGATGGGGCAGAAAGGCCTGATTTCACCTTTTTCCTTCCGGATGACAAATCCCTGAATATGGATGTAAAATTTCCACTTGCGCACTATGAGAAATACGTGGCTGCGGAGAATGATTTAGAAAAAGATGCAGAAAAGAAGGCATTTTTAAAAGATGTTCGGAATCGAGTAAAAGAAGTGGCAAAGCGTTCTTATATTGATCCGGAAGGCGGAACAGTGGATTATGTTTTATTATTCATTCCAAATGAAAGCATTTATGCATTCCTGAATCAGGAGGACAGCGAATTAATTGATTTTTCCCTGGAAAATAAAATTCTTCTCTGTTCACCAATAACCTTATATGCCGTCTTGTCTTTGATTCGACAAGCTGTTTCCAGTTTTGCCATGGAACAAAAAGCTGGAGAGATGCAGGCACAAGTTGGGGTATTTGCAAAACAATGGATAAAGTTTATAGAAAA
>CAZYLQ010000019.1:3310-19421 GCA_964648395.1 uncultured bacterium | reverse complement strand
GTTGTTGTCAATGTCAGGGTATTGAAAATATGTTTGACAAAAAAGCTGCCAGGCGGGCTCTAAAACGATACCTTAATAAAGGCCCAAGCAAAACTACTGCAATGTTGCTAAAAGCTATACATAAGACAGAAGTAAAGGGCTTGGATTTTTTGGATATTGGCGGTGGAATTGGTGCAATCCAGTATGACTTAATCAAAGCCGGAGCTGCAGCTGGAACCAGTATTGAAGCATCACCAGCATATATTGATTTAGTTAAAGAAGAAATACACAAAAATTGCTTAGCTGAAATAATTGATTTTAAACATAGTGATTTTACAGCAATCGCATCAGACGTAAACTCGGCTGATATAGTAACTCTGGACAAGGTTATTTGTTGTTATGATGATATGTCTGAACTAGTGAAGCTGTCTTCCAAACTTTCACGAAAAATATATGCTGTTATTTATCCTCGTGACGTTTGGTGGACAAAGCTAGCTATTCTATTTATGAACTTTTATCCCATAATAATGGGCAGTTCTTTTAGAGCATTCATTCACCCCACGAAAAAAGTGGAAGAAATAATTATTCGGAATGGTCTAAAACGTGATTATTATGCCACAACTTTATTCTGGCAGGTAGCAATTTTTACTAAATAAAATCTCGTACTTTTTAGAATCTTTCAATCTTGACCCACAAAGTAGCAGGTTTTTTTATCCGAGCTAGTGAGTAGATTCCTGTCGACTACATTCACATAATAATGGCATCATTAATCTACCCCAAAACTCTACCTTTAATACAAATCCATCGGCATGTAATGATTTTGTTTACATGTTCGATATTTTTTTTATTCATTTCACCGGTACTTAGTCAGGAAAAATCAGCGGATATTATTCTAATTGCGCCATCTTATACAATGAATTCAAAACAGCCATGGGCTGAAGCAGTAGTCATCAAAGGGGATAAAATTATTTTTGTGGGGGATGAACAAGATGCATTATCATACCAAAACAGTGCAACACTGCTAATTGAAAAATTTGATGGGATGGTGTTGCCCGGGTTCATTGATTCACATGTCCATCTTTTATCGGGAGGTATTGAAATGAATGACTGTCGCCTGCACGATTTAGAAACCCCCGCAGAAATATACCAAACTATTCGTGATTTCATTAACGCCCATCCTGATAATGAATGGATCCGAGGCAGCGGCTGGGCACTTCCCATCTTTCCCGATGGTAATCCTCGCAAGGAATGGTTAGATAAAATCAGCACGGATAAGCCCATATTTTTAGTATCTGTTGACGCTCATTCTGCCTGGCTAAACTCCAAGGCACTGGCTTTGGCTGGTATTAATGCCCAAACGCCTGACCCTCCCAATGGTCGTATCGAGCGCGATCCCAATACTAATGATCCATCCGGAGTATTGCGAGAAGATGCAATGGGATTGGTAGAACGGCTTTTGCCATTATATACTAAAGATCAAATCGATGGTGGATTGCAGTTTGCGGCTAAAGAAGCCAATCGTATGGGGATTACTGCAATTCTAGATGCCGGCACTGAGGGTTATGCATCCTATGATTCTATACGAGGGCGTTATGATGGGTTGGATGCTTATCGTGAAGCAACATTTAACAAAAAAATATCTGTACGGGTTTCAGCATCAGAATATGCTAACCCCGAATCCTGGAAAGATGATCTAAAACAGATTAAAGAACGCAAATTTGCCAATGATTTAGGGGTAATGAATACAGTAAAAATATTTTCCGACGGTGTTATCGAAGGAGGTACAGCCGCCCTGCTGGAACCCTACCTTGGTACGGATGATCGCGGCATTTTAAACTGGCACCCCGATACGTTGAAGAAGGCTGTAGCCGAGTTTGATAAGGCAGGATTTCAAATCCACATCCATGCTATTGGTGATTGGGGAATACGCAGCACATTAGATGCATTTGAGTTCGCACGAGAACAAAATGGGCTGGAAGATAAGCGGCATATGATGTCACATATTCAACTGATTCACCCTCAGGATGTGCCCCGCTTTAAAGAATTAAATATTATTGCCAGTTTCCAGGCCCTTTGGGCATATCCGGACAAATACATTACAGACTTGACATTGCCGGTATTAGGCCCTGTACGCTCCAGATGGAATTATCCCATAAACAGCGTTGCTTTATCGGGCGCCCGTATAGCCGGTGGCAGTGATTGGACCGTGTCTTCCCTGAACCCACTTGATGCCATTGAGGTTGCTGTTACAAGACGTGGACCTGGGCAAAAAGATGGAGATGCGTTATTCCCTGAAGAAGCTGTAAAATTGGAAACCATGTTACGCGCCTATACTTTAGAAGGGGCCTTCAGTCTATTCAAAGAAAATGAAATTGGATCTTTGGAAGTGGGCAAATTAGCGGACATTATTATTTTGGACAGGAATCTGTTCCAGGTTCCGGCATATGAAATTCATAATGTATCAGTGGTCCAAACAATTTTTAATGGTAAGATTATTTTCAAAAGGATGTAGAAATGAGACAATTATTTATTTTAATACTCTTTTTATCTGTTCAATCAGTCTGGGCTGATGATGTAAATGATGAGCTTGATGCTGCTTGGGACAAAATAAAAATGACAGTTTCTAATGGAGATTTTCGTTCTTATAAATCCGTTTATCATAGAGATGCCATTTTAGTCAATGGGATTACAAACAAGAGTTATCCTATCAAAGATGCATTTGCAGGTTGGAAGCAAGGTTTTGAAGATACCAAGACTGGCAAAATCACTGCTCACGTAGATGTGAAATTTTCGCAAAGGCTCACTGATAAAACTACAGCCCATGAAACAGGCATTTTTCATTATTATACCATTGATAAAGATGGTAAACAAAACAACAGCTATGTTCATTTTGAATCTCTTTGGGTTAAAAAGAATAACAAATGGTTCATGATGATGGAATATCAAAAATCAAGAACAGATAAAGTTGAATGGGATGAATATAAATGAAATGCTTTTGGTCTAAAAAGTTTCAACCAGTAGTGTGTGTATTTCATTCATCTATGAAGCTGGAGCCGTACAATATAAATTAAGGCTTGAATTATTAGACTTTCTTATCTTCAGGCTCTATGTAAAAGAATCAAAAAATTGTGATAAAAACAGACAAAATAATATTTTATGCATCTCTGGTTGCCCTGGTATCCTGCATTGCACCAATTATTATATGGTCCCAAGATAGTTACCAAATTCTTTTATCATTAAAGGTATCCATTGAAAATGCTTTTGGAAGCACTTACCAAATTTTAACAATTGTTGTTCTTCTGTTTGTACTTTGGCTTGCAATCAGCAAATATGGTAAAATTCAACTAGGAGAAGGGCAATACCAGTTTGATACGTTCAGTTGGGCATCTATGCTATTTTGCGCGGGCGTGGCAACGGGAATTCTTTACTGGGGTACAATCGAATGGGCCTATTATTATGAGTCACCTCCATTCGGAATAGAACCGCGTTCAACTCTTGCAATTGAATATGCGGCTACATATGGGATGTTCCACTGGGGAATCGCAGGATGGGCATTTTATTGTCTTCCTGCAATTGCTCTCAGTTATATGTATTATGTTAAACATGTCCCGTTTCTTAAAATAAGTAACAGTTGCAGAGGGCTGATAGGCCACCATGCGGATGGCTTGCCCGGACAGATTATTGATGTTTTGTTCATGGTTGGATTATTAGGGTCTACCGGCACATCAATGGGATTGGGGATTCCTATGATTGCAGCCGGGATTGAATCCGTATTTGGTTTTACTGATACCTTCTTTTTGAAAGTTATTGTGATCCTTTTTTGTGCGACCATCGTCTCAATTTCAGTATATCTGGGTTTATCACGCGGTATCAAGCGATTAAGCAATTTTAATACAATCGCAGCATTTATTTTTCTTACCTTTGTTTTCGTAGCTGGTCCAACGGTCTATATTCTGAAAATGAGCCTAAATAGTTTCGGACTTATGATACAAGATTTTGTTAGGATGATAACGTGGACGGATCCTTTAACCGACTCAAGATTCGTGGAAAACTGGAGTGTATTTTATTGGTCCTGGTGGGTAGCCGTAGGGCCTTTTAATGGAATGTTTATTACAAAAATTTCAAAAGGAAGAACGATTCGCCAAGTAATCTTAGGAACCTTATTCTTTGGGAGTATGGGTTGTGCCATTTTCTATAACATACTTGGGAATTATGCTCTATCTTTAGAACTATCGGGGCAATTCATCACAACCCAACTGATTCATCTTGGTAAAGCAGCAAGCGCCATATCAGGTGTGGTTGGCTCCTTGCCAGGCGGCCATTTAACGATATTCTTATTTACACTTATGAGTGTAGTATTTATGGCCACGACCTTTGACTCCACTTCTTATGCTCTGGCATTGTGTGCCACAGAAAAACTTGAACCTGATCAGGAACCTGCAAGATGGCAGAGACTATTCTGGGCATTCACATTGGTGATCCTGCCGCTATCCTTGATTTATATTGGCGGGTTGGAATCTTTAAAACTGGTAGTCTTAATATCAGCCCTGCCTTTAGTTTTTGTCTATATTATGATGGGAGTGTCCTTACTAATTAATCTAAGAAACCATAAATAAAATGAAGTTCCTGTCTCAAAAACTGAATGTTGTTATCACCGCAGGTGCATCGGGAATTGGGAAAACAATTGCAATGGCCTACGCAAGAGAAGGTTGCAGTGTGTTTGTATGTGATAATTCTGACGAATTCATTATATCTTTTAAAACTGAAACTCCTGATATTTTTATCCAGAAGACAGATATTTCTATTTTTTCAGAAGTTGAATCATTTTTTAATGCCGTAAAGCGGCAGGTCAGTTCAGTGGACGTCCTGATTAATTGTGCTGGTATCGCCGGTCCTACAGCAAATCTGCAGGATGTGGAACCTGATGAGTGGGACCATACAATTGCAGTGAATCTAAGTGGGATGTTCTATTCTCTTAAATCTGCGATTCCACTATTAAAAACTTCTAACCAGGCGTCTATAATAAATATTGCATCCAGCGCAGCTTTCTTTGGATTCCCATTACGGAGCCCATATACGGCAGCAAAATGGGCAGTAATCGGTTTAACAAAAACACTGGCCATGGAACTTGGGGGTGAAGGCATCCGAGTTAATGCTATTTGTCCTGGCAGTGTAAGTGGTAATCGTATTGAACAGGTCATTCAAGCAGATGCTTTAGAGCAAGGAAAAACGGTAGAAGAAATCAAAGAATTGTATGTAAAACAGGTTTCAATGAAAACATTTGTTGAGCCGGAAGACGTAGCCAGTATGGCTCTATTTCTCACGTCTGCCTATGGCAGATATATATCAGGTCAGGCCATTGGTTTAGATGGACATACTGAAGGATTAACAAATAGTTTATAGGAGTTATTATGAAGGCAGTATGGTACACTAAATTTGGCCCCGCAGAAGATGTTTTGGAGCTTGGTGACTATTCAACACCTGAACCAGATAAAGGTGAAGTGAAAGTTCGACTATATACTTCCGGAGTAAATCCATCGGATACAAAGAAAAGATTTGGGGCAAACCCTGCGCTTTTAGATGATGGTCCTGTGATACCCAATAGCGATGGAGCCGGTGAAATAGTGGCACTAGGTGCTGCTGTTGATGACCGCAAAGTTGGTGAGCGAGTGTGGCTTTACAATGCCCAATATGGCCGGCAGGAAGGAACATCTGCAGAATATGTTTGTGTACCATCCAACCAGGCAGTCTGGATGCCTAATAATACCTCTTATGAAACAGGAGCTATGATGGGTATCCCTGCTATGACTGCTCACAGATGTGTTTGTGCTGATGGCAGCGTGGATGGACAGATTTTACTGGTAACAGGTGGTTCAGGTCGGGTTGGATACTATGCTATTCAGTGGGCAAAATACTTCGGTGCAACGGTCATTGCTACTGGGTCCAGTCCCCAAAGCGTTGAACATTGCAAAAAAGCAGGCGCAAATCTTGTGATTGATCATCCATCGGACGAAACAGCCGCAGAAATACTTGATTTTACTAATGGGAAAAAAGTAGACCGGGTTGTGGATGGTGATTTTGGTATAAACCTCCTTCCGGTTCTTCGTGTATTAAAAACAAGCGGTACAATTGCAACTTATTCCTCCATGACAGATATGAATCCTACCATACCGTTTATAAAAATGATGTTCATGGATATGACTGTAAGAATGGTTTTGGTCTATGCCATGCCTTGGGAAGCAAAACAACAGGCTATGAAAGATATAACAACTATTCTGACCGATGGGCAATTTGATCATCGCATTGCAGCGATATTCCCATTAGAACAGAGCGCAAAAGCCCATGAGGAAATAGAAAAGAGCAACAATTATGGTTCAGTGATTATTGCTGTTAATTAAATAGAAGCAAATGAATAAACAAACAATATTTGTTTTCTTATTTATTTTTTTGGCGACTCTAGTACAAGGGCAAACAGAGTATTGGGAAGACCCAACTATGATTGGGGAGAACAAAGAACCTGGTCATGCCACGCTGATACCTTTTGATAATCTTGATCAAGCTTTGCTCGGAGATAGGCTAGTCTCTGCTCATTTTCTCAGTTTGAATGGTACATGGAAATTCAACTGGGTTTCAAAACCAGATGAAAGGCCTTTGGAATTTTTTAATCTGAATTATAATGTTAATAACTGGGGTAATATAGATGTCCCCAGTTCCTGGCAACTTGAAGGGTATGGCCAGCCAATCTATACCAATGTAAAACATCCGTTTCCAGATCCGCAACCACCAATTCCTCCAAAGGATAATAACCCGGTAGGTTCCTACAGGAGAACATTTATATTGCCGGACACCTGGAATAATGGACAAATCATCCTACACTTTGACGGTGTTAAATCGGCATTTTTTATTTGGATAAACGGGAAAAAAGTGGGCTACAGCCAGGGAAGCATGACACCGGCAGAATTCAATATTACATCTTATCTATTACCCGGAGAAAACAGTATTGCGGTCCAGGTATTTCGGTGGTCAGATGCCGCTTTTATAGAAGACCAGGATTTCTGGCGGCTGAGTGGAATCTACCGGGATGTGTATCTCATGCATGTGCCCGACGTTCATATTCGTCATTATAAGGCAATCGCAGAACTCACCGATAATTACCAGAATGGGTTATTATCTTTAACAACGGATTTATCAAATTATTCGTCTTCTCCAAAACGGATTTTACTTGAAGCATCTCTTTTTGACCCAGATCAACAGGAGATAGGTGTTATCCAATCCATTGAGCAGGACCTTAGTCCCAATACCGAAAAAAGACTAGATTTTTTCTTAGAAGTAAATGATATCAGCCAGTGGTCAGCAGAACTACCTCATCTATATACCTTGGTCCTTTCGTTAAATGACCTGGAGAATAACATAACAGAATATGTCAGTTGCAGGACTGGTTTTCGAAGTGTGGAATTAAAAAATGGACAAATGCTGGTGAATGGTAAACCCATTATTATCAAGGGTGTGAATCGCCATGAACATGATCCCATCACGGGCAGAACTGTTTCCGATGAGTCCATGATTGCGGACATCAAATTGATGAAGAAATTTAATGTAAACGCGGTTCGAACATCTCATTACCCCAATCATCCCCGCTGGTATGAGCTTTGTGACGAATACGGGCTTTACCTCTATGACGAAACCAATCTGGAATCTCATGCCTTTTGGTCCAAATTCACACTGGATCCAATCTGGGAAAAAGCCTTTCTGGAACGTGCACAGCGGATGGTCCTGAGAGATGTTAATCATCCATCAATTATTGTCTGGTCGTTGGGAAATGAGGCTGGCTACGGTCCCAATCATGATGTGATGGCTGATTGGATTCGTAAATATGATCCTTCAAGATTGATCCATTATGAAGGCAAGGAACCCGGTTATGGACCCTTGCCTAATCATTATGATATCATCGCTAATATGTATCCATCCGTGGATCTCATGATCAAGCTTCATGATCAAAATCCTGAGCGCCCTGTAATTCTTTGTGAGTATTCTCATGCCATGGGAAATAGTAACGGCAACATCTTCAAGTACTGGGATGCCATATATAAATACCCACGTATTCAGGGTGCATTTATCTGGGATTGGGTGGATCAAGGCCTCCTGAGAACGGATGAAAATGGATCCTATTATGTCTATGGTGGTGATTTTGGTGAAGAGCTCCATGATGGCAATTTCTGTATCAATGGCGTGGTTTCTCCCGATCGCCAACCGCACCCGGGTTTGTATGAGATTAAACATCATATGCAGAACGCCAAGGTGACTTGGGATGGTAAAGACCCTAACAAATTCCTACTAGAAAATCGCTACTTTTTCCAGAGTCTGGATCATCTGACAGGTGAGTGGGAACTTTTGGAGAATGGTGCCTTTTTGGCAAAGGGAACTATTCCAGGCTTGAACATTCCTCCCGGTAGGACAAGACCACTCGATTTGCTGGTATTTACAAAGTCTCGCAAGAAAAGTTCGGATCATGAGTATGCTATAAATTTTAAATTCAGTCTAAAAGATGCAACGCCCTGGGCTCCAACTGGACACCTTATTGCTTCTGACCAGGTTGTCATTCAAGAAAACACAGAATTTTTCAAAAACTCAGCATCAAGTTCCACCTTTTCTGGACTGAATATTGAACAATCAGATTCACACACAAAAGTAGGAGCAAATGGTCGGAATTTTGTTTTCGATCATGAAAGTGGTGAATTAAAGCAAGTCACACTCCATGGGCAAGACATGCTGAGTGCACCATTGGCCCACAATATTTGGAGAGCCCCTACTGATAATGATGAAGGTGGTGACGATAAAAGTTTTGCATCACGCTGGCTCGAAGCGGGCTACAATCATCTTTATCGGAGTGTGGAGTCAATTGATGTACAAGAAATAAATGACAGCTCCATCCAAATCAAAGTTGTAGAAAAGCATTCTAGTGATAAAGGAGAGATCAATTTAGAAATAGTGTATACGGTTTTTGGCAATGGAGATATGCTTGTAGATGTGCAGTCAAATGTGGACCCCACTTTGCCCGTTCTCCCCAAGTTAGGTATCACATTTAAGATACCTGAAGAATTTTCAGATCTGAAATGGTACGGCAGAGGCCCCCATGAATCTTACAGCGATCGCAAACATAGTGCATTTCTTGGTATTTATGAAGGCACAGTCTCTGAACAATATTTCCCTTATATAAGGCCCCAGGAAAATGGCAATAAAACAGACGTTCGTTGGGCCACATTATCTAATACAACTAATGCTGGAGTTATTATTTTTGGCCTACCAAAATTCAATTTGAGCACTCATCATTACACATTAGAAAATATTACAGAGGCAACCCATACTTATATGGTTAAGGAAGAAGGACCCGTGACAGTAAATATTGATTATAAAATAATGGGGCTGGGAGGCGATGATAGTTGGAATCCCCGTACGCATGAAGAATACCTGATCAAACCAGGTTCTTATAATTTTTCTTATATTTTAAGATACACTGAAAATATCGATGATGATTTTACTAAGGCTGTTCCATTGATACATCATAAAGGCAAATAGTGTTGATGAAATATTTTAGTATTTCAGTATTGTATTTTTTCTTATTTATTCAGGCACAACCAGAGCACCACCAATTTTCTCATGATGGTCTAATCAGGGAGTATTACTTATATCTCCCGGACTCAATGGAAGTAGATTGTCCACTTTTATTTGTTTTTCATGGGTATTCTGGATCTGCCAGCGGCATAATGAATTACTCCGGCCTGAATCAAATTGCAGATGAGAATGGTTTTGTTGTTTGTTATCCTCAAGGCCTTATCGATGATTGGGATTATGCTTTTTGGAATGTGGGTTATGACTGGCATGTGGATGAAACAGTTGATGACGTAGGGTTTTCCACATCTCTGGCCCAATATCTTCAGACAGAGTATAACTTGAGCGCCCATAACACTTTCAGTACAGGAATGTCCAATGGAGGAGATATGAGTTATCTCTTAGCCTGCCAGGCATCTGATGTATTTAAGGCTGTTGCACCTGTTGCGGGTTGCATGATGACATGGTTATATAACTCATGTGCGCCTGTGAACCCAGTACCAGTATTTGAAATTCATGGAACAGATGATGATGTAACCTGGTGGGATGGTGCAGACGAAAACAATAATGATGGCTATGGCCCATGGGAAAGTATTGATACAACATTTAATTTCTGGACCCAACTGAATAACTGCACTGAATTCATTATAGATACTTTACCCGACATAGACATGTCAGATGGCAGTTATGTGGTAAGCCATAAAAATACTAATGGACTCAACAACAATGAAGTCTGGCTGTATGAAGTTGTTAACGGCGGGCACGATTGGCCTGGTGTTTGGGGCAATATGGACATAAGTACAAGTGAAGAGATTTGGAACTTTTTTGAAATCTTTATTAATAATAATCTGAGTATTACGAATAATAATCAAAGCCAAAATCCGAATATATTTTTATTAAAACAAAACTATCCTAATCCGTTCAACCCGGAAACTATGCTTCATTATTACCTACCAGAACAAAGCTTTGTTAATATTAGTATCTACGATATGTTTGGCAGAGAAATAAAAAACTTGATTAAAAAAACACAAGAGATGGGGCAATGGTCAATCAAATGGAATGCTACAAATAATGAGGGTAAATTTGTTTCAGGTGGAGTTTATTTTTACAAGATTCAGGCAGGCGCTTATCTAAAGACCGGAAAGATGACTCTTTTAAAATAAATGACAGACCAATGTATGTAAACTATACGATTAAGAAATAACATGACAAAAGCACTACTAACTATATTTGTGACGGTTCTATTTATCTCATGCAAAAAAAATCAGGTAGATAATATACTTACATTTGAGGGTGATGGTAGTGCCAGGGAGTATATTCTTCATATTCCAGAAAATATTAAGCCAAATGCCCCTTTAGTATTTGTATTACATGGGTTGGGAGGTACTAATTCCCTTATTCGTGAATATACCCGTATGGATATGGTTGCAGATAAGAATGGTTTTGTAGTCTGTTATCCTCAAGGAACAGGTAGTAGTGAAAACACAATTTATACAAAAAAGGGGTCATCATTTTGGAATGTGGGCTACGAAACACATAAGAATGAAACTGTAGATGATCTATCGTTTATTAAATCCCTAGCGATATATTTGCAACAAGAATATAATTTAGATCCTGAAAAAACATTTTGCACCGGTATGTCTAACGGCGGTGATATGAGTTATCTGTTAGGTTGTGAGGCACCAGATATATTCAAAGCAATCGCCCCTATCACAGGTTGCATGATGGGATGGATCTATGAATCGTGCAACAAAAATGATCCTGTACCAGTTTTCCAGGTCCACGGGACAGCGGACAACACAACGTACTATGATGGGGATGTGGACAACAGAGACAAATGGGGAGCCTATATGGGTGTTGAATCAACCATAAAGTTTTGGGTAGATCGCAACCAGTGTGCTGTATCAAGTATTGACACGCTTGCGGATATTGATAAAAAAGACGGCAGCTATATTATTACAGAAAAATACACAAGTGGTATCAATAACAATGAAGTATGGTTTTATAAAGTTATAAATGGCGGACATGATTGGCCACAGGGCTGGCCTCCAAATTCAGGGAACCAAGACTTGAACACCAGTGAAGAGATCTGGAAATTTTTTCAGCATTCAATGGATGCACAGGCCCTCTAAGGGAAAACAAAAAATACATGTTTGTTTCAGCGACTATAATTTAAATGTAAGACCGATCTGAGAACTGATACCCAGAACACCCAGATCCGACACGGAATAATCCAGGTTTAATTTATAAGGAATGGCAGGAAAACTTTCTGAAGTAAGCCCAAATCCCCATGACCAGCGGTTAACGTACAGTTCGGAATTGGCTGAATCGTCTATTTCATTTGTAGTTAAATCATCAATAGAATCGCTATAGTGCTGATATTCGCGTCTAATACCAGATCTTAAATAAAGTAAATTGCCAACTTTTAATTCAGCTCCGCCAACAAAATAAGGATTTAAATCCCGGGAATCATAATAATCCGTATTTAGAGTAAGATTCAACAAAGAATTTTTAATAATGGACTCTGATCCTAAAGGTTGAAATGAGAGCCCAAAACGAAATCCCATAGGCAGAGGCCAGTCTTCTGTCCGCAAGGTTGCAATCACATCCGGATTACCATCTAAATCTTCAAAGGGATCGACGTCTACTTTCTGATCTGTGCCACTCAATCTCATTTTAGTTCCAAAATTGGTGACAGACATGCCGATTTTTAACCCCGAGAAACGAGTAATATATTGTGAGCCGGCATCTATGGCTAATGCAGTTGCGGATGAGAATGAGATGGATTCTTGGATCATTTTTAGTTGCAGACCAACATTAAACCGATCGCTCATATTTTTTCCATAGGCAATTCCTATGGCCATATCTGATGCGGAAAAAGTGGTACCATCTCCTTCAGGCTGGAATTCAGTTGTGCTTTCCATTTCTCCCATGTCGAGATAATTGATGCTTAATCCGAAGTGCCCAATTCGACCAGCAGGCATTATAGCCGCCAAATAACTATGCGTTAAATTAAAAATCCAGTCTGTATGGTTTACCGTAACCTCAATCCCCTGTGCATTTGCGATCCCTGCAGGATTCCAAAATAAACTGGTCGGGTCATCTACCTGCCCCGTGATTGCACCTGCCATTGCTGAAGCCCTGCCACCTACACCTATTTTCAGAAAATTTGCTGCTGAAGTACCAGCATTATCAAACTGGCCCATTAAGGCAGAACAATAAATTAGAATAATGAATACTAACCGTGTCATTTGATTACCGCAAACTTCCCAATAAACTCTTCACCAGAATCAAATCCACCAGAGACTACGTGAAAAAGATAAACTCCGAATGCAACATCCTGGTTGTTATAAGTCATTAAATTCCATGCTTCAACACTTGGCCCGCGATACCCGGGGCTCGATGGATTATGCTGTAAAAGCTGGACCATTTCTCCGGCATTATTATAGATCCGAATGACACATTCCATGGGCAAATGAGTAAAATGCAATTCTTTTACAAATGAGAGCTGTTCATAAACGGAGGTAACCACATATGGGTTGGGAACAACCTTAACCTGATCAAGGTCTCCTCTGGAAAGTGTGTAATCATCTTTAGTTGTAGTGATAGTATAGGTGTCTTGGCCCGGAATAATCGGGTTGGGGATATAAATTCTCAATTTATCCCCAGTATTAAAGAATGAATTATCCTTGTCCCAGTTGATAACCCAGCCCATTTGACCCGTATCTTCTGTGTAGTGCAAAGTGTTTTCTAAAGAATATGATGTGTATCCGGGAATAAATTGAAAATCCGTATTCAGCTTGTATCCATATACCCAGGAAGTATCCAGCGTTGTATCACCGGCTACAAAAACCGAATCCACTACCATTAAACTATCCATTGTCCATATTCGTCCTCCCGGTTTAGCAGTTCCCAGAGTCTGGTATGCAGCAATATTCAGTTGCTGTGCATTTTCCACATCCCATAATTCGAATGGAACCCGGACTGTATCAATCTCCTGCATACCGTACAGGGTCAGGATATTATAGTAGGAGGCCACAGAGCCGGTGTTGGTAAAGCGTAGTTCAAGATCATTCCATAAATCGGAAATGGCTGGAATACCACCAAGTGCCCCTACAGAATTTGAAGGGAGAGTGGACATATAGCCCCACCATGTTGCTTCACTGGCGCTGGCATGTCCCAGCCCGCCAAAAGGAATCCCACTCGCTGTGGTGGTATCTAAAGGAATGAACACTGTTGAATCCTCATCCTCAATATTCCACACTACATGGGAAAAAGATGGGATAAATCCGTCAATCACATGCTGCACCTCAGAAACTATATCTGTTTCTTCAGGAACTATTATATCGCCTGTAGAAGAATTCACCATGGACCAGTATTGGACATAGGTTGTGTCCCAGTCAGAAATATCTTCGCTACTGGAATCAACTGTATCAATTCTGGTATGGAATTCTACCAGATAAGAATATCCTTTACTTACCAGGTCATTTTCAGTGACTTCGGAATGACCGAGCATTTCTACCATAAATGGATCAGCTACAATAGCCGTAAGGGTTGCATCTGCATAGCCGCTATGGGTTACGTTATCTATGCCGCCTTTCTTAAAGCCAACTGGAGGTGCCTGGGGTATAAGCGCAACGGTATTATCATTGGAAAAATAAGCGTCTTTGGATTTTGAATTCTCCATGGGATCCACTGTTGCTCCTGCCCAATTGTCTGGCCCATCGTATGCAGTAACTGCATACCAGTACTCGTAACCATTGATAATATTTTCATCAATATAGGTATACTGTAGCCCTGACTCGGAACCAAGATTATAGTAAATCAATGGGTCAGCCATGGGATGGGAGCCGGAGATTCCATCCACTTTATCATAGATTGCCAGTGGTTGAAATATATCAGTAGGGTTTCCATTTACATCTGTAATTACATTTCCCCAACTGCTGCCTCGATCCGTACTGCGATAAACCCGATAGCCTTGAAACGCATTGGTACCCGTGACCGGATCCATAGATGATTCACTGCGTTTGTCCCAGTAAAGAACAATCCGTTTATCATCTTGTACAGCACGTACAAGAGGCTGATCTGGAGGCTGCGGACTAGAGCAACCGTTGTCATAGAGTGACTGAAATACTTTGGCATTGCGCAGTAGATCCGCTTCATTGATCCCCACAAAATCAGCAAAGGTAAAAACTACAGATTCGCCAGGAGCTACATCCAATGCGGGAACTGTTTCTCCGATCGCATTAACGGATTCCGGACCACCGGCAGCTATGATCCAGGTCACATCTGGCCCGTAGGTGTAGGGTTTGTTATAGGTGTCCGATGGATGAGGCGTAATATTATCTGGCTCTTCAATACCGCCTAACATCTGAAGATTATATGCTTCTACATCGCTTTGGGTGTCATTGCTCCATTCAACTGTATGAAATGCAGAAATACCATATGGGAGGGTGGTACCATCATTGCCGTAATAAGTACACTCTAAAAATTTTAAACCTACCCAAGCGATGCCGGATGATTTGAATCCTTCCGATTGGTCATCAGGATCCCACATAACAGCTAGGTTTTCCAGCAAATGAGCATCAGTTGTATCAGATAGTTTCTCAGCGATTTGGGGGTCGTTAGGGGCGATGAACATACTTAGATCATCTGTCCATTCATTCCAGCCCTGTTCCGGCGTGTCTGGGTCCGTGTTTGCACCAAAATACAAATCTTTTAGCGTATCTTTGCCGACATTTGTCATTTTCTGAATGAAAATAAATCCATCATTACCAAAGGTATTACTATAGTTTAATACCCATACATCAATACGGATATCCAGTGGTCCAACACCATTATTACTGGCAAATGTATTGCCATATTCGGGGTCATTATCTGTGACAACAAAATAGGCTTCGCGGTCGGCCTGGATGCCAAGTCCGCATGGCGCATCTGGAAAACCTTCCGGACCCAGCTCTGGCTCAACGCCAGGGAAGAACAATGTATCTACAGGAACTTTAGATGCATTGTATATAATGGACATGAAAGTGTCACCCAATGCGGTCTCAATGGGCCACTGATTTGGCCAGGATTCAGGGATATCACTGAAGGCAATACCAATATTTGCATCCGTATCTACGTATCCGGCATCATAATTTGGCAGCGGTTCAAACTCCTCATCGTGGTCTCGGGCAGAGTACTTGGTGCCCACGCTGACAGATGGCACGCCGCCCTTTAATGCGCCTACAATTGGTCCTGCTGTCCATTGGTAGGTACAACAGCCATTCATGAGCATAGTCCCCGCAGGGAACTCATGGTTTAATCCCCAGGGATCATAACCGTAGATGGCTGCATTTGACATGCGTAATACCAAATTGCCTTTATCTAGGACGCTTCGTTTTCTATCCTGAAAACTCAGTGTCTTACCTGCGCTCTTCCGAGGCTGTGGTTTGGCAAGATACCGTTCGTAATACTCTATTTTAGTAAGCTGCTCACTCTGTCCGAGTACTAATGTAAAAGCAAGAAAGTAGAGAACAAGAAG
>CAZYLQ010000019.1:0-3210 GCA_964648395.1 uncultured bacterium | reverse complement strand
TTGCTGTAATTGTACATATTGATCAGATCAGGGAACTGATAAAACTGGCCATAGGAAAAATGGAATGCAGTTCGATCTGTTATAGGATATCCAATCCCCAGCCTAGGGCTCCACTGGCTCTTAACAGGCGCCTTTGGCGCAGATGTAAAGCTGGCCAAATTTCCTTCGCTGTCCCGCTCCATATATCCCCATTTCAGAGTTTCATTTTCTTGTTCTGTTAATTGACTTAATTCACTTGGTTCGATAATATGGGCAATACCGCTGTCATCCATGTATTCATATCCCAGTTCCCGGGTTGGGTCGGGATAGGTGCTATTGGGGTCTAAACGATCATATCTTAAACCAACATTAATCACCATGTCACTAAACTCAATTTTATCCTGGATATACCAATTCATTGATCTGGGCATTTGGTTCCACAGCAAGAAACTTGCATCAGATGAGTTGCCAAAGATACCTCCTCCAACACCTGATGCCCAAAATTCACCCAGATCATACTGCCTGGATTCAAGGCCGGTTTTAATTTGATGACGATCGTTGGCCTGCCAAGTCAAAGATCCACCTAAGGTTGTATAATCGGAATGATACCACCAGTAATCATGGTTGGTCGAGGTCGCAATTCTCACTGTATCGCCATAATTATTAAATATTTCGTAATCCCCCCAGAACCAGTAGGGGGCAGTTCCATCATATGCATCTGGGCTGCTAACTGGAGGGTCAACCCCCAGCGTGTATTCACTATCTCCGTCCATATCTTCATACGGTTCTTCATCCGGATGCCCATCGTTATTCAGATCCCACATATTCCATGAGCCGTCCCCGTTCCAATCATTGTAATATTCACCATTGTCCCAAATACCGTTTCCATTGTCATCCTTCCAGTATTCCGCTGCGTATTGATTCCAGGCACCATCTCCATTCAGATCCATGAAAGGTTCTGCGTAATAGCTGAGCCAGAGAAAATCCCCTCCAGGAGTTAGTGATGATGGGATGGATCCTTCCCAATCTTCCGGAATCGTGAAAATCTTCGTATACAGTTCGTGGCGATCATTGAGATGGGGTTCATAGCCGTTCCATTGATTACGGGAGTAGCGATGATATTTAATGTCAAAAAACATGTTTTTTGAAATAGTATAGGAAGTTTTCAACTGCAGATCCCGGGTTCGCTCAATTCCCGTAGAATTCTTTTCCGGGATTAGGCGGTAGTCCATGGAGAAGCCTTTCCCTTTATTATAATATTCATTGATTGATGCCACAATCTTCAATTTTTGTAAAGGTCTTAAAACGAGTTTCCCACTGTAACGGTTTTGACTGCTAAATATATCATTGATCTCAATAACGCCTTTTCTCAGTTCAACTGGGTCATAGTTACCGTCAGTTGTAAGGTCCGCAACTGCCAGACTGTCGCCATCAGCCGGATCAAATATACCATCATTATCCATATCCACCTTTAATATATCATAGGGGAGCTGGTTTTTCCACATTGCGGTCCGTGTTTTTAAAATATCCGCATTCAAGAAAAATGTGGCTAGGTTAGGTTTCATTGGCAGCACGGGACCACTAAGACTGCCTTCCATACGGTACAGATCCTGACCGTGGACATCCGGATTTAATATTTTATCCGACACACCTCGAAGGTGCCAGGAATAATTAGATTTTCCTTCTTTAGTTACAATATTAATCACACCGCTGGTGGCTTCACCATATTCAGCGTTAAAAGCGCCAGTGATCATGGAAATTTCAGATATAGCATTTCGAGAAATATCCATACCCATATCTCCATAGAGTGCATTTTCTACAACAAATCCATCTACCAGGTAGGTAATTTCACCTACCCTTCCTCCTCGAAAGTGGTAGCCCCCTCCTACAATATAATTACCACCATGGTTTTGCATCACTCCCGCCATGGTAGAAAGAACATCAGAGATGTTATTCACGGGCATATTGTTCATGGTAGCACTTTCGATCGTGGTGGTGGTGGCCGTCTGGTCTTTAACAATTACAGGCCTTTTGGCTTCTACGATTACTTCATCGCCTTCAACCGCAGATACAACCAAATCAAAATTTAACGATGTTGTACGATCTGCGTTAATGATAACGTCTGTCATTTTAATTGTCTGATAGCCAACATAAGAAACAATTACAGTATAGGGCGCTGCTGGAATATTGATGATCAGGTAGTGCCCGTTTTCATCGGAAGCAGTACCAATTGCCGTACCGTCTAGGTAAATATTTACGCCTGCAAGAGGCTTGCCTTGATTATCATTAACGTATCCCGTCAGTTTACCAGTAGCTCCCGCAAAAACATTTGTGGTCAGTATTAAAAAGTAAATATTCGCAATAAAGAATAATGATTGTTTTTTCATCGTCTACTATACTATTCTTACGTTAAATTCTCTAAAATATATTAAAAATAATACTAAATTAATATAGAAGATAAAACTTGATGCAGATTGTATCAGAGGAGCATAACATGACAAAAAAGATATTTAATCTTAATTCCTTATTCCCATTATTTTTTATTGCTTTCCTTATTTTCGCAATCCCGATCAAAGGTCAAGACCTTTGTCCGCCGTCTTTCCTGGAAGGCATTCCTTTGAATGGTGCCGTTGAATTATATTGGGATGAACCAGACAGCTTAGGTGGTTTTGGTGAAGAAGTTTATTCCGCTTGTTTTTCCACTTGTGAATCCGCTGCAGAAGGATTTACTATTGAACACATCGGCCAGGATACATCCGGAGGCTGGTTTCAGGATTCAGATGGGGAATTCGATTGTGGTACAGGTATGTATGCCTGCACGGATGGGGGATCAGACCATTTTAGCGCTTTTGCATCTTATTCTGACACTCTTGCACCAGTGAATAGTCGCATGAGTACAGGCCTCATTGATTTATCCTCCTATGCATCTGCGACTCTCTATTTTGACGAATATATCGAATTCAGTGATTTTGCACATGATTCCAACTGGGTAGAAATTTCTACCAATGGAGCCGATTGGACACCTGTATATTATTCCAATCCCATGGAACTGGGTGATGGATTTGTAGCCAATTTTGTTGATTTATCCGATTATGCCGGGCAATCTATTTATCTTGGTTTTCGTTTTTTTGACAGCATTGGTTATAATGAGAACTGGTATGTAGATAATATTCGTGTGTTTGGTGGCGACGGTAGCGATTTTGCAAATCCCTGCGGAAATCTCACTGGTTA
>CAZYLQ010000018.1:0-19607 GCA_964648395.1 uncultured bacterium | reverse complement strand
AAGCATTCATAAAGCGAATAAATTCCCAAAATCTAGTTTGATCACGAAATTGAATAGGAAAGAATAATTGATTCCCATCATCATAGATAGGATCAACAACATGCCTATACCTTGTCCGCTTCATCAGCCACTGTATCAACAATTTAGATTGAACAGAAAAAGTCATCTCTGATTCTTGCCCAATAACGTGAGTTACTTTCCCTGTCCAAAAAAATTCACAACCTGCCTTAATAGCAAGATCTAAATGATAAGCTTTGTGCGATGGATCATCCCCAAACATGTTTGGATAATTCCCAACTTTTTGATGGTTTAATCCTATTCCATGATTTACCCAAATAGGAATAGTCGCATGATATCTCTGGAGTTCTTTTAGTGCCATTTGAGCTTTCGAACGCGTGAAGCCACCTAAATCAAAATTACCCCAAGAGTGAAGAGTGTCAATATGACCAGATTGCCACATGTTGCGAATTATGGGGGCAAAAGATGTTTCGTTCATTGTTAGACCATCAAAATAGGACAGCTGGGGTCGATTAGAATTTGAGAAAAACCAAAAACTATTGCCAATTTCAAGCCCTAGTCCCCGTCCAAATACTGTGTTTGATTCCGTATTAAAATATTCCATTATTTCTGTAAAAGTCTCTTGTGATGCTGCGTTATCAATATCACTAGAAATCGCAAGGGCACACTGAAAAGGAAAGGGAAATTTACGAAGTTGAATACCTGAGTTATTCATACCCAAAGGATTTGATATGTTCAGCTAATAACGGGATGACTGAGCGTTGCTCTTCCTTAGAAAATTCTTTCTTCCATCGCCCTGAATTAGATTTTGATAGATCTATTTTCAATAAATTGTCTTCCCAGGGTAATTCAATAAAATCACAAATCTTACTAATTTGAGATTCTGGTTCTAAGACTACATTTTCCAACCTTACTTCTATCCAAGATTGTTTATCCAGGTTTCTTCTAATTTCAATCCACTCAACAATTAAATCATTATAAATCTTAGCTGATTGAGCCTTATTTGAGGGCATCCACTTCTGTTTTGAAAGAGAAGCAACCACATCTCGTGGATCTCTAATGACAGAAATAATTTTAGCATTTGGAATGAGATCTAAAAGATCTGCAGAAAATAAAATATTCCACGTATTATCATCTATAAAACAATCCTTATGATTATGGGTCAAAATATCTTGAATAAAACTATGAATAAAATTTTGGAATATTTTTTTAAGCTGTTCTTTAGAATAATTGGGAGCATAATGAATTTTATTATTAAAAGAATAACTCCCAGTTCCAAGCCGTTCCCCAGTGTATTCAAATTCAACCAATTCGTTTAATAGTGTATTAACATGCTCTGAATAATTTGGTATAAAATGGCTGAGTTCAACATCTAAGTATTTCTTAGGAGTGATCGAAAATCCTGCTAACCGAATAGCTCTGAACAAATATCTAAATATTTTATGAACAGGATTTGTTGATGATAGTTCCTCGAGGAAATTTTTTAATCTGGTTAATCTTGCATCCGCATAATATGGCGACCATCCTGTTGTATAACTCCTGTAAAAATCAAAGATGCCATCTGGATCAACCGTAAGTCGGTGCTCTATTGGTAAAGTAGCAACTCTTGAATGTCTCGATAGAATTGTTCGAAGAATGGAAGTGCCGCAGCGACCTGTACCGCCAATAAAACATGTTTTCATTGGTTGCTCCAATCCGATAGGTTTTTATCCATTAAATCTGAAAGTAACTGTATATCTTTTTCAAAATAGACGTTCATTGTTGTTTTAAGGGTCCGGCTCATTTGCTTTGGCGGGCTTCCTTTAACATTTACGGTATGAATTTTTTTGGCAACCCCAAACTGTTTTTTTATACCAACTGCCTTTTTCAGGCCAACAGCCTGATTGACAATTTTTGTTAATTTGTTGAATTTAATTCGTCTTGTCGGGTTATGATTCTCAAAATTTGGGGTATGATTTTTATTTACTTTTAAAAATTCTAAAACTGACCAATATACTTTATCAGTTTTACTTACAAATTCGTCAAAATAAATAAATTTAACTTGATCTGGTTTTACTTGATCAGTCAATCTTTTAACCTGTGCTCCCAACTTCGCAATCTCGCCATACAACAATAATTGGGGATCGGGACATCCTTTAGGAATTTTTTTTCCATTTTGCCTGTCTATTTGTAGATCCCAAGCAGTTTCTAAATTTGTTTCTGTTTCTCCAAAATAATTCAATGCAACCTGATGAAATGATAATACAATATCTATGGGCTTTCTCAGCATTACAATAAATTTTGCATTAGGGTTAAACTCCAGAATGTTTTGAATTGCATCTTTGGAATAGAGGTAAAGCGTCGAAGCATCGCCAACGGCGATAGGGGTTTTTTCTTGGGCAAAACATGCCAAGTATTTTGACTGATCCGTCATCCGACCATTTTCAATATCTGTACTAAAGTAATGAGGCTCTTTTGGGTGAGACATGACTATTTCCTGGTGTTCGGATAAGTAAACAGATAAGGATGTTGTCCCACATTTTGGTGCACCAATAATAAAAAAATTTGGTTTCAATTGTTTCATTTTCAATCCGCCACCCGACTTTTGAAAGAATCCATTTTAATTATACCTGATCCTATCAAACCAATGGGGTAAAGTCCCGTAATCAAAATATTGATGAATAGATTATCGGCGGAACCCTTTGATACAAAAAAACCACTTATAAGAATAATTGTGATGAAACTTATTTTTCTCCATTCCAGTCGGATAGGATATAATTTTGTATTCCACCAATAGATCATTACCAACATTAGAAAGAATGCAAGACACGTTGCCATGGCTGCGCCAATAGCGCCATAAAGTGGAATAAAAATAAAACAAAATATGATATTGGAAGTTGCACCTAATAACCGTGTCCAAGCCGCTATTCCAGGACGGTCTTTGAGAAAAATTCCAGGTGTCTGTAAAACATAAAATCCATAAAATAAATATCCCAATGCTATCCAAGGGACAATCGGGATTGATCTCTGAAATTCCTCACCAAAAAAAGAATATCCCATTATCTTTAATTGGATAAAATCATCAGCCCACAACATGAGTATTAGCCATATAAATCCAAGTCCAGCCAAAACCAATGTTGTTACCTTGCCAAATAATTTTTCCTGATTGGCTCCCTTTCCCTGTTCGAGGAAAAACGGTTGCCATCCAAAATTAAAGGCTGTGACTGCAAGCATCATTAACATCCCAATTTTATATCCAGCATTGTAGATGCCGACTGTAGAAAGGTCAGTTAAATATTTTAGGATATATCGATCAGCAACCTCCATAGCCATTGAAAATAATCCTGCGGGTAAAAATGGAAGAGCAAATGTTATAATAGATTTCCATCGTGTTTTATCCAGCAATGTAAATTCAAATCGCTGATAAATAAAAGGAAGGCTTAATAAAAAAATACAAAGGGACGCAGAAAGGTTACTCAGAAATATTGCACGAATGCCCATATTCATTTTTAAAATAAGAAACAAATTCAATCCAATTGTAATACCCACATTAAGTAAACTGAAAATGATAAATAAAATCGGGCGGTTTTCTGCTCTAAATCCTAAAAGAGGTATGGACCAAATTGTATCTAAAACAATAATAATCCCCATGATGGAGATAAAAGATGGTTCATTAACACCAAGAATAATTGGTGAGATCAGATTACGAAGTCCATGCCATACCAAAAAGAAGGGAATTCCAGTTAAGAAAAGCGATGCAATAACATTAGTAAAAATGGCGTTTCTTTCGCTATCACTTGCGGGGACATAAAACTTCAAGAATGCTGCACCAAGGCCATACCGCATTATTACATTCATAAATGAAAGGAATGTATAAAAGAGAGCGACAACACCATATTCACTCGTTGTAAAAACATTTGTATAAAGAGGTAGTAAAAAAAATGTAACCAAGCGAGCTAAAATGTGCCCTATACCATAAACGAGAGACTGTTTGCCAAGAGATTTTATTGACACAAGATTAGCTCAGTTTTAATTCTATGGTGTCCCGAAAAATGCCACTGGCACCAAAATTTTCTTTAAAACGTCCCAAGCCCATATTGGGTTCTTCATTAACAGTGAATGTACCAAAATCGTATATTCTAAATCCTTGCTGGATCGCCCAATCAAAAATGGAATAGAATAAAAGGTTTACTGCACGGAATTCTTGGTAAGCTTCATCGTGGCTGATATAAAATGCAAGCACAACATGATCATTCACAACAAAATTCACCACGCCAGCCACCATCACATCCTTTACAAAAGCAGCAAATAGATTTACCCTATCTGGAAACAGGGCATGGATATTCTTCAATTCTGCCAATGTATGAGTAGGGGATACACCGTGACGAATTTTCAGGTTTTGTTCCAAAATATGATAAAATGAATCAAAATCATTAGACTGGCGCACATTAACACCCTTTTCCTGGGCATTTCGTACAGCCCGGAGATGGGAAGACTTGAATTTTGCAAGATTCTTATCCATACTGTCCTCAAGAAAAAGAATACTTGTCACATCTCTTTTTGAATAGGTGAATCCTTGTTTGAAAAATGAAAAATCCATGTAATTGGATAGTCGTCGCTGGTAAAGCGTTGGAGGCAAAGTAATGCGGATCCCAGAAAATTTATTTTCTTTTACATAAGTGACCAATGCTTCTGACATAGACATGGCATCTGCAATAGAAAGATTTTCTGGAACAACAAATGATCCAACAGTCGAACCAGGATGAGAGACCAAAATTCTATTACCATCCACAATTAATTCTGCAGCGGGAAGCACTGAAAACAAGTTTTGCTTCTTTTCAATCAAAATGCTATGATCCTGAAAACGATCTTTAGGATGATAGTTTAGGAACTTTCGCAAATGAAATAGCGTCCCATTGTTACCTGATAAAACAAATTGATCCCAACGGGATTCACTTTGATTAATATATCGATGGAGTGTGAACATTGAACTAGTTTAATGGATAACTTTGCGGGTTGTTCCGTGCGAATAAAATTGAGTTATATCTATTGAATGGTGTTTGCCGTCAATTCTAATTTGGTTACCTAATTTACAGGAGTTATTGTTGAATTCTGCTATTGAAAAAATACATGCTAGGGAAATACTGGATTCTAGGGGAAACCCCACTGTTGAAGTTGATATCATTTTAAAAAATGGGACCATGGGCCGGGCAGCGGTACCATCCGGAGCCTCCACAGGCGACCATGAAGCCATAGAACTCCGAGATAAAGATAACACTCGGTTTTTAGGGAAAGGTGTTCGGACGGCCGTTAATCATATTAACACAACTATCGCCGATGCGCTCAAAGGGATGGATGTGACAAAACAGGTTGAGATCGACCAATTAATGATCAATCTGGACGATACGCATAATAAATCAAATTTGGGGGCTAATGCGCTTTTGGGTGTATCTATGGCGACTGCCCATACGGGAGCAAAAACAACGGGAAAACCACTTTACCGATATTTAGGTGGTGATTCTGCCAAGATCCTTCCAGTGCCCATGATGAATATTATCAATGGGGGTAGCCATGCAGATAACACAGTGGATATTCAGGAATTCATGGTTTTTCCTTTTGGCGCTACTACATTTTCTGAAGCGCTAAGAATGGGAACGGAAATATTTCATCATCTTAAATCTGTTTTAAAATCAAAAGGCATGAATACCGCTGTAGGCGATGAGGGTGGGTTTGCACCTAATCTTTCATCCAACGAGGAAGCGGTAGAGGTGATCTTAGAAGCCATTGAAAAAGCGGGATATAAAGCGGGGCAGGATATTTACATCACATTGGATGTTGCCGCTAGTGAAATTTATGATAATGGAAAATATAATCTGGATTCAGAAGGACGTTCTCTATCTTCCAATGAAATGGTGGATTACCTTGGTTCCCTTATAAAAAAATATCCGATTGTTTCTATTGAAGACGGATTACATGAAGATGACTGGGATGGATGGAATCATATGACTGCCAAATTGGGCTCCTCGATCCAAATAGTGGGCGATGACTTAACAGTAACAAATATAACAAGGTTGCAGCGAGCCATTGATGAAAACAGTATGAATTCAATTCTCATTAAATTAAACCAGATTGGCACAGTGACGGAAACTATTCAAGCAGTGGAATTGGCTAGAAATGCCGGTTTTGGTGCAGTGATTTCTCATCGTTCCGGCGAAACAGAAGACACTACCATTGCGGATCTTTCTGTAGCCATGGGCATGGGACAGATCAAAACCGGATCTGCTTCCCGGACAGACCGAATCTGTAAATACAATCAGTTATTAAGAATTGAAGAAGAATTGGGCTCTGATGCAACATTGGCAGATATTGGAGTTCTTGGTAAATCAAAATGACCGAATATGAAAAAATGGCGCGCCGTTCCCGTCCCAGAGCTGCACGTCAGCAAATGGCCGAAACACAGCGTCAGTTTGTTCGAGGTGTTTTATTTCTGATTGGTGTTACACTTTTAATCATTTTCATTTTTGGTGATCATGGGCTTTTCCAACTTTACAAACTCAAACAAGAAAGAAAACAGGTCCAAATACATATTACCCAACTTCGAGAAAACAGGGAAAAATTTATCGCTGAAAAAAACAGGCTTGAAAATGATTTAGACTATATTGAAAAGTTGGCTAGGGAACGTTTCAAGATGGCCAAGACTGGGGAAAAGGTTTTTAAGGTCATCCCTAAAAAAGAATCTAAATAAAAACTAAATATTGATTTCTATTTCAGATTGTACCTTTTGTTTCAAAAATGCATCTAGATAAATTTCAACTCGACGATTAATTGCCCGAGCTTTATTCTTCTCATCATAATTTGAAATTGATTTCACATCAATAATTGGCCGGAATTCTCCATACCCCATAGCAGAAAAATATTTCTCCGGCATGGCTGTATATTTATTTATGAGCCTGACAAGATTAAGCGATCTGGCAGCAGATAACTCCCAATTACTTGGATAATTAGCATTGGGTGGTAATTTTTCATCATCTGTGTGTCCCTCACAACGAACCTCTACATTTAATTGGGATCCACTTTCATTGATCATAGCTAGTAAATTGGTATGTTTTTCATCTTCAAAAATATTTATCACCCCTGATGCCCTAATAATCTTCCCTATTTGATGAATCACAGGATAATATTTTGGATCCATTTCTGATGATGCCGACTTAAACAAATTACCACGAATTGTGATTTTAATCCCTTTTGTAACTCTTTCAACAGATACATTATCAGTGCTCAAACCCTTGTTCATTTCCTCATAAGTTGCATCTAGTAATTTATTGACGGCTGAATCAATATGCTTTTCAGCATCATTTAAGATAACTAGCAACAATACAAAAAATGTCAGGAGCAGGGTGACCATGTCTGCGAACGTTAGCGCCCAGGCAGTTGCCTTGGCTTTACGTTCATCCATGGTGGGGGGATGACGAAAATGCGACATCTAATTATTGATTATCGCTTCTTTTTTCTTTTCGGTCTTCCATCTTTTCTTTGAGAGCTGACAAGGAAGATTTCATTTTATCCTCCTTGATAATTTCCTTCGGCTGTGAGCGCACAAAAGATGGCACAAAGGTCATAAGTTTTTCCTTAATCAAAATAGGGTGTTCCCGCGCATGAATGCTAATGATACCCTCAACAACAATGCTTTTTAACATCATTTCATTTTCAGAACGACGCTTCAATTTTCCACCAATTGGCAGAAAGATCATATTCGCAAAAAATACACCATAGAACGTGGTTATGAGTGCAAGGCCCATTCCAGATAATAGTTCTGCAAATCGATCTGCAATATCGTATGATGCCATGTCTGAATTGACATCTCCACCAGCAAAATTATTCATCATAATAATTAGACCCAAAACGGTTCCCAGCATTCCAAATGCTGGTGCATAAGAGCCCATGTATAAAAATAATTCCTGACCGGCAATATGCCGACTGGTGATATTGTTCATTTCAAGATTTAGAAAGGTTCGAAGCCGGGATGAATCTCGCTCATTGATTGCCAATTCAATGCCATTTTTAAAAAAACCTTCTCGCATATTTGGCAGATCTGCTTCAAGAGATAATAATCCATCCTTCCGTGCTTTTTGTGCTTTTTCTACGATCTCGTTAATGATGCTTACATAATCGTAGTCTTCTCCTTTAAAGACATTTTTTAGGATATTGAATAAATTCTTAACCGCTTTTAGAGGGAGATTTACCATGGTTGCTGCAAGCGTGCCACCCACTACAATAAGAATGGAATTGAAACTAAAGAACCAAAATAGTTTACCACCGCTTTGTAAAATGCCAATAACGACAATAGTGATGCCTGCGAATAAACCAATCAAGGTCCCAAGATCTGTTGTGCCTTTATTACTATCCATATTTTATTAATTTAAGATTAATTGTTTCTCGGTAAAGTTAAGACTTTACCCATGAGGTGAATCAATCTTTTTTCTTAGTTCGAGAAAGGGATTGGCTCCCTTTGTACAATCTATCGTGTTCTTCCTCGGTTAGACTATCAAATCCTTCGCGATTGATCTTGTCTAAGATGCGGTCAATTTCCCGTTCAATTGCTTGGCGTTGGGAGACCTTCTTTTCTTCATGTTTAATTTTGTATTCCAAGGTTCTCTTGCGAATAGTAAACCACAGATCGTTAAACCGTACGGGGCGCTTCAGCATTAAATATCCAATCATCATGCCCGAGAGATGGGTAACATGGCTGATCTGAGATACATTATCAAAAGATGACATAAATGCAATAACGCCTATCCCGATTACAAACCAAAGTGATTTGATTGGAATAATGCCGTAAAGATAAACTGTACGATTTGGATAGGTAAGTCCATAGGCTAGAAGGATACCATATACGGCTCCGCTTGCACCCACAATAGGGGTCATGGAGTTGAGTCCAAAAATCATAGTCACAAGTCCGGCACCAACACCGGTGACGAAATAAAATTTCAGGAAATGTCCTTTGCCCCAGATTCGTTCTAATTCACTGCCGAACATCCATAGGACAAACATATTTATCAGTACATGCCAAATACCTCCATGGAAAAATAAATACGTGAAGGGTTGCCAAATCATAAATTCTGACCAAACCAGTTTTGGAACAAGACCAAATAATGGGAAGAACAAGCCCTCTGTTCTGGCGACGGTTTGCAGTAAAAAGATACCAAAATTTACAGATACCAAAATTTTAATGGCATCGGTGAAAAGTGCAGGTTTATAAGAAAACTGGCCGGGGTCTGATTGAAATTGAAATCTCATGAACTCTCAAATATACGTAATTCATTTTTTCGAAAATAGTTCCGAAAATTTAATAACGGAGAGACCATACTCATTGGAGCTTCCGGCACAAAAAGCTGAGGTAATTTTGCATATTGTACATCCAATTCTGGATGCCAAAATAAATGATAAGCTGTATTAACAAACAAATCTCTAGGAAAACGTCCTTTTATTTCGGGGAATCCACATTGATTGAACACATCTCGAATTATAGTGGCACAATTATTGGATACTATACTAAAATCTTTGTATTTATCAGGCTCCTTTGGATTTGGGGTAGTATTCAAAATGATATCTAAACTTTGTTTTAAGATGGCCATCATTTTTTCTGTATCCAATCCAAATATGCGAATTCGGTGAATGGTTCGCATAAAATTTCGTCCGAATTTGTCATAAAACACACGACCATCTTCCAAAATTTCAAACAAACCATTATTGGGCGATGGTGCAAATTCTCCTAAAGCCGGACGAAAAAAATATTCTTCTTTTTCCATTATTTCATTTTCATTCATTAAATGTGAAAAATTGAAAATAGACCCATTCACATTGACCGCCGTATGACCCAAAAAAGATACAAAATATTTTGTGAGCCGTTCGTTATAATATAGATCCACAAAGGGTTCAGTTGAACTTGACTCAACCGGCCAAATAATGATTATGGGTTCGTTATTTTCATAATCATGTTGCTCTAATTCTCGTGCATGCACCTTTTCTCCGGACCAATGTGCAAGGTACCCATTCCATATAATTCTATCTTCAAAATGGCGGTCACCGCTTTCATCTAATATGAAAGATGCATTATTATCCTGTGTTAAGATGCCAATCACCATACTCTAATCTGCTAGAATCTTTTTCGCTACTTCCATTGATTTGATTTTGGAAAGACCATCAAAATGGTACCGAAGGGATGTCCATAAATAATCCCCAATAATCTTTCGATCTGTTGGTGTCACTTCGTCTTTGGGGAGATTTTCAATATCTTCAGCTAGTAAACTAGCAAGAATTAGTCCACTATTTGGACCAGCATTGGGATCATTTAACGTAAGTCCAGGGAATTCCCGATTTTCTAAATTGGGCTGGAATCCAAGGTGTGTCAAAAGCGCACACTCGTAAAACCAGAATAATATATTGGGGTCAGCTTTGGATTCATTGAATGCTCGTAAGGTAGCTACGAGCGCCTTAAATAAACCAGGATGTGGATCTTCATCCAATAATGTTTTTTCTGTTATTTCTAATAGAGCCACTGATAATGTTATAGAACGAAGGTTGTCTAAGATTTTTGGCCATGATTCCCGAAAGTTGACCTTTGATAACACCTGCAGTTCCCGATTGGGCTTATTATAATAAATTATATCCACATAACTCAACGGTTGAAATTGTGCAGACTTAGGGGATTTCCTGGAACGGGCACCTTTAATGATAAGGCTTATTTTCCCTTGAGATTCAGAAAAGCAGCGAGCAATAATAGATGTATCACCATAGGGAAAAGATTTTAATACTATGGCGGGTGTGTGGACGATCATAAATGGTAAATCACTGGGTTTATTTTACTTTATCTAACCAAGATTTTAACTGTATAATTTTTTTAGAATAAAACGTAATTATTCCGGTAGTTAGCACTTATCAAGTAAAAGATTCACCTTAATATGCTTTTGCGTAAATCACCTCGTGTTTCGCAGGTTTTCCGGAATAAACACAGGTTAATCCTTCCGGGTTTTCTGACATTGGAATACAACGAATTGTGGCTTTAATATCTTCTTTCACCCTTGCTTCCGTTTCATCGGTCCCATCCCAGCCACAACGAACAAACCCGCCTTCTTTAATGACTTTTTTCAACTCATCATAGGTCGAAACTTTATGTGTATTCTCTTGCTGAAATATTAATGCTTGCTGGAAAAGCCCTTTCTGGATTTCTTCTAATAAATCCGGAATTTGAGCTACAGTTTCATCTTTGGATAAAAATGACTTATCTCCTGTATCCCGCCGAACCACAACCATATTCCCTTTCTCTACGTCTCGCGGACCTACTTCTAGCCGAAGTGGAACACCTTTCATTTCCCATTCATTAAATTTGAACCCCGGGGAATTATCTGTCCAATCCTGATGAACTCTAACACCGGCACTTTCTAATAATTCAACAATTGGTGCGAGATAATCTCTAACCATTTTTTCCTGTTCTTCATTACGGGATATAGGAATAATAACAACCTGGATTGGTGCAATTTTTGGCGGCAGTCGGAGACCTTTGTCATCACCATGTGTTAAGATTACAGCACCCACAAGACGTGTACTGACGCCCCAACTGGTGGCCCAGACCAACGCTTCTTTATTCTCTTTGGTTTGAAAGGTGACATCAAAGGCCTTTGCAAAATTCTGTCCAAGGTTATGGGATGTGCCGGCCTGGAGCGCCCGCTTATCTCCCATCATGGCTTCAATACAATATGTTTTATCCGCGCCGGCAAATTTCTCCGATTCCGTTTTTAGTCCTGTGAGTACCGGTATTGCTAAATAATCCTCAGCCAATTTTCGGTAGAGTTCTAGGATATCCAGCGTTTCTTTTTGGGCTTCTTCTGGTGTGGCATGTGCTGTATGCCCTTCCTGCCATAAAAATTCTGATGTCCGGAGAAATAATCTTGTCCGCATCTCCCACCGAACCACATTGGCCCATTGATTAATCAATATAGGAAGGTCCCGGTAGGATTGGATCCATTTTTTATACATGGACCAGATCACAGTTTCGGATGTGGGACGTACAATAATCTCTTCCTCCAATTTAGAATCCGGATCCACAATAATGCCCTTGTCGTCGTCGGCTTTGAGACGTGTATGTGTTACTATCGCACATTCCTTAGCAAATCCCTCCACGTGTTGTGCTTCTTTTGCTAAAAACGATTTTGGAATAAAGATGGGGAAATATGCATTAACATGACCCGTAGCTTTGATCATTTTATCGAATGATTCTTTGATATTATCCCAGAGTTGAAAGCCATAAGGTTTAATAACCATGGTTCCCTTCACTGGACCATGATCAGCCAAGTCTGCCCGCTTTACAACTTGAGTGTACCATGCGGAAAAATCCGTATCTCTGTTAGGTAATCCTTTGCTCATAATAAAACGTATGTCTCGATTATATAGACGGGAAAATTACGGCACTGGTAAAGAGGCTCCAAAGATGATAAACGCTTTTTTCGAATCACCTCAACAATCCTTAATGGGGATTGGGCTTACATTACTGGGGATTCCAGCTTATTTATATTGGAAGAAGAATTAATTATTCAGGATAAAGATGCCAGCCCATTTCCATCATTTTATAATATTCGACTTGAATCGTTTGGGTATTTCAAATCCCAGGGCGCACGAATTTTATCCATGGTCTCCATAATCTGGAGTGATTCGTTCAAACGCATGCGAGGGCTTTCCAATAAACCTTCCCTCAAACAGCGGTGGACTTCTTTCACCTGGTAATGTAATCCATTCCCCAGAATGGGCTCTTCAAAATGAATTGTTTTTTGTCCATCCACATTTAAAGTGGCTTTATTGGGCACGGCAAACAGGTCAGGTATTGTAATATAACCTTCAGTGCCATAAATATAAGCATTATTCACGGTAGCGGTTCGCAAAGCAAAGGTCAAGATCGCCAATTCGCCATTATTATATTCTAAGATGGATGCACCTTGTTCATCAGAGCCGTAATCTCCAATAAAACCAAATCCCGTTGCTTTATTGGGAGGACCGCCAAATATCATGGATGAGAACCCTATCACATAAATCCCAAGATCCAATAGACTACCGCCACCCAGTTTCGAGTTTAAGGCGCGATCTTCCATGGTGAAATCCCCCCGGATGCAACGGTCGGCTTGCACAATGCGTACATCTCCAATTAAGCCATTGGCGATCCAATTTAGAACTTGATGAATCACGGGGAAGTGGCGGGTCACCAATGCCTCCATTAAAAAAACATTATTCTCCCGGGCGGTCTGTATCATTTTTTCTGCTTCCCCCGCATGGATACAAAAGGCTTTTTCACACAGGACAGCTTTTTTTGCATTCATGCATAGGATGCTGTTTCCCGCATGGAAAACATGGGGGGTGGCAATATAAATCACTTCAACATCCGGGTCGTTGGCCAGTTCCTGATACGAGGAATGGCGATTGGGGATATTATGTTTATTCCCAAACGCATCTGCTGTGGCCTGATTCCGGGATCCCACTGCCACCACCTCGGCATCGGGGACATGTTTGATGTCTTCTGTAAAACTACCGGCAATTTTTCCTGTGCTTAAAATGCCCCAACGTATTCTTTTCATGATTCAAATTTACCCTTATGAAAATCTTCAAACGCTTTTAAAACTTCTCCCCGGGTATTCATTACAAAAGGACCGCCTCGAGCTACCGGTTCATTCAAGGGTACTCCTGCGACAAGATAAATACTCGCTTGTGTGCCATTTGTTTTAAAATGGATATTACCCTCTGTATTGTAAACGGCTAATTGACCTTTGGAAAGGGATTCTCCGGACTTAGCATCCCCTTCGTAAATAAATCCAAAAGCATTCCAGCCATCCATAATGGGAATAATTATTTCACTTTTGGGGTCTAATCGAATATCCATTATCAAAACGGGGGTGTGAGATTTCCCCGGTCCGATAGTCCCTTTATATTCTCCCGAAATAACTTTCACAGTTCCAAATACTTCTTTTAAAACAGGAATCTGTTCAGCATGGATATCCTGATAGGCAGGCTCAATCATTTTTTTCTCTTTGGGCAAATTCAACCACAACTGGAATCCCCGGGCTAACCCATCGGTCCGGATAGGCATTTCGCTGTGAACAATTCCCCGGCCTGCAGTCATCCACTGGACAGAGCCTTCCCCTAACTTACCCTCGTTTCCAGCAGAATCTTTATGTTGCCATTTGCCATTTAGCATATAGGTGATCGTTTCAAATCCACGGTGAGGGTGGGGCGGAAATCCGGCAATGTAATCATCCGGGTTATCACTGCCGAATTCATCCAGAAGAAGAAATGGATCCAGCATATTGAGTTCCGGACTACCGATGATACGAGTGAGATTCACGCCTGCGCCGTCAGATGTTTTCATCCCAGTAATGGTTTTAACAATTTTACGTTTAATCATAGTTAAAATTATCCATGTTAATAAGGACACAAAAACAAAAAAGCCCTATAAGTAAGGGCTTTTTTATTGTTATCTAATTGAATTCTGAAGTTATTCTACCATTTCACCACCACCGAGAAGATCAGCAACATTGAATTGTCCATCTTTTTCCATTTGTCTTGCAACGTCCACAACTTTTTTACGAGCTGTATCCACATCCCGTTTGGGTCGTGGGCCCTCTTCAGGTTCGTACATAGCTTGTTTTTTCTGGGGCAAGTTGCCAATAATGCGGTCAACTATTTCCTGATCTACACCTTTCATGGCCATGGAAACGTCTGACAAATCCACGGTATTCATAATATCGCGAAGGGTGCCGTCGGGGAATTGCTCAATAATATCAATAAAGGTGAGATGGTATTTCTTCACATCTTCATAAAGGTCCGGATCTTCGTTTTGCAGTGTTTGTAGATACCGCGCTTCATCTTCCGAGGACATACCACCAATAATTTGAGCTATCTCTTTTCCGCCTCCGCGAGAGAATTCTGTTGTACGAGGCAGATAGCTAGATTTATCATGCAAACGTGCTGCTACTTCAATAATGCCTTCCAGAGGTATATCTCCGAGTGATCCTAGCTCAATCAAAATCTCTCCCTTTTCCACGGGATCAACTTTATCCAGGATTAGCATTCTTTTTTCCGGCTCAAGTTGTGCCAGTACCATGGCAACCACAGGTGGATCTTCCTTACTTAAAAGAGCAAATAATTGTTCATCCTGCAGCTCTTTTAAAAATTCAAATGGCTGAATAGGTCCATCCTCTTTTTTTTCGTCTTGGAATTGTTCGCTTAGAAATCCGAAATAAAATTCTTCAATGACTTGTTTTTTTACAATAAAAGCTACATCGCCCATTTCTCGCATAGTGGATCGAATCTTTCGGATTTCAGTTTTTGATAAGCCTTTAACCAAGGATAAGGATAGACTTTCCCCTACAACAGAAAAGAGGATAGCTACCTTATGCAGGCCTGAAAGCATATGATAATCAGTAATCATGGTATTCTTCCTTCCTATTATTCTTCGTCACCATCATCACCACTATCGGATTCCTCTTCCGGTTCAGGTGGTGCAGGTGCGGGTTGTTCTAACCATTCTTTTACGATGGTAGATGTTCTACCAGGTTGTCCAACACTCATGGAGACAACCGATTTCCGAATATCATCTATTTCACTTTTTAATACATTCGGATCATCGCCATATGATTTTGGAGCTTGATGCTCTGGTTCTGGTTCTGGTTCTGGCTCTGGCTCTGGGTCTGGGTCTTCAGCAATCGGTTCATCCTTGGATTCTTCATCTTTTTCATCTTTCTTTTCGTCTTTCTTGGATTTTTTATCTTTTGTCTTAGATTTTTTCTTTTTCTTTTTTCGTGGACGAGGTGGAGGATACATCCATGGTGGTACGGGTGGTGGTTGCTGCCTGGTTCTACCTATAACAAATATAAGAGCACCCACTAAAATAAGAGCTAATACACCCAGAGCAATTAACATTAACTGAGATGAATCCTTACTTTCTGCCTGTAAGGCATCCAATTCTGTCTGTACACCTTCAAGTGCCGCTATTTTTTCTTCGATCAACGAATCGCGAGATGCTTTTTGTTTTTCCCTGGTTGCTAATTCTACTTCAATTTTTGCCTGTGTTTTTTTCTGAGCATCAATAGAATCCTGCAGCATAGCTTGTAGAAGCATTCTTCGAAGGCTTTGTAATTCATTATCCAGTAAAGCAAAGCGGGATGAGTCAACTTTAGATTGTTTTTCTACGTCTTCCTTATGGCTGATTTGCAGCATATCCCTTAGTGCGGAAATTTCATTATTGAGTTTTGCTACTTTCAGGGAATCTCGGCGAAGCATTTCTTTCTTTTCTGCAGCATATGCCTGAGCTTTGGCTTTGTCTTCCATTTGGGCTAATTGGCCTTCAAAGAAGGATCGATCTTCATCGCGACGGGCGGTTTCTTCCGAACGATATTGTTGAATATCTTCTCGCCAATCCGTGTTTTCAGTCACGCGTTTTTGTTCTAACAAATCTATTTTTTCTGCAATGTTCTTCAGCATAATTTGTTCAGCAGAACGCTGGTCACGGCGCTCTTTAAAACTAGCCGTCATAATGGTGAACTTATCTCCACGATCCCGGTCAAATTTGGATGCAGCCATAGTGAGCTGGCGTATATTTTCAATTAATTCCGGTGCTGCACCCTCCTGAAGTATCAGCGTAAGATCCATTCGTTTTACCTCTGCACGGGAAGGTCGCTTACGGGAAATAACTTTATCCACCATTTCTTTCTGAGCATTGTCATCATTGGTAGGTTGATCCATGGGTTCCATGGTTCTTGGCGAAATCGGTGTAGATTGGGTTACAGATCTTGGTTGAGGCTTTTCTCCGGCAACGTCAATTTCAAATCCAGGTATTGGGAGTCCAATAGAATAACCGCTTTTTGATTCCGGTTGGGATTCCTCGACCATTTTCCTCTGTATTCTTAAGAGCGCATCAGCTGTTTTTTCTGCAGGTGTTATGTCATCTCTTTTCCCAGATTCTCGAGGAGAAAAAACTGTAATCTGTTCATTTACCTCATCTAAAATTTCCAATTCAACATCAATATTAATAACGTATTTATGTGAATCAATAAGCTTGGAAAGTGCTTCTTTGACACGTTGCCGAATGTTGTTTTCCACCATCAGTTTTTGGGAGAGATAGCCTCCACTCTGTCCTATGAGTAGTGTGGCCGCAATAACTACTCCTATGATGGGTATTAAATTTTTATTCCCCTTCCTCATGTGATGACTCCTTGGTATGTTTTTAATCTCATCGTATTATGAGATCAAGAATCACTTTCCATATAACCGCTGGCATTGTGGTGCGATGGTTTAATGAATGTGATTTGAATTCTCCTGTTGTTTGATTTTTGTTTGACTGTTGAATTCATTACTAATACTTCTTCCCATGTAAGTGTCAAAGGATTATACATGGGGTTCTCCGCTTTAATACTATCAATCCCTTTTGGATACCAATCTCCATATCCTGCAGCAAGAAGTCTGGGTGCCGGTACATTATTATCAATCATATACCGCACTACTGCAGCTCCCCTAGCAGCAGATAATTCCCAGTTACTTGCATAAAACTTTTTCCACTTCTTGGGCATGGCATCACTGTCTGAATGGCCAGCCACTTCAACCTGGAAAACACTGAGTTGGATCTTGGGTATTATTTCTTCATTTAACAATTTTTCTAGTTCTGGTTTCATTGATGCTTTTCCGGAAGGAAATGCAAAATCACCCTTAATATTGACAATAAGGCCCTTGGCGCTGGTTTCAATATCAATAGGAGGATCCCCCGCTGGGTTTTCCTTTTTCATTTCTTCAATGGTTTCTTCCATGGCCTCTTTCATAGCAGCCAAGTTCTCAATGGGCTCAAATTCTCCTTCATCTGATGCTTTGCCAGATGCTTTAATCTTGCTTCCTAGGGATTTCCCCTGGGAATTCGCCATCTCCTGCAACTTCACTGGATCCATCGTTGATATAGCAGCCAAAAGTACAAAGAAAGCAAACAGAAGTGTCATCATGTCAGCGAAAGTGCCGAACCATCCAGGCAAACCTTCTTCAACGGATTCTTCCCCCGCTGAAAAACCCTTTTTATAGGCTTTCTTTTCTGCTGCTGTCATACCCATATCAAATTACTCCCGCTTCCACTCCGCAGGTGGAATAAAAGAATTGAGTTTTTCCCTTATAATAAGAGGATGCTTTTTCTGGTGAATCAACCGCGCTGCTTCTACCAATAAGTTCGCAGACATCGATGTCATTGTAGTCTTATTGCCCATCTTTTGGGCCATGGGAAGAAAAAATAGATTCGCAAAAACAGCACCATAAAGTGTAGTGATCAATGCGGCAGCCATACCGCCACCTAAGTTATCTGCGCCACCTTCACCACCAAATCCAGCTAACATAAGCACCAGACCGATTAGCGTCCCAACCATACCCCAAGCTGGAGCAAGGTCGCCCATGGATTTTAACATATCTGTTTGAACTTTTTCACGCTTTTCACGATATTCAATTCTTGTTTCCATAATCTCAGTTACTTCATCCAAAGAATATCCATCGACCACCATTTGGACACCATCCTTTAAAAAATAAATTCTAACTGTCTCAACTGCTTTTTCAAGATCTGCTGCTCCTTTTCGTGCAGATTCTCCAACTTCGCATGCTGTATCAACTAAGGGGCCCATTTTATCATCCGCCGGTTTTAATACGGCGCCAATAGCTTTTCCCAATGCCACAACATGAGGCATGGGAAACGCCACAAAAATAGATGCAATCATACCTCCGGCAACAATTCCAAAACTCGGTATCGAAATAAAGTCACCAAATCCACCAGCTGAGCCCTCAACAAAAAGTGCATAAGCAATACTGCCGATCATAGCAGCCATACCAAGAACAACTCCAATAATTAAAGCAATATCCATTAACTCACTCCTCTAAAATATTTGCGGATTTTAAATTATTTTCATGCACAGCCTTCAAAATATTTCTAACGTCTGTATACTCTGGATCCAGGCGAAGTGCCAGATTCCAGTTGATTGTCGCTCTCTGAACATCTCCTAATTTATAATAGATTGACCCTCTTCTCGCATAAGCAAGTGCTAAATTTGGATTTAACTCTAATGCCAACTCCACTTCTTTCAATGCTTCTCGATAGTCCCCCGCATAAAAATACCTTAATGAACGAGATAAGTGTCTCAATGCTTCATTCATATTTTTTTCTGAAACATTCGTTTCCAGTTGAATATTCACCAGAGAATCAGATAAAAATTTTGTATTTTGCTCCATAGCAGATAAGCGTACCAATAAATTCCTCATTTCATTATTCATAAGCGCCATAGAATCTCTCAATGTAGTGACAGCAACATTTGCCATTGTAATAGTAGAGTCGCGATGTAAAGGCAGGGTTTCTATTCCGCCGGGCAAACCATCAGATGGGCCATAAATATTTGTTGGGCCTGATGGGCCACCTTGTATTCGTCGCCTAGGTTCCCGGGGAACAGCCATATCAAATCCCAGTGTGAAGCCGGGATGGCCTGCCCAATATTTTTTGTCCCAATCCGGCAATCTTTCTATGTGGGTGAACCCTAGGTTCAGGCGGTAATCCG
>CAZYLQ010000017.1:0-20408 GCA_964648395.1 uncultured bacterium | reverse complement strand
TTGGGTGAGTGATGGGACTTGAACCCACGGCCTCCTGGGCCACAACCAGGTGCTCTAACCAGCTGAGCTACACCCACCATACATCTTATGATCAATTTCAGTTGATTTGAAGCTGGTGAAATTAGAATTATTCTATTTGGAATCGAAGTAAAATAACACAATTATCTAGTGTTGGAAGAACTTGTATGTCGTAACCAATAATGAATGATTGAATCCCATTTTTTGATTCATCCTTCTATCTCATTAAATCGTAATTTATACCATGCGACTTTTGTCCAGATATTTTGTTCGTGAAATGCTTCTGCCATTCTTCTTTTCCTTATTGATGATCACATTTATACTTTTCATCAATTTTCTTTTGCGAGCTATTGATCGTTTTTTAGGGAAGGGGCTGGATGCATTAACCATCCTGGAATACTTGTTTCTCAATCTTGCATGGATTATTGCTTTATCAGTGCCCATGGCTGTCCTCCTGGCTACGCTCATGGCTTTTGGCCGCTTATCTGAAGATAATGAGATCAATGCCCTACGGGCTTCCGGTGTGAGTTTTTTATCCATTATACGTGCACCCATCATGTTTGGGGTCACTATTGCCCTGATGCTGATCTATTTTAATAATTACATTCTACCGGATATGAATTTCCATGCGCGGCTCCTTTCCGGTGATATTTATCGCAAACGTCCTGGGATGAATATTGAGCCGGGAATATTTATTGATAATATTCCTGATTACAGTATGATTGTCGGTGGTAAAGATGGGGAACTATTTTCCGATGTTCGAATTTTTTCCAAAGGAAAACAGGAAGCCCAAACAAGCATCCACTCTAAAACAGGAACACTTTCCACCCTTGCAGATGCATTTTTACTAACGCTGTACGATGGCGAGATCCATGAATTGGAAAGTAAAGATTTTACCAATTACCGCCGGATCATTTTTGAGACACATAAGATCATTATACCGGCAGACGATATTTTGCTCAACCGGAGGGATTCATCAAATAGGACTGACCGAGAAATGACGGTACCCATGATTATTGATAAAGTAGAGAATTATGAACACCGAATTGGTGTGGTGAATAAACGGCTGGCTGGTGCATTCTTTCGCACACTGGGAGATAGTCTTTATCCGGAAACAATATCAGAAGGAACTCAAATTCTAGATTCTGCAAGAATAAATATCCAGGCAGACACAACCTTATCCGGCTATCAACTAAACAAAAAAGAACGGCAAATCCGAAGTCTTGAACGCCAGGTAAAAAATGAACTCCAGCTTATCACCAGTTACCAGAAAGGACGAAATAAATATCAGGTAGAAATACATAAAAAGTTTTCCATTCCCTTTGCTTGCATTCTATTTGTTTTATTAGGTGCCCCTTTAGGTGTAATGGCAAAACGGGGAGGGTTTGCAATAAGCACTAGTCTAAGTTTTGGATTTTTCCTGCTTTATTATATTTTATTGATTGGGGGCGAAGAAATGGCTGACCGAAACCAAGTTCCAGCATGGATAGGAATGTGGATTCCTAATGCTGTCGTATTAATTGTATCACTTTATCTCATACTTCATACTGTCCGGGAAAGAGCTCCGATTTCACTTCTATCGTTTATTAAAAATAGAGAAAAAAGTAATCCGTAATTTTATTTAACTTGTTCGGTGAACCTTGCACTTTTGAATCGGTTCAGTTCCAATTTTGTATATTTCTTTTTCAACAGGACACGCAGACACCGGTGCTTTTTTTGTAACAGAACAGATTTCTATATCTTGAATACCCGATGGTTTCTCAAATTTTTGGATAGGAAAATCTAGTGTATCATGTGCACCTTTCATGAACCGTGCCCATGCAGGGAGTGCTGCTATAGACCCATCCTGGCCAGGCCCCAAAGGCACTCGGAAATCATCCACACCAAACCAACAACCAGCAGCTATCTGGGGTGTAAACCCAACAAACCATGCATCACTCCAACCCTGGGTTGTTCCCGTTTTACCTGCAGCAGGTCGATTAAATTTATACTTCCATCGTGCACTTCCCCCGGTGCCACGATCCATCACAGTTTGCATCAGGCTCGTCATTAAATAAGCGGTCTCTTCACTTAATACTTCTTTTCGCTCCGGATAAAATTCCTTAATCACATTTCCGTAGCGATCCTCAACTCGGGTAATGGGAAAAGGTTTAGAATACACTCCCTGATTTGCAAATGCGGCATAAGCAGAAACAATCTCTAAAGGATAAACTTCAGAAGTCCCTAATGCCAAGGCATCTACTGCTCGAATATCCGTTGTGATTCCCATACGTTTTGCAGTTCGTTTAACTTGCTCTGAAGGAGCAATATCCTGCTGAACCATTCGGACAGAAATCAGGTTCATGGATTTTCTTAAACCTTCACGCAGTGTAGTGAGCCCACCCGTACTTCCATCATAATTTTGGGGTTTCCACTTTACCCATGAGCCATCTACATTCTGTACGTTTAATACCACGGGTTGATTCAAGAGCTGTTCGGTGACAGGATACCCATTTTCCAAGGCAGTCGTGTAAACAAATGGTTTAAAAACAGAACCTGGTTGCCGTTTGGATTGGACAGCTCGGTTATATTGATCATGATAGTCCGGACGTCCACCTACCAATGCAAGGATACCGCCGGTCAAAGGATCTAGAGCTACAAAAGAACATTGCACCAATAATTTATCCCGCAAATCTTTGTATAACTCCCCTTCACCAGCCATCATCATTTTGACCGTGTCTTCAGGATAAATGGTTAAATATGCAAGATTTTCAAATTCCTCACGGTCTTTGAATAACCGGCGATTTAATCTGGCCTGGTCATCCCGTACCGATTGCATAACCGCATCTTCCGCAATGGATTGAAGTCGAGAATCCAGGGTGGTATAAATTTTTAATCCATCACGATAAATATTCACACCCAGAATTTCATCTATTTTTTCCATTGTCCGTCGAACATATTCAGTGAAATAAGGCGCTATACCTTGTTTAGGTAATTCTCGAACAGATTCTAGCGTCATGGCTCGGTACTCTTCAAATTCACTCTTTTGAATATATTCTTGATCCCGCAATAAACGCAGTACAGTATTTCGGCGGCGGATTGCACGATCCGGATGATGGATAGGTGAATAACTGGCTGGAGCAGGTAGTAATCCCACCAGGAGTGCAGATTCATCAATGGACAGGTCATTTGATTCTTTTCCAAAAAATCGTTTCGTGGCTGCTTCAACACCATAGGTCCCGTGACCAAAGTGAACTGTATTAAGATACATTTCAAGAATCTCATCTTTGGTATAGGTTCTTTCGATCTGGATGGCTGTAATTACCTCTTTAATCTTTCGGACAATACTGTCTTCGAATCCCACCGATTTATATAGATTTCGTGCCAATTGTTGGGTAAGAGTACTAAATCCCTGACGGTAACTCATGGATAAGGTATTGATCACGACAGCACGAGCAACACTTCGCAGGGATAAGCCCCAATGGTCATAAAACCGGCGATCTTCCGAGGCTACAACTGCATTTTGCATATGGGTTGGAATCTTATCCAACTCAATAAAAACGCGCTTCTGGACAAACAATTCATCCAGAACCTTCCCATCAGCGGAATATATCCGTGTCACAAGATCAGGATCATAATTCTCTAACTGTTCAATAGAAGGTAGATTTTTTGCCAGCCCAAATACCACACCCAAAACTGTAATCATTCCTATAAGAATTACAACAATGCTTAACTTGATGGTGAGGCTCACATCAATAGTTGTGGAAGGGTTAGCCATAAGGAAATTTACACTTTACCCTTGTTTGGCTGAATAAGGAATTTTATAAATAACAGAATAATGGGGAAATAAGTTCGCCGGATCAGTCTTTTTTCCGGGGATGGATCATTTGTTCTGGTTGCACTAAACGGTCAAAATCTTCACCAGACATATAATCTAATTGGATAATGGCATCACGGAGTGTTGATTTATCCTTGAAAGCTTTCTTGGCAACTTCCGCTGCTTTATCATATCCAATATGAGGATTGAGCGCCGTAACCAGCATGAGCGAATTATAAAGATTGTGATCAATCCGTTCCTGATTTGGTTTGATACCGGCAACAGCATGTTTTGAAAAAGATCTACAACCATCAGCCAACAGTCGGATGGATTGTAAAATATTGTATGCTATGACCGGACGATAGACATTCAATTCAAAATTGCCGGAGGCGCCAGCAAGGGTTATAGTTGTATCATTTCCTATTACTTGTGTACATAGCATGGTTAGTGCTTCACATTGAGTTGGATTTACCTTACCTGGCATGATGGATGAACCCGGTTCATTCGCTGGAATTGAAATTTCACCAATCCCGGACCTGGGGCCACTTGCTAACCAACGTATATCGTTGGCGATCTTGAATAAGGATCCAGCAACCACTTTCAATGCTCCTGATAATTCAACAATACAATCTTGCCCACCCAATGCTTCAAATTTATTTTCAGCAGTCCTAAATGGAAATCCTGTGATTTCAGCAATTTCTTTCGCCACAGCAATACCAAATCCTTCTACAGAATTAATTCCCGTACCGACAGCCGTTCCACCCATGGCCAATTCGTAACAATGGTCCAATGCTTTTTTCACACGATTCAATCCATGATCCAATGCAGAAACATATCCTGAAAATTCCTGGCCAAGGCTCAAAGGTGTAGCATCTTGCAGATGGGTACGACCTAGTTTAATAATAGTCGAAAATGCCTTTGCTTTTTCATCCAATGTATCCCGTAACTGTTGCATAGCCGGGACTAACTGCTGGTGAATGCTCTCCACAGCAGCAATATTAATAGCAGTCGGAAATGTATCATTGGTGGATTGACTCATATTTACATGGTCATTAGGATGAACAGGATTTTTACTGCCTAATTCTCCACCAAGCATTTCAATGGCCCGGTTCGCAATCACCTCATTGAAATTCATATTGGTTTGTGTCCCGGAACCTGTCTGCCAGACCACTAACGGAAAATGATCATCTAATTTCCCTTCAATGACTTCACCAACTGCATTATGAATGGCTGATTTTGTAGATTCTTCCAGAATTCCAAATTGGTTATTTACAGAAGCAGCGGCTTTTTTTAAAATCCCATAGGCGCGTATAAATTCTCGTGGGAACCTTTCTCCACCGATTTTAAAATTTTCGAAAGATCGCTGAGTCTGTGCACCATAGTATCGATCAGAAGGTACTTCGACCGGGCCGATACTATCCCGTTCTGTACGTGTTTTCACTTCAGTCTACAACCCATGTATCACCAGAATTCAGGAGATCCTGAACATTGCCTGGTCCTTTGGCTTTAATGGCTGAGTCGATCTGGTTTACAATTTCCTGGTTGTAAGTTGTTTTGTCTATACTATAAATAACCCCAATGGGTTCTGGAAGTGTGGGATGTGATGTCCAATTGGCAATAATATGAGCCAGATCCAGATCTGTTTCATCGTGGATTAAAATATCATCAATACTATTTTTCTCCATATCCACAACTTTGGGTTTAAATCCATCCAATTTAATGCCTTTTGTTCCTTGTGCAAAAACCATGGGTTCACCATGTTTTAATTCGATCACATTATTAAATTTTTCAGCACCTGTATATTCTTCAAAAGCACCATCATTAAATATGTTACAATTCTGATAAATCTCAATAAAAGAGCCTCCATCATGATTATATGAGCGTTCTAACATTGCGGCCATGTGTTTTTGCCAGCGATCAATAGTTCGTGCCACAAATGTTGCTTGTGCACCCAAGGCCAGTGAAGGTGGATTCAGCGGATAATCAATAGAACCATAGGGCGATGCTTTTGTTTTTTTTCCCTGCTCAGATGTTGGTGAATATTGCCCTTTTGTCAATCCATAGATCCGATTATTGAACATTAAAATATTGATATCCATATTCCGGCGCAATACATGCATAAAATGATTTCCACCAATAGAGAGGCCATCACCATCTCCAGTAACAACCCAAACAGACAGGTCCGGATTGGCAATCTTTACCCCAGTCGCCACTGCAGGCGCACGGCCGTGAATGGAGTGAAATCCATAGGTATTCATGTAATAGGGAAAACGACTGGAACAGCCAATGCCGGATACAAAAACAAAATCTTCCCGTTTCCTGCCAAATGATGGCATGTTTTTTTGGGTCTGGGCTAAAATCGCATAATCACCACACCCTGGACACCAGCGTACTGCTTGATCGGAAACAAAATCTTTCTTTGATAATATAGGTGCTTGTATGTCAGTCATAGTTTTAGCCTATTGTTTTTTTAACAGTTTTTACAATCGTTGATGCGCCAATAGGACGGCCACGGACAAGGTTTAACCCTTGTGCATCTACAAGGTACTCAGAGCGAATCAACCGCAGGAGTTGTCCTAAATTGATTTCCGGAACCAAAACATTTTTGAAGCCGATAATAATCTCGCCTAAATCTTTTGGCAATGGATTGATCCAGCGAAGATGAACGTGAGAGACCTTCTTCCCTTCTTCATTTAGAGTTTCTACGGCTGATCGACAGGCACCATAGGTACCACCCCAGCTCAATACAAGCATATCGCCATGATTTTCTCCAAAAACTTCCAATGGTTGAATATCATTCTGGATCCGATTTACTTTCTCCTGCCTTAATTCAACCATCCTGTGGTGGTTTTCAGGATCGTAAGATACGTGTCCTGAATTTTCTGCTTTTTCAATTCCACCTAAACGATGCTCTAGCCCAGGTGTACCTGGAATTGCCCATGGGCGTGAAAGTGTATCTTCATCACGAAGATAGGGGAGAAAATCATTTTCACTATTCTTCTCGTGAGCAAATTTTACATCAATGTCTTCTAAGTCATCTACATTAGGAATTTTCCAGGGTTCTGAACCGTTCGCCAAGTATCCATCAGAAAGCAGCATGACAGGTGTCATAAATTTTAATGCAATTCGACATGCTTCATAGGCAGCATAGAAACAATCTCCAGGAGTTGCCGGTGCAATCACTGGCATAGGCGCCTCTCCATTCCTACCATACAGTGCCTGATTTAAATCGGACTGTTCCGTTTTAGTGGGAAGCCCTGTGCTGGGCCCGCCCCTCTGAACATTAATAACCACCAGGGGTAATTCTGTAATGACACCCAAACCAAGCGATTCACCCTTAAGTGCAATTCCTGGACCAGAAGTGGCTGTTACTGCAAGTTTTCCAGTGAAAGCAGCACCAACAACGGATGCGACTCCTGCGATTTCATCTTCTGCCTGAAAAGTCTGAACACCAAAATGTTTCCAGATAGCAAGCGTGTGTAGAATATCGCTGGCAGGTGTGATGGGATATCCTCCATAAAACAATTTCAATCCTGACCTTTGCGATGCGGCTAAAAGTCCCAGTGATGTCGCCAGGTTCCCATTCATATTCCGGTAAGTTCCAGAAGGGAGATTTGCCTTTTCGACCTTATACCTTGTCATGAATAATTCAGTCGTATCCCCATAATTATATCCGGCATTTAAGGCACGGGTATTGGCTTCGATAATGCCATCCTTTCCTTTAAACTTTTTCTTTAGCCATGCTTCAGTTGCATCCAGAGGGCGATCATACATATAAAATAGAATTCCCAAAGCAAACAGATTTTTTGTTCTGCCAACCAATTTCGGCGACAAATCCAAACCCTCACATGCTGCGGTCACCATTTTATTCATTTCCACAGGAATCAAGGTGAAATAATCATCTAGAGATCCATCCTCAATGGGATTGGATTCGTAACCTGCAAATTTCAGATTCTTTTTGGTGAATGCATCGGTATTGAGAATTAAGGTTCCACCGGGAATTATCTCTTTTTGATGTACTTTAAGGGCAGCAGGATTCATGGCAACCAACACGTCCGGGTTAACACCCGGTGTATGAATATCCTTTGAAGAAAATTTGATTTGGAAAGCACTCACCCCAGCCAGAGACCCGGCGGGTGCACGAATCTCTGCGGGAAAATCAGGGAGGGTACTTAAATCATTCCCGACGATGGCAGTTGTTTCTGTGAAACGGCCACCCGTTAACTGCATCCCATCGCCAGAATCACCAGCGAACCGAATGACGGCTTCATCAATTGTTTTGAATGTTTTTCCCATGGGTATTTTTTATGTGTAGAAGGGGTTAGAATTCCTGTGGAAAGGTAGCAATTTTTTTGGGGGGTGAAAATAATTTGAATGTTTTCAATATTTCGTCAAAAAATCTGTATCAGAACTTAACAAGTTGATTCAGATTGTAGAAAGAAATTAATTTCCTATCTTGGTGATTTATTTTTTAAGATTCTACTCCCGAACTAATACAAAATACACACATTTCATATGAGCAATAAATTTAATTACCCATTTAGCATGCGGATTCGGTACCGCATTGATAATTTTATGTCCAAGGGCAGTTCATCCATTTTTCTTGCCCTGCTTGCCCTTTTCATGGTCGGGTTTCTGGTAATGGTCATCTTCCGAGTCATCGCCAATTACCTGATTCCAGATGAAACCCTTGGTGGTTGGATGGAAATTCCCTGGAGAGTTTATGTGGCTGTCATGGAAGGATCTGCAGCTGAAACAGATGGGGATAGTAACTGGGCAGCAAAAATGTCATCCATTATCGGGGTGATGGTTGGGTTAATCTTATTTTCAAGTATGGTCGCATTTATCACTAGTGTGTTTGAAGCCAAATTAGCCGAATTACAGCGAGGCAGAAGCATCGTCCTGGAAAAAGGGCATACCCTTATATTAGGATTCGGTGATCGGATTATAGAAATCATTCGAGAACTTATTGAAGCAAATGAATCTGAACCGGATGCTGCCATTGTGATTCTGGCAGAAGATGACAAAGAGAGTATGGATAATATGATCCGAGATAATATTTCGGATTTTGTGACCACCCGAGTTATAACACGGTCAGGAGTCGTCACTAACATCAAAAACCTAAAAAAGGTCATGGCAGAAGAAGCTAAATCCATAATCATAATGAATAGTGCTGCCAGTTGGAGACCAAAAGAAGAACGAAAATTAGCAGATGCTCTAGTATTGAAATCCATCATGTCAATTATCGCCGTATCTGATGGCGAAGAACATCCTCCCATTATTTGTGAAATCCATTCAGACCGAGATAGAGATCTTGCAGAAAATATTTCCAATGGAACCGTTAAAGCACTCAACGAAGTTAGCGTTTTATCCCGCATGATTGCCCAATTGGCGTTGAGCCGTAATGGATTATCCGTGGTTTACAGTGATATGGTGGGATTCGATGGAAATGAATTTTATTTTTATCAACCAGATGAAGGCTGGGGTGGGCCACTCACTTTTGGTGAAAGTGCCAACCGATTCAATAGCAGTACGCCCATGGGAATCCAAAAGGCAAATGGAGAGATTATATTAAATCCACCACCGGAAACATCTATTTCCGACAACGATGAGCTTATTGTTTTCGCCGAGGATGACTCAACTATTTATTATTTCAAGGAGCCCGTTTACAATGCCCGGGTTTCCGAGATCCCTCAAACAACCATGATCTTACGTAATCAACGGGTAGCTCTTTTAAATTGGACACCTAAAACAAGCATCATCATGGAAAAATTATGCAGTTATCTGCCCGCAGGGTCAGAATTATGTACCTATGTACCCGAGATAAATGAAGAAATGGAATCTTTCAAAGAAAAATTATTAAGTATTTATCCTGAACTGAACATTTCCCTTAATCGAATGGATTTCAATGACCTTAATAAATTGCATGAAATTGATCCACAAAGTTTTGACAGTTTACTAATCCTGTCACCTGGAGGAGCAACCATTGAAGAAATGGATGCTTTTGTAATCTCCTTGCTAATCCGTATACGCCAAATACTGCGAAATTCCGGTAAGAGCCAATGGCCAAAACTCATTACCGAAGTAATGGACAGTGAAAATATTGATATTATCTTGAATAGCGGTGTGGAAGATTTCATGGTATCAAACCAATTTGTATCTCAAATAATGGCGCAGGTTTCTGAAGAACCGCTGGCTTTGGATGTATATGATGATCTTTTTCAGGCAGAAGGAAGTGAATTGTACATCAAACCTATTGCTTACTATTTCTCATTTGATGGGAAAGATTCGATCACCGTCGCTTATGGAGAGTGTGTCCATGCCGCTCAATTACGTGGCGAAGTTATATTAGGGGCTCAGCTCCAAAACCGCCAAAAAGAGAAAGACAAAATGTTTGGTATTTCGTTAATCCCCGACAAAAATCAGGAGTTTACATTTACCAAAGAAGATGGTTTAATTGCTCTTGCTAAAGATGAATCATAATATTTTTTAAAAACCCAATTTTATGAAAACAGATCGAGATAAAATAAGGCTCACTACCTTGAGCCACGGCTCCGGCTGAGCATGCAAGATTGGTCCAACTGACCTAGCTCAGGTTCTGGGTGATCTTAAAATGCAAACCAATGATTCCGTCGTTGTGGGCTTTGAGGGTGCCGACGACGCTGCCGTTGTGCGCCTAGATGATGGGAAGTTCATCGTTCAATCTGTAGATTTTTTCACGCCAATTGTTGATGATCCTTACCAGTTTGGTCAAATCGCAGCAGCCAATGCACTTTCCGATATTTATGCAATGGGTGGAAAGCCTCTTTTCGCACTGAATATTGTTGGATTCCCAATCAACGATTTACCCAAATCGATCTTAACTGAAATTCTTCAAGGTGGCAGTGATAAAGCTGCTGAAGCAGGAGTCCCAATTGTCGGCGGGCATTCTGTTGATGATAAAGAACCAAAATACGGCATGGTTGTAACTGGGGAAGTTGATGAAGCTAAAATGTGGAAAAATTCCGGTGCTCAAGTTGGTGATATCCTGGTTTTAACTAAACCACTGGGGACCGGTATCATTGCCACAGCCATAAAAAAAGGCGTAGCAAATGAAGAAAGCATCATTGCAGCCATTGAATCCATGGCAACATTGAATAAAGGTGCTGCCGATGCACTGGATGGTTTGAATGTTCATGCTGTTACAGATGTAACCGGTTTTGGTTTATTGGGGCATTTAAAAGAAATGTGCCAGGGAAGTAATGTGTCTGCAAAAATTAATTTTTCCGAATTATCTTTTCTGCCCAATGTACGACAATTGGCAGAAACAGGCATTATGGCCGGTGGAACAGTACGAAATCTTGATTATGTAAAAGATTTCGTAAAATTCGATTCTACCCTTTCGGATTTAGATAAACTCTTAGCTGCTGATGCTCAAACATCTGGAGGATTACTTGTCTCTCTTTCAGAAAATGATGCAGAAAATTTTATCGAAAATTTTGGGTCAACCGTAAAAACTATTGGCCAAATAATCCAAAAAGAATCCAATTTTATTTCAATAAAATAATATATACACGACTAAATTAGTCGTAAATAGTTCTTGATGAATAAATACGCATTCAAGTAACTTTCAAACTGAAATTTGAAACTATGTTAAAAATTACTCGAAAAGCAGAATATGCCCTTATTGCCCTTAGGCATTTAAATGGGTTAAAAGATGGCGAATTAGCTACGGTGAAAGACATTTCCACCCAATATGAAATCCCCCAAGAATTGCTGGCAAAAGCGCTGCAACAATTAGCACGTGAGAAAGTAATCGATGCCACTAAGGGCCCCTCTGGCGGTTATAAGCTGGTAAGGGATCCCAGTACAATCAACATGACAAAATTTTTTGAAATTTTGGAAGGCCCAATGGGTATTATGGATTGTTATTTTGACTCAGACTGCAATCAATTGAGTGGTTGCAATATTCGTACACCAATCAACCGAATTAATGATTCAATCCGTACCATATTTGATAAAATGACACTAGCAGATATAACATACTAATGAAATTAAAAGACAAAGTAATTGATGTTTTAAAACTATGCTTTGATCCAGAAATCCCAGTGGATCTCTGGAGCCTTGGCCTTATTTATTCAATCGATATTGAACCATCTGAAAATGATAAAACGGATGTAAAAATCACTATGTCACTTACAACGCCTGGATGCGGTATGGGTAGCCATATGGCAAATGATATTAAAGAAAAGGTATCGGCCATGGATGAGGTCAATGATGTGGATGTGACGGTTACGTTTGATCCGCCATGGAAACCAGAAATGATGAGTGATGAAGCCCGGAGCAAACTAGGGTTTGACCCGACACCAGTGCCAAAAAATGAACCTAAAATTGAAACGGAGTGGGAATAATGAGTACAACAACACAAAACCAAAAATCGATTGAAGAAAAACAGCAAGTTTTTCAAAATGCAGCCATTACAGCAACAAAAAGCGCAGTAAAACGTCTTAAGGGCGTCATGGCAACTGATGGAAAAGAAGGTCATTTTTTACGTATGTCTGTGGAAGGTGGCGGTTGTTCAGGAATGACTTACAAAATGGATTTTGAAAATGAGAAAGGGGAATTTGATAAAGAATTTGAATCCAACGGACTCACTATTATTTGTGACCTAAAAAGTTGGCTTTACTTGAAAGATATTGAAGTGGATTATTCCGATGATCTATTGAATGGCGGATTTAAAATCAAGAATCCTAATGCAGAACGAACCTGCGGTTGCGGGACAAGCTTTTCCGCATAAATCAAAATTCTGTTATAATGTAATTACATTTTAAATATTTACAAGCTATGAGCAACGAGCAACAAATAATTGACGAAAGCCTGAAAAAGGATTATGCATACGGTTTTGTCACCGATATTGAATCCGAGACACTCCCACCAGGTCTTGATGATGATGTGATCCGCACCATTTCTGCTAAAAAAGAAGAACCGAAATGGTTGTTGGAATGGCGACTCAAGGCGTATCATCATTGGCTCAAAATGGAAGAACCAAATTGGGCGAAAGTGGTTTATCCGGAGATTGATTATCAAGCCATTAGTTATTTTTCCGCACCAAAGAAAAAAGAACTGGCCAGTTTGGATGAAGTGGATCCTGAATTGCTGGCGACTTATACCAAACTTGGGATTCCTTTAGAAGAACAAAAAATGCTGTCCGGTGTTGCTGTGGATGCTGTTTTTGATAGTGTTTCCGTTGCTACAACCTTTAAGGAAGAATTAAAAAAGGCCGGTGTCATTTTCGGGAGCTTTTCAGAAGCAGTAAAGAATTACCCTGAATTGATTAAAAAATATCTCGGCTCTGTTGTGCCCTACACAGATAATTATTATGCTGCGCTGAATTCAGCGGTTTTTACAGATGGATCATTTGTTTACATCCCCAAAGGAGTTAAATGTCCTATGGAGCTTTCAACGTATTTCCGGATCAACGAAGCCAATACGGGACAATTCGAGCGTACCTTGATTATTGCCGATGAAGGAAGTCATGTCAGTTATCTGGAAGGCTGTACCGCTCCACAACGAGATGAGAATCAACTTCATGCGGCAGTTGTAGAATTGGTGGCTCACAAAGATGCGACCATTAAATATTCAACAGTTCAAAATTGGTATCCCGGGCACCCGGAAACAGGTGCTGGCGGTATTTATAATTTCGTCACAAAACGTGGAATCTGCCTGGAAGAGAATTCCCATATTTCATGGACGCAAGTTGAAACCGGATCAGCCGTCACCTGGAAATATCCATCATGTATTTTAAAAGGTGACAATTCGGTAGGTGAATTTTATTCCGTGGCAGTGACCAACAATCACCAACAGGCGGATACGGGCACCAAAATGATTCACTTGGGGAAAAACACAAAAAGCACAATCATTTCCAAAGGTATCTCTGCTGGGCAAGGGCAACAAACTTATCGAGGTGAAGTAAAAATCATGAAAGGTGCAGAAAATGCACGCAATTTTTCTCAATGTGATTCAATTCTCATCGGCGATAAATGTGGCGCTCACACATTCCCTTATATTGATGTACGGAATCCTACGGCACAAATGGAGCACGAAGCCACAACATCCAACATCGGTGAGGATCAATTATTTTACTGTAACCAACGAGGTATCTCTTCCGAAGATGCGGTATCCATGATTGTGAATGGATTTTGTAAGGACGTCTTTAAAGAACTTCCCATGGAATTTGCGGTTGAAGCAACCAAATTAATGGAAGTGAGTCTAGAAGGGAGCATTGGTTAAAAATAGAAGTGTTAATATGTTGAAGGTGTCCCGCTTCATTAACAATAAATAATTTAAACACACAATAAATCCAAAAAATTAATTACTCTTTATAAAATTACATTATTTGAAAATATGCTAGATATTAAAAACCTTCATGCCGCTGTTGACGGCAAAGAAATATTGAAAGGTCTCAACCTATCCATTAATCCTGGTGAAATGCATGCCATCATGGGACGAAATGCCTCTGGGAAAAGTACGTTGGCAAATGTAATCACGGGCCGGGAAGACTACAACGTTACGAAAGGCGATATTCTTTTTGCTGGCGATTCTATCTTGGATTGGTCTCCGGAAGCCCGTTCATTAGCCGGAATCTTTATGTCATTCCAATATCCAGTGGTGATTCCAGGTGTAAATAATACTTACTTTTTGAAAGCAGCATTAAATGCAAAACGGAAACACGCAGGTAAAAAAGGATTGGATGCAGCCGGATTTTTGAAACTCATCAAAGAAAAATTAAATGAAGTGAGTATGGATCCAAAATATCTTCAGCGAGCTGTGAATGATGGTTTCTCTGGAGGCGAAAAAAAGCGAAATGAAATCCTGCAAATGCTCACATTGGAACCCACGCTTGCAATTTTGGATGAGACCGATTCCGGATTGGATATTGATGCACTCAAAATCGTTGCTGATGGCGTGAACAGATACAGAAATGCCGATCGTTTATTTCTCGTTATCACACATTACCAGCGTCTTTTAAAATATATTGAACCGGATTTTGTTCATGTTCTCATCGATGGACAAATTGTAAAATCCGGTGGAAAAGAATTGGCATTGGAATTAGAAGAAAAAGGATACAACTGGCTGGAATCATGAATATTTCAGATTTTAACATTGAATTTGATAAAATGATTAACCGTGATTATTTCTCGGATAAAGTGCATCCCATGAGAGAGAAAGCTTTTTTTAAATTTTTGGAAATTGGTCTCCCCACCAAAAAATGGGAAGACTGGCGCTTTACTAATTTATCATCTATATCTAATAGCAGCTTTCGCATATCTGAAAAACAAGATGCGCCAAATGGTGATGTTGATATTTCCCAATACCAGATTGATGACGTAGAAACGATTGTTATTTACAACGGTCATTATTTAGAAACACTTTCATCCACTCCATCTGGTATACAATTATTATCGGGATTGGACTATTTAGAAAAAACAAATTGGGAATTCAAATCTCCTGAACGCTCCCCTTTTGACCTGTTAAATACGGCATTCATGGATAGTGGCATGTCCATTGTTGTTGACCAAAATGTTATTGTTGAAAGACCAATTCGGATGCTGTTTATTTCTTCTGGTTTGGAGAGTCTCATGGTAACACCCCGAATTCATATTGACCTTGGTGAATCTAGTTCTGCTACTTTTATTGAGGATCATAGAGGTGATTCAAATTCCTTTTTCCAAAATGGCTCAACTTTTGTCACTTTAAAACAAAATGCTCAATTAGATCATATAAGAATTCAATCCAATTCTGTTAAAACTGCAAACATTGTAAATATTCAGGTAGAACAAAATGCAGATAGCCAATACACTTTTTTCCAATTTGCGGATGGGAGTCAACTCGGGCGACTTAATATTTATAACGAACTCAAAGGTGAGGGCGCCAATAGTGATATCAATGGATTGACTCTTTCAAATGATTCCCAGCAGTTGGCAAACCACATTATAACCGATCATCAAGTGCCACATTGTAGCAGTTCCCAAAATTTTAAAACGGTGCTTCAGGATTATTCTTCAGGCATATTTAATGGACGAACTATTGTCCGAAAAGATGCACAAAAAACCGATTCTAGCCAATCGAACAAGAATTTACTTTTATCCAAAAGTGCCCTCATGAATTCAAATCCACAATTGGAAATTTATGCGGATGATGTAAAATGTGCACACGGATCTTCAACCGGCACCTTAGACAAAAATGCCCTTTTTTATCTCCGATCCCGTGGATTGGATGTATTGTCTGCAAAAGCATTATTGGTCCGTGGTTTTGCCACTGAATTATTGGATCTAGTAAAACATGATGGTACTCGGGACTTTATCACAGAACGATTTGACTCTTGGCTATCGGAGAATACAACAGCATGACCATCCAAGAAACGTTACAGGATTTAAATGACCTTTTCTCCATTTTTGATAATCCAAAAGACAAGTTTATCCAACTCATGGATATGGCAAAGGAATCTGAAGGATTGCCCGATTCTGAAAAAACCGAACATAACATGATATATGGCTGCACATCTCAGGCCTGGGTTGTGGGAGATTGCGACGATAATTCAACTTTTATTTTTCGAACTGAATCCGATGCCATGATTGTAAAAGGTTTACTAGTATTATTAGAAAAAATATTCAATGGTAAACCCGTTGATGAGATTCTATCTGTGAACAGCACCGATATTTTGAATTCTGTCGGATTGGATGGCGCTATAACCAGTCAACGAACTAATGGGTTTTCCAGCGCTGTAGAAAAAATACAGGGCATTGTGAAATGAATCAAGTACCGAACGAAGCCATTCGACTCCTGCGAGATGTAGATGGCAACATGGTTCCATCCGGTGATGAAGTGAAATTGCTAGCCGGGAATCTTGTTCGGATCACTCAAGCCTTAGGCGGTAATTATACAATTCTGATTAACGGAAATATGGTTCAGATTTCTGCCGGTAATGCGGATGCTCTTGGATTTGAAATTGAAGAAAATTCTGAATCTGAAGAACCCAAAGGGGATATTGAGCAACAAATTTGGGATCAGCTAAAAACATGTTACGATCCAGAAATACCTATTAATATTTTTGAACTTGGGCTCATCTATGGATTGGATATATCTGATATGAATGAAGGGAAAAGTGTGAATATTAAAATGACACTAACAGCTCCAGGTTGTGGTATGGGCCCTATGATCGCTGGAGAAGTGGAACGAAAAGTACAAGCAATCGAGGGCGTTGAAAAAGTATTGGTGGACCTGGTCTGGGAACCGCAATGGAATCGAGATATGATGAGTGAAGCAGCTCAACTTGAATTGGGAATGTTCTAGTGCCCTTCTCACCCGCCGAAATCAAAAAAGATTTTCCCATATTTTCTGATTCAGGCCTTGTTTATTTGGATAATGCTGCCACGACGCAAAAACCACAATCTGTTTTAGATGAGGTTGATTCACTTTATAGAGAGGCCAATGCCAATGTGCACCGGGCACTTTATGCTCTAGGAAGTGAAGCAACTGAACGATTTGAAAATTCGAGAAAAAAGGTAGCCAAATACATTGGTGCCAATTCAGAAAAAGAAATCGTTTTTACGAGCGGCACAACCGAATCTATTAATTTATTGGCACGCTCATTTGGGAATACCCTAAAGCCAGGTGATGAAATCCTGATCTCTGAAATGGAACATCATTCCAATATTGTTCCCTGGCAAATGACTGCCCAACGAACCGGTGCCACATTAAAATACTTATCCATTAAAGAAACGGGCGAATTGGATATCTTAAATCCTGAAGAATATTTCACATCGAATACAAAAATTATATCCTTAACACATATGTCCAATGTTCTGGGAACAATCAATCCTATTAAACAACTATCAGCAAAAGCACACCAAGTTGGTGCAATCATGATTGTGGATGGAGCACAAGGTGCTTCCCATTTGCCCGTGGATGTGAAAAAACTTGGTTGTGATTTTTATGCTTTCTCAGGACATAAAATGCTAGGCCCAACTGGCATTGGTGTTCTCTGGGGAAAAACCGAACATCTGGATGGAATGGATCCATTTATGGGCGGCGGAGAAATGATTAATACCGTTACCATGGAATCATCCACGTGGAATGATATTCCTTATAAATTTGAAGCTGGCACACCGAACTTTGCCCAAGCGGTTGGCCTTGGCGCTGCTATTGATTATTTACAGAATATCGGAATGGATAATATTGCTACTCATGAACAAATGCTTATTAAATATGCATTGGGGAAATTGAATCAAATCGATGGGTTAAAGATTCATGGTTCGGCGAAAGATCGAGGTGGTGTGATCAGTTTTAATATAGATGGGATTCATCCACATGATCTGGCACAATTCTTGAATGAAGATAATATTGCAATCCGTGTTGGACACCATTGCGCCCAACCTTTATTGAAAACGTTGGGGGAAACAGCAACGGCGAGAATGAGTTTTTATATTTATAATGATGAATCAGATGTGGATAAATTCTGTGAATCATTGGAAACAATAAAGAACTACTTTTAATCACATTTTGTCATTCCAAAAATAGTAGAAAAATGCCGGCCCTATTGCAGGTATGACCGGGTAAAAAATGAAAACAATTTTGTTAGACGATTTTTTAGATGGTGGTATTATCCGCGAGAAGTCATTTAGACAAATGGTAGATGATCTTGATTTCAGCCAGTATCAAAATGAAAAAGTCATTATCAAAGGATGTGCAAGCGTCACGGTTCCAACATGGGCTTATTTGATGCTTACGGCTCAACTTGCCCAAGTCGCAGATAAGATCTATTATGGCGAGCCACGGTATGCTGTGAAAGTATTTAACCGAAAAAATAATTAATATTTTGGAGAAGAATCGACCATGAATGATCGTGTAAGTTGGGAAAAATATTTTATGAATATTGCTACAGAAGTGGCAACACGATCCACCTGTGACCGAAAACATGTTGGTGCAGTCATTGTTCGAGAAAAAACAATTTTATCCACTGGATATAATGGGAGTATAAAAGGTCTTCCTCACTGTGATGAAGTTGGGCATGAAATGGTGGATGGCCATTGCGTCCGCACTACACACGCAGAAGCGAATGCAATCGTGCAGGCAGCAAAAAATGGTGTGGGAATAAAAGATGGCGAAATCTATGTGACAGCTTCTCCCTGTTATAATTGCTTTAAACTCATTGCCAATTCCGGAATCAAAACAATCTATTATGATGAATTTTATAGAGAGGACCGCATTATCAATCATGCAAAAGAAGCTGGCATAGAATTAATTAATTTTGATTAAACTTATTTAAATTATTTTTGATTTCAAGTATTTCACCCTTTGCAGTAAACAGAAATAATAGTCTAAACTTTAGGGTGAAACACCTATATCCCATTCTTTTTATTTTTTCATTTCTATCGGCAGAGATCTACGATGTGTCCATTCCTGAAAATGATACTGCCAGTTATAATTATGCGGATTTTCGGATGTGGGTTAATGATTCCACTGACACACTTCGAGGTATTTATTGGCTCATGCATCCAAATAATGGCGACTCTCGAAATATTGTAACTGATTCCGCTTACCAAGCACTGGCAAATGGACAGGATTTTGCACTCATGGGTGCCCATATTTTCAATATGCATATGAATACTGGTATTGGTGATGCAGTAATTGCTGCCATGGATTCTTTTGCTGTTTTGTTTCGCCACGATGAATTGGGATTTGTTCCATTTTTCGTTAACGGCTATTCTTGGGGTGGGCAGTTTGGGTATCATTTCACAAAATGGATTCCGGAAAGAGTGGTTGGTTTCATCACGCAAAAAGGCGGGTATCATGATACCACAGCTGCTGGCGATGCCATTGAAGTCCCAGGGCTCATGTTTGTGGGAGAGAATGATCTTCCCTATCGCATCGAAAATTTGACTGGCATTTTTTTAGAACATCGCCCCTTGGGCGCGAAATGGATATTGGCCATGGAACAAGGCGCAGGACATACACAAGTCACAGACCATTCATTCCTGAATTCCTTCTTTAATACAATAACTAACATCAGGCTCTCAGATTCCATGGATGTATTTCAACCTATACAATTGAATACACTGCCAGATACATTGGGCTGGTTTGGTGATCAGAATTCTTGGATAATTGGCTCCTTTGAATGTTATGATGGTTTGATTGATTCATCATCATGGTTCCCATCAAAAAATATTGGTGAAGGATGGCAATATTTTGTTTCAGAAGGCGGGGTTACTGATACGAGTGAATGTGATGGATCTATCGGTATTGATATTCGTATGCCTGTGCCCACAAATTTTATACTTTATCATCCCTACCCCAACCCATTCAACCCAACCACTACGCTTCGTTTTGATATTCCTTCGAATACCACAAAACCCGTATTAATTAATATTTATGATATAACAGGTAGTGTAGTTGAAACGGTGCTCAATGAAAAAATAGAACCAGGACACCACGAAATCCAATGGAATGTAACTGCTTCATCCAGTGGTGTATATTTTGTTGAACTACGAATTGGAGAAAAGCGATTAGTTCAAAAATTATTATACATTAAATGATTAAAAACCGATCAACTTCA
>CAZYLQ010000016.1:0-20477 GCA_964648395.1 uncultured bacterium | reverse complement strand
CCTAAACAATCTAGATCAAAAAAAGCCATTTCACGATTCCGACGGTCGAATCGTTTAACAATCCGAGTAATCATGCCACCTACAACAATCGCATCTTTCTTGGAAAATTCTTGTTCTTCTCCAAAAGTAACGGATGTGAATTCTTCTAAGTCTTCAGCATGTTCTAAAAGCGGATGTCCAGTCACGTAAAGTCCTAGTACTTCTTTCTCTTTTTCTAATGATTCCTTTTCTTTCCAATCTGCCATTTTCTGGAGATCTGGTGTTTTAATCAATTCATCATCCTGACCGCCACCACCAAACAAATCCACCTGGTTTCGGTCTTTTTCACTTTGCATTTGCTGACCGTATCTTATTGCTTCATCCACTGCGGAAAATTTTTGTGCGCGATTGCCTTCTACTGAATCCATTGTTCCGGACATAATCAAACTTTCAAGAACACGTTTATTTACTTTCTGCTGATCTATGCGAGCGCAAAGATCAAAAATAGATTCATATTTTCCATTTTCACCTCTTTCTTCAATGATAGTTTCCAATGCTTTTGCACCCACATTCTTAATAGCATTTAATCCATAGGAAATTGTGGATTCATTCACGGGACGAAAATCTTCGAAAGATACATTAATATCAGGTGGGGTCACTTCAATTCCCTGTTTCTTGCATTCATTGATCAATATTACAACCCTGTCGATCGTACCCATCTCGCTGGTTAGGTTAGCGCTCATAAACTCTGCAGGGTAATGTGTTTTCAACCAAGCTGTTTGATAAGCCACATAGGCGTAAGCTGTAGAATGACTTTTATTGAATCCGTATTGTGCGAATTTTTCTATCAAGGCAAAAATATCTTCTGCCTTTTTCTTTGGGATATCTTTATTGCCTGCTCCTTCAACAAATTTGATTGATAATTCATCCATGAGCGATTTGATCTTCTTGCCCATAGCTCTCCGCATAATGTCCGCTTCGGCAAGTGTAAATCCGGCAATTTCATGAGCAATCTGCATCACTTGCTCCTGATACACAATAATCCCGTATGTTTCTTTCAGTATGGGTTCCATGAGCGGATGGGGATATACAATTTTTTGCTGTCCGTTCTTCCGAGAAATGAAATCATCTATGTTTTTCATAGGACCCGGGCGATATAGGGCATTCATGGCAATGAGGTCTTCAATCACAGTTGGCTTCAGTTTTTTCAAAAATTCCCGCATGCCTGATGACTCAAACTGAAAAACTCCGATTGTAAAACCTTTTGCAAAAATTTCATAGACCTTAGCATCATCCAATGGCAATTTTTCTATATCAATTTTTTCACTTTTTTGTTCGATCAATTTCACAGCTTTATCGATCACGGTCAGATTTCGGAGACCCAAAAAATCCATTTTTAATAGGCCTAATTCTTCAAGGCCTTTCATATCATACTGACTTGTAACATCCCCAGTAGATGATCGATAAAGTGGAACATAATCGGTGAGATCCCCAGGCGCGATTACCACACCTGCAGCATGGATAGATGCATGGCGGTGCATCCCTTCCAATACTTTGGCATGAGACATTAATTCTTTATAATCACCTTCCGAAAAATCTTGAAGATCATTGCTTTTTTCAAGCGCGGCATCTAAAGTAATATTTAATTCATTGGGGATCGCTCTGGCAATTTTATCCACATCGCCAAAAGAATAACCCATGACGCGGCCTACATCGCGCACTACCTGTTTTGCTTTCATTTTTCCAAATGTAATAATCTGGGTCACGGAATTATCACCATATTGATCTTTGATATAATCAATCACTTCACCGCGCCTTTCAATACAAAAATCAATATCAATGTCAGGTAAGCTGATTCGCTCAGGGTTTAGAAATCTTTCAAAAAGGAGATTGTGTTTCAATGGATCGATACTTGTAATACCAAGTGCAAAGGAAACGATACTTCCAGCAGCAGATCCCCTACCTGGCCCCACAGGAATCTTCATATCTTTGGAGTATTTGACAAAATCTGCCGTAATTAAAAAGTATCCAGCGAAACCCATATTTCGAATAACCAAGAGTTCATGATCAATACGCTTCTGGATGTCTGGGGTTATTTCTCCATAAAGTAATTCTGCCCCTGCCTGAGTTAACATTTTTAAATATTCATCTGAATCCTGGGTAGGTGAGTCTTCCGGGATTGGGAAATTGGGTAAATGGTATTCACCCATACGTAATTCCACATCAATACTGTCTGCAATCCTGCGCGTATTCTCAATCGCCTGAGGAAATTCCTTAAACAAGGTATGCATTTCATCCTGAGTTTTGAAATAAAATTCCGGTGTAGCATATCGCAAGCGATTTGGGTCACTACGCTCTTTCCCTGTACCTAGACAAATATGTATATCATGTGCTTCCCAATGAGACTGTTTTGCGTAGTGTGCATCATTGGTACAAACTAACGGTAGGTTCAGATCCGCTGCCAGTTTTTTCATATTCTTAATATTGGCTTCCTCTTCAGGGATGCCGTGATTCTGAATTTCTAGATAATACCGATCGGGGAATATTTCCGCGAATCTGAGCGCTGCTTCTTTCGCGCCTTTATAATCACCGCGAAGCATTTTTTCCGGTACCTCACCTTTCAAACAAGCCGACATACAAATAAGCCCTTCGCTGTATTGCCGAAGGAGATCTACATCGACTCGTGGCCGGTAATAAAATCCTTCCAAATAACCGGCGGTCACCAGCTTCATAAGATTTTTATAACCGGTATAATTCTGGGCAAGAAGAATCAGATGATTGTTTCCCCAACCACCTTCTGCAGTTGTTTTTTTCTCAAAACGAGATCCCGTTGCTACATAGATTTCACACCCAATGATGGGTTTGATGCCTGCTTTCTTCGCATCTTTGTAATAGGGCACCACACTGAACATATTCCCGTGTTCCGTCAGGGCAACTGAGTCCATTTTTAAATCATCAATGGTATTAACCAGTTGGTCGATGCGCTGTGCGCCATCTAGCAGACTATAGTCCGAATGGTTATGTAAATGGACGAATTCAGATGTCATTAAAATGTTCCTGCGTATATGGCAATCAGACCTATAAGGGTACTAAATTTTAAGATCCGGGCACCATGTATTGCGGACGAAATTCCCGGATTATTCAATAGCGAAACTACAACCACTCCTAATGGAATCTCAACGCCAAGAATCAACAAAATGCCATACCAAATGCCATAGGTTCCATATAAGTATGGGATAAAAGCGCCCACGCCAATACAAACTGACAAAAAGATGGAAAGTTGAATCGATTTTTCGATTCCTGCGGTAATTGGAAATGTTTTAAGGCCCGCAGATTGGTCCCCCTCCATATCTGCAATATCTTTCACCAATTCCCTCACTAATGTGAGACCAAAGGCTAGAATCATTGGAATCCACATGGGCGACATATTATTAAATGCTGCACCACAAAACAGGAAAGATAAACCTAAAATAAAAGCAACGATCATGTTGCCAACCAAGGGCATCCCTTTTAAATATTTAGAATACAGAACCATAAATGGCATGGCAATCACAATCCCTATCACTTTAGCTGTTTCCGAAAGTTCCAGACAGGCCAATGTGCCCATAGAAAATAGTAGAATGGATATAGAGAGAGCTGTTCGTTTTTTGACAAATCCAGACGGAAGTGGGCGCATGGGACGATTGATTTTATCAATTTCATAATCCACCACATCATTCAAGGCATTTGCTGCTGCTGCAAAACACATAACCACTGCCATAACTAAAAGAAGTGTACCTGTATTATTGAGTGTACCTAAAATGCCAGAACCAATTACCATAGCAAGTCCACTAGTGAAAACATTTAGTGGCCGAAGAAGTTTAATATGGTAGAAAAATGTATTCATTTTTTTGAATTACTTGATTGCTGATCTTTTCAAAAAGTTCAATTAATTTACCAAGGATATATTGATTTATAATTTATTATAAAATGAACCGACCGGTTGACAAGTTCAAGGAATGGACCCTTAAATTCCCACAACCAAAACTCTATCATCGCCATTATAATCCTTGATGAGTTTGGGTTCACCATAATCGATGCTTTGAAAAATAGCTTTTGCTTTTTGTGGGTGGTCTCCCAGACCCACTTCCATAATCATCCATCCACCAGTCCTCACCAAATCTTTACCAATTTCAGCGAATCGGTGATAAAATGTGAGCCCATCTTTTTCATCCCTAAGCGCGATTGTCGGCTCAAAATCCTGGACATCCTTCATGAGCCCATCCATCTCGCCTTGTGGGATATACGGAGGGTTAGACACCAATAAATCAAATGGGCCATCTGGAATGGTGTTTAAAAAATCCAATTCTTGAAAGGATACGTTCCCCGCAGCTAAATTTTCTTTATTCTCATTGGCAATGCAAATTGCAGCATCTGAAACATCTAACCCTAAAACAGTTGATTCGGGAAGTTCCAGTCCCAATGTTGTTGCAATACATCCAGAACCGGTTCCGACATCCAAAATATACTGCGATTTGAAGCTTTTCAGTTTATCTATAGCTGTATCAATTAGCCGTTCTGTTTCTGGTCGAGGAATAAGCACATGTTTATTTACCGAAAATTCCCGGCCATAAAAATCACATGAACCGGTAATATATTGAAGAGGCTCTTTTTTTACGCGCCTTTTCACCCAGGCCCGAAGTGTTGCGAGTTGAGTGTGTGATAGAGGCTCTTCAAACCTTAGGTAAACATCCATTCGGTCACAATTTAGTAATGCACGAAGAAGCCATTCAATCTCAGACCTAGGATTCTCAAACCCTTTCTCTTTAAAATAGGATTCCGCCCAGTTGATGAGATCAATAATGCGCCAAATTTTTGGCATTAAATTATTTTTGGGAGAGGATTATAGAAAGATGAGATGGGAATGGAACAGGCGTTAATCTGTTTCGGCAGCAAGGAGTTCCTGGTGTTCAGCAACCTTTAATTGCTCAATAATCTCCGTAATATCACCGTCTAATATTTCATTCAATCGATAAGTTGTAAAATTAATACGATGGTCTGTTACGCGGCCTTGAGAAAAATTATATGTGCGTATCTTGGCAGAACGATCCCCCGTTGATACTAAACTTCGACGTTCTGCTGCACGCTCGGCTGCTGCTTTTTCCTGTTCTGCTGCAAGCATCCGGGATTTCAATACTTTTAATGCTGCAGCTCTATTTTTATGTTGGGAAGATTCATCCTGGCAGGTTACTACCAATCCTGTAGGAATATGGGTTATGCGAATGGCAGATTCTGTTTTATTAACATGCTGACCACCAGCACCACTGGCACGATAGGTGTCAATTTTTAAATCAGCATCCAAAATTTCAATATCAACATCTTCTGCTTCCGGCATCACAGCAACAGTGGCAGCCGATGTATGCACCCTTCCACTCGTTTCCGTTTTGGGTACACGCTGAACGCGATGAACACCGCTTTCATATTTCAGCATCCCAAAGGCACCTTTTCCCTGCATGGAAATAATAGCTTCTTTCATACCACCAATACCCGTATCAGATGAATTCATTATTTTGAAAGTCCACTCATTTCGCTCTGCATATCGAGTGTATATACGAAAAAGATCTGCAGCAAATAATGCTGCCTCATCTCCACCAGTTCCAGCCCGAATCTCTAAAATAAGATTCTTATTATCCATAGGGTCTTTTGGTAAAAGAAGTACTTTGATTTCTGCTTCAAGATTTTCCTGCTGGGCTACTAAACCACCCAATTCTTCCTGGACAATTTCTTTTAAATCTTCATCATCGCCATCCAATATTTCTTTATCATCTGCAATTTGATCTAATACAGAAATGTATAATTTCCCCACGTTTACAATATTATCCATTGCGCTATGTTCTATGGCAATGGGTGTTAGTTTATCCTGGTTTCCATATATTTCTGGGTCAGCCATTTGCTCCGCCAGATGAGCATGTTTCGCAATAATGGCTTCTAATTTTTTTCTCACCCAATGGCCTCTGCTGTATATTCTTTTCCAACCATATCTTTGTATTTATCCCCAAAAGCCTCTTTGAGTGCAGTGATAGAAACCACCACCATATCATCTTCCGGTTGTTTTGTGGTGATATTCTGAAGCAAGAGACCCGGTTTTTTCAAAATTGAAAAAAAGATAGAATCACTATTAGATGAGAGTTTAATTAATTCATATCCAATACCTGAAACAAATGGAATCATGGGTAAATGAAACAAGAGGCGGATTGGTAAAGAAATTGTTTCAAGGAAATAAATAACAATGGTATCCACCATTGCAAAAACAAGTATAGCGGATAAAAGTACAATAAACAAAAAACTAGTGCCACATCTTGGGTGTTGTGTTGGAAATGATTGAGCATTTTCCACATTAACATCCTTGCCTGATTCAAAATTATAAACTACTCGATGTTCTGCCCCATGATACCTAAAAAGACGATTAACATCTTTAAATAATGAGATCGCCAATAAATAGACCACAAAAAACGTAATTCTAAATGCGCCAGATGCAAGATTAAACCATAGAGCTTCTTTCTCAATATTCATGATTTTTGTTGTGATCCACATTGGAGCTACCATAAAGAGTGTCACAGCAAGCCCAATAGCAAAAACAGTGGACAAAAATTCTGCGATCTTACTTTGTTCATCCTCTTCTGGCATGGCAATATCAACTGAATATTGAAGTGTGGCCATCCCCATTTTCATGGCTTCAAACAAAGCAGCCATCCCACGGAGAATCGGTCGTTTCCAAAATTTTGATCGTTCCGTAATAGATTGAAATTCTTTTTTCTGAATGTGAATCTTTCCATCAGGATCTCGAACCGCAGTGGCATAAGCACCAGGGACACGCATCATCACCCCTTCGATAACAGCTTGTCCACCAACTAGGATGGATGGTTTCATGGTCATTAATAGTAAAATTCGTTTCATTTTGAATAAAAAAATGGCTCTACCCCAGTATTAAAAACTGTTCGCAGAGCCATTGGCTAGAAATACAGTTATTTACGGCCGTATTTACGGTTGAATTTCTCGATACGTCCTGCTGTATCCACCAGATTTTGTTTACCTGTAAAAAACGGATGAGATTTATTTGAAATCTCGATCTTACAATATGGATATTCATTCCCGTCATCCCATGTAATCGTTTCTTTGGTGTTTACAGTGGACCGTGTCAGGAACGCATAATCACTTGATGAATCTTTAAAGACCACCAACCGGTAATTATCCGGATGAATTCCTTTTTTCATGGTTCACTCCTATTAATCAATTTTTTCTAGAACGGATCGAACCCGCTCAATACCTTTTTCAATGATATCTGTGCTTGTTGCATAAGAGAATCGTATATGTCCAGAAGCGCCAAAGCCATCACCTGGTACTGTAACAACATTTGCGCAGCCCAAAATATACTCAGAAATATCGAAAGTATCTTTCAATTTCTGACCATTAGCCACCTTCCCTAAATAGGAACTGAAGTCCGGAAATACATAAAAAGCACCACCGGGAACCGCACAAGTAACTCCTGGGAGATCATTCATTAATTTAACAATAAAATCGCGTCTTTCTCTAAATGCCGCTTTCATATCTTCAACACAGGATTGATCGCCTGTGAGTGCTTCAATACCTGCCTTTTGGCCTATAGAATTTGCGCAAGATGTGGCTTGACCTTGAATCTTAGACATGGCTTTAATAATCTCTCTTGGCCCTGCTGCATAGCCAATTCGCCAGCCTGTCATTGCATATGTTTTTGAAAGACTTAAACAGGTCACCACATTGGCGGCTATTTGGTGGTGACGATTTAATTTTTCTGTACTCACAAATTGTCCGTCATAAACCAATCGCTCATAGCATTCATCAGAGATTACGACCCAATTATTTTCCTTGGCAATGCGAAGCAAACGTAGAATGGCTTCTTCTGTCCAAATTCCGCCTGTTGGATTAGATGGAGAATTCAAAATAACACCTTTAATATTGGGCGATAATTTATTTTTTAAATCATTATAGTCGGGCTCAAAATTATTTTCAGGAATTGTTTCCACCAGAACCGGTTCAGCATCTGCTAATCGAACAAATTCTGGAAAAGAGACCCAATAAGGGCGAAAAACAACTACCTCATCACCTTCATTAAAAAGAGCCTGACAAACATTATATAGGCTTTGTTTTTCACCATTGGAGACAAGAATATCCGCCGGTTCATAGGTGATTTCATTTTCCCGTTCCAGTTTTTCACAAATAGCATTTCTGAATTCGATCATTCCCGGGCCAGCAGTGTATTTTGTGAAACCGTCATCCATGGCTTTTTTTCCGGCTGCAATGATATGAGAAGGCGTATTAAAATCGGGTTCGCCCACCGAAAAATTGATTACATCAATTCCTTCAGCGCGCATTTCAGCTGCGCGAGTGGCCATTTGTAATGTGAAGGATGGTTGAACCTTATGAATACGGTCCGCAAGTTTATAGGTCAAAATTTATGTTGTCGTTTATGGTGTTTTTCAGTATTGAATTTTGTATCATCTCTCGATTCTTGCATGTCTTCTGAAATTCGATTGCCACTATTCTGACCATCATCTTCAATGTCAAATTCTTCTGAGAATACTCTTCCGGTTCTTTGAGGTTTTCGTTTTTTTTGACCGCCATGCTTATGACGTTTTTTGGTTGGACGACCGGATTTGCCTTGTTTTTTAGGCCCTTTGGTTGATTGTTTAGCCTTTTGACCTTTTGATGCAGATCGACGTTTACGTCTTGATTTTGGCACATCAGATGCTGAAATACTTTCTAAATCATGGTCCTGCTCTGCTATTGGCTCAGGTGCCTTTTCCAAAACCTCTTGCTTCAATTCATTCTCGTTAAATGTAAAAGAATCTGGATTAAACATTCCATAAATAGTTCCAAATCCGCGGGTAATACCATTGCCTACACCAATATAATTTGGGAGTACAAAATTGGTTTTAAATTCTCCCATAAACGCACCCCACTTATTTTCATCCACAGGACGAGGAAATAAGCTACTAACTTTGACTTTTGTAAAAATATTATCTTCAAGATTGATTCCGACCTCATTTGCGAGAAAAATGATATTTTGTCCAAGAAGACGATTTAAAAATGATGGTTTTTCTTGATTGGTTAAAAAACGATATTTTCCTCCAGTCATTTGATTCAAAGCAACCCAAGGTGTAATAAATCGATATCGAACCAACCGGCTTGATGGTACAAATTGTTCTTCTACATTCTCAATATCACAATCTTGAGCTTCAAAAGTGATATTTCCAAAATCAAACATTTCAAATTTTTCAGCTAAAGATAATACAGGGTCGACTCCTTCATGAACACCAATAATGTAAATCTGTTCATTCAAGATTTTGACCTGAACTCTTGGATAAAGAAAACGGTCCCTGTAAGATCCATCCAACATAGGAATTATTGATTCATCCGGATATTGACGCATAAAAACGCCTTTCACCTGGTATGGTGTTTTCCGAACCGGTTTGTCGGTAATAACTCTAACTACAACTGATTTTATATTTGGAAAAGTATCACTCATAATACTTATAATTTATCCGGAAATTTATTGGCTCATTGTATCCAAGAATTCGGCATTAGATTTGGTTCTTTTCATACGATCTTGCATAAACTCCATGGCTTCTAATACCTTCATGTCATTTAGCAATTTGCGCAGAATCCACATTCTACCCAATGACTTACGATCTAAGAGGAGTTCTTCTTTCCGTGTGCCTGAACGAATAATATCAAATGCGGGGTACATTCTACGATCGCTTAATTTACGATCCAGAACTAATTCCATATTTCCAGTCCCTTTGAATTCCTCAAAAATGACCTCATCCGCCCGACTACCGGTGTCAATCAAGGCTGTTGAAATAATTGTTAGGCTACCGCCTTCTTCCGTGTTCCTTGCAGCGCCAAAAAACTGCTTTGGTTTTTTCAGAGCATTGAAATCTACACCGCCTGACAATATTTTCCCGCTATGGGGAATCACTGCATTGTGTGCTCGTGCAAGTCGAGTAATACTATCCAATAATATTACAACATCACTTCCGAATTCTACCATACGTTTTGCTTTTTGTAAAACCATGTCGGCGACAGAAACATGGCGTTCCGGGGGTTCATCGAAGGTTGAACCAATGACTTCAGCATCCACATTTCGTTTCATATCCGTTACTTCCTCAGGCCGTTCATCAATGAGCAAAACGATCCGTTTTGTTTCGGGATGATTTTTACTAATCGCATTTGCCATTTTTTGCAGTAGAACGGTTTTCCCAGTTTTAGGCTGTGCAACAATAAGTCCACGCTGTCCCCTGCCAACGGGAGCAATTAAATCCATAATCCGCATAGAAAGGTCTTTGGCATCAACTTCCAAGTTGAATTTGTCTTCTGGATAAAGTGGTGTGAAATTGTCAAAAAGAATGATTTCCTTTAGTTTTTCAACCGATTCTTCATTCACAGTCTCTACTTTTAATAAAGCATAATATCGTTCTTTTGATTTAGGTGGTCGGATTTGGCCAGAAATTAAATGACCTGTTTTTAAACTAAATCTTTTTATCTGGGATGGGCTAACATATATATCATCTGGACCTGGTAGATAATTGAAATCAGGAGAACGTAGAAAACCATAGCCATCCTGCATAACTTCCAATACACCACGCGCAGACAGTGCGTCATCTTTTTTAGCTTGCGCCTCTAATATACGAACGGTTAATTCTTGCTTATTGAGTCCGGACACGCCACCCTCAATATTAAGTTTTTGAGCTAATTCCGCAAGTTCACGAATCTGCAAGGATTGTAATTCATTAAGATCCATACAATAAAAACCTATTTAAATAATCTTTGAATATTTGAAATTATAAGTCCCCGGGGAAACATAAGGGAGATGAGAAGTTACACTAAATAACACCTGAGTCAAAAGATATTTCAAATTCAGCAAATACCTCTTCTGCAATATAGTGACTTCCAAATATGACCCCAACTCCCGCATCTTTAATCAATTCTTTCAGCTTGTTAATGCCGGAGGAAACGGAGTCCACTGGTTCATTCTTAATACCAAAAAATATTAATTTTTCTGATAATTTTTTGGAACTCAATAATAGCCTGTTTTGGTCGGTTGTAACAAATAATTTTGAGAATTGCCCGGATAAGTTCTTTGTTAGAGAATTGAATTCTTTATCACCTTTTAAACAAAATAATCCAATGATGGGCACATCTGGGTACATGTTTCTAATTGTTTTTAGAAAAAAAGCTAAACCATCTTCATTATGCGCCACATCATAATATAGACGATCATCCAACTGTTGGATCCGCGCAGGCCAGCGCACCTTTCTTAATCCATAATGAATTCTCTGATTTTGAAGTTCCGGCTCGAACTGGCTAATGCATTCTATCGCCAATGCTGCATTTGAAGCCTGATGCTCCCCAATTAGCGAAGTGAAATATTGATCATCTTTGTACTGAAAACTCGTTCCGGAAGTTTTGGCTGAAATATTTAAAATAGCACTTAACTCTGTTACAGACGCTCTTTTATCTTTTGCTTTTTTTAACAGAATGTTTTTGACTTTTAGTGTTTGTTCTGCAATAATTAATGGTACATTATTTTTAATGATACCTGCCTTTTCATTTGCAATTTTTTCAATATCTTTTCCCAAAATATCCATGTGATCCATAGAGATATGAGAGATTACTGTAACTTTAGGTTGAATCACATTGGTGGAATCCAATCGACCACCCAAACCAGTTTCAATCACAGCCACATCCACTTTTTGTTGCTGAAAATAGTCAAAAGCCATGGCAGTAGTTGTTTCAAAAAAAGTGGATTCAATTTTTTGAACAACCGGGCTAACTTTTTTCATGAATGTGGTAATTTGTTTATCAGGAATTGGGTAACCATTTATTCGTATTCTTTCATTAAACCGGATTAAATGGGGTGACGTATAAAGTCCAACATTTTTACCAGATGCATGGAGAATACTGGCAATCATGGCGCAAATGGATCCTTTACCATTCGTCCCAGCCACATGGATCATTGTAAGGTCATCCTGCGGATTCCCTATAAAATCTAAAAGGCGAAAAGTGTGTTCTAACCCAAGCTTTATTCCGTGGCGCTGGAGATTAAAAAGTGACTTTAAAAGGGTAGAAAAATCAGGAGATGTCAACGTGGGTTATTTCGCTGATATTTGCGTGAACAAATCGTCCTGAAAGTGTCTCAAATGAATCCCGGGAATCTGTAACATAGCAATGTATCTCACCCGTATTTTCATTAGAAATTATATTGTTTTTACTCAATACAGAATTAACAGCCGCAGCGGTTGCTTCACCAGAATCAACAAGAGAAACACCTGATCCCAATACTTGTCTCAGAATTGATTTTAGTAATGGATAATGGGTGCACCCCAAGATTAATGTATCCACATTTGATCGTTTTATAGGTTCTAAATAAGTGGTAGCTATGGCTGTTGGAACACTACCTGAAATCCAGCCTTCTTCAGCTAAAGGTACAAAGAGGGGGCAAGCCTGACTCACAACGGAAATTTGATCATTCGCTGCTCTTAGTCCCTCGCCATATGCATCCGACTTAATTGTAGCATTGGTTCCTAAAATACCCACCCGTTTATTTTTTGTGATAGAGATTGCAGAATGAATGCCTGGTTCGATAACACCTATAATGGGCAGATCAAATTTTGATTTAATATAATCAAGAGCCAGTGATGAAGCCGTATTGCAGGCAACTACTATCATTTTAGAATTCTGATCAACCAACCATTGTGTGATCTCATTCGAAAATTCCTGAATTCGTATCTTGCTTTTATTTCCATAGGGAACTCGGGCTGTATCACCCACATATAAAATTGATTCATTCGGCAAGGATTTTGTCAATGCATCCACAACGGTAAGTCCGCCAATTCCAGAATCAAATACACCAATAGGCCTATTATCCATCTTTATTCCTCAGCCAACAATTTTTCACGGGAATATTTAAAATGTTTGATCCCTTCATATACCGCTTCGGCAATCATCTGTCGATACTCTCCATGCTTCATTTTTTTCTCCTCAGCAGGGTTGGAAATAAATCCAACTTCTACTAACACATTTGGCATGGACGCACCGTACAAGACATAAAACCCCGCTTGTTTTACGCCACGATTTGGGGTGGTTAATTTTTTATCCAATTCCATTTGTATAATGGCTGCAAGATCCTCGCTTTCTTTCAAAAACATACTTTGCGCCATTGTGGCCAAGATCATTTTTTCACCGCTAAGGTCTTTATATTGGCTCACGTTTTCTTCAAACTGAATTACTGAGTTTTCCCGAGATGCAACTTCAATGGCTTCATCACTTTTTGCTAGGCTATACAAAAATGTTCCAAAGCCTTGTACTTTTCGGTTATTGTTAGAATTAGCATGAATACTTACAAACATCTTTCCATCCGCATTATTCGCTATTTCTGTACGTTTCGATAAAGGAAGCCAGACATCTTCATCTCGTGTATAAACAACTTTAATCCTTGTGTGTTTTTCTAAAAGCCGCCCGATCCGTTTGGTGATATCAAGTACAACATCCTTTTCTTTTGTGCCATATTTCCCTATGGAACCTGGATCCTTTCCACCATGCCCCGCATCCAATACAACCGTGTCTAATCGTTGACTTTCTTTCACATTATCTATGCGTTCCTCTATTTTCCCCAGAGGGGTTCGAAGAGTTATCACAATTTGGTTGGGATCTAAACTTTGATCCAATTCATGACTAATGACTTGGGAACTAAGTTTAAAAGCAACTTGTGCGGTTTCACTAATTTGGTCCGATTCAATCCTGCTAATAACTCCACGAGTCAACCCGTTATTGATAGTTGTGGTGTCCACCATTGCACCTGCAACTGTCAAATAGTACCACCCGTGCTTATTAATGAAAGAACTGATATTCCGCTCTGAAAATTGCTTACTCGTGTACAATCGAATTATGGTTCCGTTAGATTTTACATCTATGTTGATGCCAGTGATATTAAAATGGATTACATCAATATCAAGAAATTCTTTCTTTCGATCAAAATTGATGCCAGGCAGCACTGTTGATTTTAAAATATCCAGAAATTCTTCCGCTGGAACATAAAGATCATGTGATTCTACTCTTGTGATCTGGGGCATCTGATAGGGTCGATCATCGATCATGACAAAACTAGTATTTCCTGAAATTTTGACTTTCTTTCCCGCAATATATAAAACTAGTTTTTTTCGCTCAGCATTCTCATACAATTTTGAAGATAGGGACCGAGCTAGATCCTTCGCTGAAATATATAATTTCTTTGAATCTGAAAGTGATCTTATTTCAGATTCAGTCCCGGCATTGCGGTTAAAAACATGAATCTCGCCCATAAGAACATTTATGATAAATAGGAATAGTGTGATTCTGCTGAAAATCATCTGGATGAATTTATCTTATCAATCTGAACACAAACAACCAAATGACATCAAATTGAAACATTTATTTGCAGAGCACCCCTAACAACTGGGATTTCATCAAAATTCCATGCTCGCCACGCGGTTGAAATACGAAAATGAATCTCGGTACTGGGACTGGTTTGGTAGGATAAAATATTCCCTAAATAGTGACCATGTCGAGTGAATACTTTGCTTTTCATTTCTCCAGGCAAGTTCACATCCCAATAATATAGCCACGATAGGCTCTCGATTTTTGTAGTCACCCAATACCATTTAACAGTCCAAAGACCTAAATAATGCTTACTTCTTAGCTGAATACCCCAACTGGAAGGAGAATCATTTTGGCTATGTTTTTCTTGGAGTTGGCATTGGAATGAATTATTTGTATCGTGTTTCCACTTGATGGTCGTTTTAATAGTGGAAATGGGGGCGGAAGAAAAATTATAATCATTATATCCATAGTTTTTTGATGATGCTTCCTGAATCTTGAGTTTTGTTTGAATCCAAAATTTTGAATTGAATTTTTGATCTAGGCTAATTCCGGTTTCATGTCCGTTTCTTTTAAACTCCCCCTTTAATTTTTCCAACCTTCTAAATATATCAGAATATACATTTACGTTGATTTTATCATATCGGAATCGAAGTTCCTGTAAAACACCAGTTTCCCCTAATTCTTTATTATTCCAATTGCGGAATACGTTATCCCTTAATGCAAAATAATTATTGTCAATTTTTCGAAACACAATTCCATAATAAAATGAATCATGTTTCATCTTTCCCCCCATTATAATGGCATTTTTATTCTGAGACGTAAAAGCTAATTCAGAAAACAGAGTCAAATTTGAGATAGTGAAATTTCCATAAACTGATGATGTGAAATTGGTAAAATAACTAACAGTATGATTTTGTCTCCAAGCGCCACCACCAACCACAAACCCCGCTATCCCATTTGGTATTATTGTTTCCCAATCAGCGACTCCAATTGTTTCTAAAATATTGTTACGATTTTTAATTTGGTTATCTGAAACATGAAGCCCAATATTTGAAATATTGACATGATTGTCCTCGATAGAACCATCAATTTTTCTATGTGAGATTCCTGCCGAAAGTTGACCGCGGCCCATGGGCTGTTCCCATCCCAGTCCTCGATATGCCCAGGATTCATGGCTTGACCTGAAGGGCTGGACCCCTCTTCCTCGACGCAAAATAGAATTGGTAGTTCCAAAATCCGATTTTACTGGCATCGACCTCCAACTGACCAATCCATGTCCAACCAACATCTGGAAATTACCTATGGTGTAATCATAGTCTTGAAACTTTGTATTCAAAAATATCGAATAATGATCAAGAATATCTAGCTCTCCCGGATCTCTTTCGCCAAGAATCCCAATTCTAAATTGATCAAATTGAAAATCCCCGAACCATTTATGTTGAATGCCATCCGTCCTATTAATTCTATGTATGAATGATCCGTGGATATTTATCTCTCTTCTGCCAGTCCATAGTTCATTTAAAAGCATATTCAAACGTGGATACTGATCAAGATTATGTAAATCACCTTGAAAGGTCTGCTCTAAAGCATAATTCTCTTCATGACTTAAAAAAGAAAGTTGGGATAAAAGAAGTGCAGATTCTGGAGTGAGTGAGTGGTGGAAAGCCTTGGCATTATTTAGAATGATAAGATCTGATTCCGGTAGAGGGTTTTCCGGATCAAATGCATCATATACATCATACTGTCCAAAAGAAACGTTATGGAATATGAGTGTAACTAATCCCTGTCTGATAAGTGATAAAGCCAAGATTCGCATAAGAAAGGCAACTAAATTCAATTCGAAATTCTTTCCAGTTTATACATCCTCCAGTTGTAAAAATATTAGGCTGTTGGATCTTACCAACTGCAATATCTATTTGGTCAAGTAATTTATAGATCATGCCAAAACGAACACTGATTGGGAATTCAGTATCCTGAACAAAAGATGCTTGCCCAATTATTTTATCATTTGGTCGTACCAAAATGCCGGCTGATATTATTTGGGGAAGTTTTTCTTTGGATTGTCCAATCACAGGTCGATTTACATTTAAAAAAGACATCATTGTTTCCACATGGGTTCCCATGGCATATCTCATGCTGACTTTTGATCCTATTGCCTGAGCTTGTCCATAATGTGAAATGCTTAATTGATACATATTAAGGGAGATGCCAAGGTGAACTAATTCTTTATAACTTTTTGCTCCTAAAATTGAAATCTGTGTTTCCTGATAGGTTGAATTTCCAAACCGGGACAGACCAAGGCCAAGACCCAAGTTCCGGAAATTCCCCCCAACTACAAATAGCGATTCCATGAGGGATCTTAAACCAAATTTTCGGTTAATACTTCCTGCACCAAATGGAGATCTATTAACGAAAAGAATCGTTGGATCAGATAATGCACCCAGAGAGTTCGGGTAAATAGAAAATGGAAATGCCCCCACAGCATTTTGAAATGATGACAGTGATTCGGAGTCAAATGCTCCGTATACTTTATTAGAGCAAAAAAATACCACACTGAAACACAATATGGTATGGGTCAAATGACTAGTAGATTGAAAGCTAGTCATGATATTTTAAAAAAATGCGCCCCGCATAAACGGGGCGCACCAGCGGAATTAATATTCGCGCTATTTCTTTTCGTACCACATAACGATTATCATCAAGGCAAGTATACCTGCGAATCCTGCGTCTCCAAATTGAGTCATCACTCGACCCAACCCGCTGATAACTCCAAAAAAGTCATCAAACAAAATTCCTACAACAATACCTATGACGACTAAGGTCTTGAGCAAATCTGTGATTTGTCCTAGCCACTCGTTAACGGTCTGCAACGCACCTTTCAGCATAGTTTCCTCCTGTTTTCAGGTAACGGGGTCAGAGTTGAAATTAAGACCCCGTTTAAATCCTTTTTGATTATCCCAAAAACGAGAGTAAAACCAGCAGAGCTAACAGTCCGGCAAAACCCCCATCTAGGAATGTGTTTACCAGATCTACGATTCCACCTATAGGGTCAAACCCTGTGGAATAGACAATATTAACGAAAACGAATAACACAATAAGTGCTTTGATTACGCCAATGATTCCAGATGCTGCATTTTGTACTTGAGCGTTTACATCAGCCATGCTGATACCTCCTTGGTTTGGTTCTTTGGTAAAAACAGGGAGCTATTTTATCCGTTCTCTGTTTTCTTCATAGATTGGCCTTATTGTATTCTTTGAATAAAAGGGCAATCTCTTTTGATCGGTCAAATTTACAAATAAAGAGGATATTGACAATATTTTTATTTATTCACCCGCCTGAGCTCTAGAGAGTAGTTTTATAACTGCGCCAGAGACTTTTTCCACATCAATGGTTCCCATGCATTTTTGGCATAATCTCCAGTGATTTCTTTTGTGTTCACATGATTCATCTGGCTTAATAATTGTTATCCATTTCCCAATAGGGCTTGTCATCTTTGGGTCCTGTGACCCAAAGATAGAAATAGTCGGTATTCCGAGATAGGCCGCCAGATGTCCCGGCATGGAATCATTTCCAATGAGCATCTTTTGATTTCTTAACCAATTCTTGAATTTGACTAAATCCCCATCAAAGATTTCTACCTTAAATTCTCTTTCTTTCATGCGTTCAATTAAAGTAGTCGTTTCTGGTGTTTTAACAATTGCAATTTGATGATTTTTCGAGAGAATTTCTGCTAATTTAATCCATTTATTTTCTGGCCATGCTCTCCTTGAGTCATTTCCGCCGGCATGAAATACAATAGCCCCTTGATCTTTAAAATTAAACTCTTTTTCATCCAACATTATAGAATCACAGCCAAAATGGGAAATCAATTGCAGGGATCGTTCTGTTTGGTGGGCACTTGTTGGAGATGGTTGCGGGTGGGTATAAAAAAAAGATCCTCCTGTATCGGTATAACCTAGGCTCATTTTTGATCGGACATGCCACAGAAACCAACTATTACGTAAGTCACCCTTAAAATCAATCGCTATATCTATATCTCGTTTTCTAAAATGCCGTGCAAAGGATCGTGCTTTAATCCATTTTATCAATGACCATTCCCAATTTGTCCAAGGGACTTCAACACCTATTACCTCGTCCGCAAATTTTAGATCTCGGGATAATTTTTCTGCGCCCTGACAACACAATAATATTATATGAGCCTGAGGATATCTTTTTTTTAGAGATCGCAAAACAGGAGCAATGAGAAAAACATCACCAATGCGATGATATTGGCAAATGAGAATTGAATTTATATTTTCATCATTGAGTGAGTATGATTTTCTATACAAATTACAAAAGAAGTAAAAAGGCCAAATCAATATGTTAATAATGCGCGACCAAAAAATAAAATGTGGATTATAAACTTGTCCATTCATACGAGTAATCCCATATCTTTATAATATTGATATAATTTTTCCGACACTTGAGTTATATCATGGTTTTTCACCACCCAATTTCTTGCATCTATTCCTTTTGCTTCAATTTTCTGTCTGTCTTGAGACAAATCTCTTAAAACTAAGTCAAAATTATTCTGATTTACATTCACAAATGGGTGATCCGGTATAAATGAATTATATTTATCATTGATTTCTGTCACAGTACAAATTCCCATGGATAATGATTCTACAGAATTCATACCATACCCCCAGCCACCTCGATCTCCAATCTGATCAATAAAAATATCAGATCTTGCTTTTCGTTTTATAGCAGCTGCATGAGAAAGGTTTTCAATGAGGTCGAATTTGATAAGCCCTTCTGATTCCAATTTTTCACAGACTGAAATAATTTTATCGGATCCCTTATAGAATCGATTGGTTGGCGCATGTGCAACCTGTATTGTTTTATTCAATCCATATTTCGGAATAAACTGGTTTGTATCAAAAGGGAGAAAAAGATAATCTAAGTTTGGATGCTTGTCCAACAAATCAACTTCATTTGTCAAGTTAAGATCAGATAAATCATCTATTATAGGCATAGCGCCCCTGGCCCGCATATCTTCACCATGATAATGTGCAATGATCTTTTTGCCACGTTCATGAAGTTCTTTTACAAAGAATTCATTTTTCAAAAAATCCGATCCGCTTTCAAAATGGACCACATCAAAATCATATAATTGATAATCCTGGATCGCTTGTTCTATAACTGGGCGCCATAACCAATCCTTAAATTTCAAAAAAATCGAATCAAACCAACCTTCAGGCTTCCAGACTGGTGGATTTCCTTCCTTTTCCTTAAAGTATCCATCTTCTCCCCTATATTGTTTATATATAAAATTTCGGAGACCGGCCATTCGTACTCCTGTAAAATTAAAGGGTAAGTCTAAGCAAATATCTTCTTCAAAATTCTTGGGTGATCTAAAAAATGTAACGGTCCTACAATCATTTCCCCGGGATTCATGTTCCTTTTTCCATAGTGTCAATGTTCCGACAGTATTTTCTGGTGAAATATATAAGATTTTCAGACGCATCAATTATCTAGGATAGGATAATTTTTTCCAAGGAATCATCACAGATAATTTTCCAGATTCATCTTTTGGATTTTTCTCTATTTCCAATTCTTGCTTTTGAAACCATATTTTTGTTGATGGAGGATGATCAACATAGAATGTTAAACCACACAACTGATCCCTTGCCAGAGATTTACCACCAATAGGTGTATCCAGGGCAGAATCAATATAAATATTGGTCATGCCATCACTAGAATCAACTTTAAAATTTAAATAGTCATGCAACTCTTTATATTTTAGCAACCTTGATGAGGTGGCAATAAAAATATCGCCTTCAGTATTCTTCTTTTTTAGGTAAGATAAATTTTTTGTTAAATCATTTGGAAGTCCGTCCATTTTGAGGTGTTCATTAAAATGTGTATATAATATCATAAACCCTCGATTCTTTATCAATTGATTTAACATGCCTGGTGAGAGTTGTGTTGCCAAATCATGGATATCCAATACTTGCTCTTTCCCCCAAGCATTCATAAAGCGAATAAATTCCCAAAATCTAGTTTGATCACGAAATTGAAT
>CAZYLQ010000015.1:0-20994 GCA_964648395.1 uncultured bacterium | reverse complement strand
TTCCAATTGTACTCAAATTCTCATTATCAAACGATATAGTTCCACCAGAGTCTGTAATCAAGCCATCACTGATACTCACAGTCCCAACATCTGCGCTGGATCCTGTAAGAGTTGTAAATGTACCAGCAACAGGAGCTGTGCCACCAATTATGGTATTATTAATGGTCCCCCCTGATATTGTTAAATCATCTGCAACATAAGTATCTGCTACTGCTGTACCCTGCCATGTACCTGATGCTATAGTCCCTACTTGATCAATTGTATTTTCATTCCCAGTTGTAAGTACTGTCCCAGTTACATCTGGAAAAATTATTGTACGATCAGCAGTTGGTTCAACAAGAGACAGTGTTGTTTGAGCGGTATCTGAAATTTCACCTTCTAGTACTATAGGTGTGGCCCCAAATAGGGTACCTGTCGATGTTGCTTCAACTCCTGTTAAATAAGAACCATCACCGCTGAATGCATTTGCTGTTATAGTACCCTCAGTTGTCAGGTTTACATCATCAAAAGAAATAGAGCCACCTGCATCTGTGATGGAGCCATCTGCAAGGGTCAGGTTACCAATGGTAGAACCGGTTGCAAGTGTTGCCGTACCAGAATTCAGCGTTCCTGTCGTAGAGATATTCTCATCGTCAAAAGAAATAGAGCCACCTGCATCTGCGATGAAACCATCTGCAAGGGTCAGGCTGCCAATTGTAGTATTGGATCCTAATACTGCCCTACCAGAATTTATACTACCGCTCGTGGATAGATCATTATCTTCAAATGAGATCGAACCACCTGAGTCTGTGATAGAACCATTTGATAATGTAAGATTCCCAACCGTAGAACCGGTGGCTAATGTTGCCGTACCGGAGTTTAGTGTACCCGATGTTGAGATAGCATCATTGCCAAATGAGATAGAATCTGATGATGACGTTATTAAACCATCTGATAATGTAAGATCGCCTATTTCAGAGCCAGCCCCAAGGGTTGTTACACCTGCGCTAAACGTACCTGTTGTAGACAAATTTTCATTTCCGAATGAGATGGAACCACCTTCATCAGTGATCGAGCCATTTGCCAGCGTTAGATCACCTATTGTTGATGTTGAAGCTAAATTTGCAATCCCAGTACTCAGTGTCCCGGTTGTTGATAGATTTTCATCACTGAAAGAAATATTACCACCTGAATCTGTAATCGATCCATCTGCCAAAGTTATATTACCAAGGGAAGATCCTGATTCAGCATTTAGTGTACCTGTTGTTGATAGATTTTCATCACCGAAAGAGATAGCCCCACTTTCATCTGTAATTGTTCCACTGTCTAAGGTCAGACTACCTACAGAAACAATACCATCAGCTGCAAGGCCTGTCGGTGTACCCCATTCTCCGGAACCATCACCATCAGATATCCATGACTGACCATTAGTACCTGAAGATGTAATTCCATATTCTACTTTACTTCCAGAAAGAACGCCATCTTCTGTCAAATCAGTCAGATTTGAATCCAATTGTTGGTAGACTGCAAGTGTATCATATAACTCTTCACTAGTTATATAACTTTCAAGAGAATCTTTCATAACATAAATATCAAGATTGGGCTGGTTTATTAAGTTGTCATAATCGGCGGTTTTTGCATATCCTGATGTATCTGATAATATCGAATAGAACACTGACGTAAGTAGTTGCCGAGGTGATAATGTAGAACCCTCAACAGATAATTCAAGAAAAGCTTCTTGCGGTATAGTTGTAAAAGGGTTTGTATTGCCCAATACAGTGCTGATAATCCCATTGATGACGCTTACTTCCTGAGTCTCTGACCAAATTGGGTCACTGCCATCTGCACTATTGTATACACGGAATAATACTTCATAGCTACCATCTTCAGTAGGGCTTCCATCTGCTTTGGTAATTAATCCCTGATAAGAAATACGCCTTGGCACAGATTCAATACTGTTATTTTCAACATTATTGATTATTGTTTTATTCTGTACTGGCCTAGATTGATTTTGACCAAAAACAGTAATTGTCATTAATACGAGTAACAATGATGTTTTCTTCATAATTATCTCCTGGTGTGTATTACTACATTAGTTTGAATTTGAAAAATATTTTAAGAATCATGTGGAAACCCTGGTGGTTTTTTTGGTGGCTCTTCAGATTCCTGTAAGAATATTTTATCTATCAACAGATAAACTGCTCCCAAAATGAGCGGATATTTCCCTAACCTTAATAATGGTTTACTTTTCATCTTAAATCGGTCTATGCGAGAAATTTTCTTTCTAAATATTTTATTATCTAGTATATGAGAAACAGCAGTACGTAAAGAATGATCTAAACTGTAAATACCAGATTCATTTATTGATGCCAAAGGTTTAGAAATCGATTCAGTGTCAATCAATTCATTATAATTATTAGGATCAAATATTCTCATTGAGATGCTCCCATTCGAACCATCAAAACTCCATGATATAACATATGATGCGTTGACAATTTTAGCATTCATGGCAGCACACGAATCTGAAATACAATCAAATCTGTATCCCTGAAGTAGGTTATCATCGTATAAATCTTTGTTTAGATATAATTCATCATCGAAACCAAGAGTCTGAATCTGATCCGCAATGATACTATTGACAATTTGAACATCAATCGGGGTTATTTCATCCTGCACAAGGCCTTGTATTAGAATTCCAAAACTACTTTGGGAAAACCTCTCTGAATCTAAAACAGACACTTCAAGATCAAACAAGTCCATTGACAACTGAACGGAATCAATTAAAGTATCAGCGAGAACGTTGGAATCAAAATACTCAACAATCAAGGTATCAGTATCTTCAAAACCTATACGATCTTTAACCTTAAGAATAACTTCTAGTTGCGTACCTAAATCATTATCCGCAATCGTAACATCTAATAGCTGTTTGTAAGTCTGAATGCTTTTTAAATATGTACTATCATATGGTTTTACCGATAGCTCTGCAGTAAATTCATTTTCATTATTATATACCAGACCTGGAGCAAAAATCCATTCAAACTTTAGTTTAGATCCATCGTTTATAAATGACCGAGATGCATCTAGTTGAATAGAACTCGTTGATTGGACTTTAATATCAGGGCCAGCATCAGCAACGGGCCTGTTATTTCCAGAGCTAAAAAAGTCACTCTGTCCAAAAAGAATTGTTGTGGATAAACCACAAAGAAAAAATACTTTGTATAGTATATTTGTTATTCTATTGAAACTAGTTATTAAATTCATTTTTATGAATATTTGCATTTGTGATTTATTCATTAGAACATGCTCCTATGTGTCATTAGAAATCACTGTAGGTGTAATGAAGATTAGTAGCTCCCGTTGTTCTCTATTTTTATTGCTGGATCTGAACAAATATTTAATTAATGGTATATCTCCTAATAGCGGCACCTTAGAAGCAATTTCCTGGTCTGTGTCAAAAATTAACCCTCCAATTAATAATGTTTCTCCATTATTAACCATAACAGATGTATTCGTGGATCGCGTAGAGATCATAGGGCGCTGATCTTTCCCTACAAATCCTATAATGGCTTGAACTACCGCATCAATTTTCATACTTATAATTTTTTCTTGATTGACACGTGGTAATACATCCAATGAAACATTTATATGTTGGTCTTCATATGTATAAGGATTTGTTCCAAAGACACTTCCTTCACCCTGCGGGACAAGAAGTGGAATGGTTGTCCCGATCACAATATTTGCTGGGGAATTATTCATGGTTGTCACCTGAGGTTCTTGCAACAATTTTGTGCTGCCATCATTGGCCAGTAAAGATAGTATGGTAGAAACAACAGGCTTACTCAAAGTAGCAAAATTCATTGTTTTATCTCCTATCTTCAAGTAGCCTAAATCAAAGGAATTTGATGTATCTGTATTTCCACTGTTTATGATACTCATGCTCTCTCGCAGATCCCAATTAATACCAATGATTTCATCGTGCTTTAGGGTGGTTTCAATGAATTTTACCGCAATATTGATTTGTTCAGTTTGAATGTCGAGAGATCTGATTACCCCTTCAATAAGTGCAAAGTTAGTAGGTATATCAGTTACCATTAAGATATCTTTTTCTCCTGGTTTTACATTGGTTGATGCCGTTGATGAAAGTGCTTTTATTTTACCTCTGGTTGTCAGTACCTCTTTTACTGCTTCAGATATCATAGTTCCCGTGGTATAATTGAGTCTAAACATACGGGTCATTAATTCCCCACTCATTGTCTGTTTCGTGGTCATGGGCTGTACTACAATAATATTATCTTGCATGAACCATTCATAGTTATTTACATGAAGTATTGCATCTAAAGCTGTTTCTAAAGAAACATCATTAAGATTCATTGTGACTTCACCTTGAACCTCTTCTCCCATAATTAGATTATAATTATCTTGAGAAACCAACATGCGAACTACATTTACCAATTTAGCTGCCTGAAAATTCAAGCTAACTCTAGATTCCGGTAGTCGGGTAGTTGGTGGTTTGTTGTAACGAGGTGATTTTTTCTTCCTATTCTTTACCCAAGTTACTTTCAACTTGTGCTTTTTATTTTTTCCCTTAGGAGGTTCAATTTTTACTAAGTAGTCTGGAACTCGAGTAAAATCCATCTTCAATTGGAGTATTTTGTTTATCTCTTTCTGATTACTATTTCTAGGAATGCTAATAGCGTATTGATAAAGAGGCCCCAGATTACTCTTTTTAATAAAATTACCTCGACCCCAGTTGAGGTTTTTGAATAATATAGATATACTGGGAGGCGCAAAAGATTCAGTTGTAACGTATTCAAAATTCCCATTATTGAACTCCATTACAAGTGTGTGGGAATTTTCATTTTCGGTTGTATATATATCCAATAATTTCGGAATATCCTTACCAAACAACACAGATGCGTATATCAGATAGATATATGGCTTAAGTATTTGTTTTAAGTATTTCATTTATTCTTCCAGTTTTAGGGTTACACTGTGGTTATACCATTTTAGTAAAACACTATTTTTAGTGATATCTTTTACTCTGAAATTATCAATTTCCTCACCTTCACTAACAATTTGTCCATTAATTATGGCCTTGTATCCATGATTAAATTGAGTGATGCCAGTCAAATTGAATGCGTTATAGTAAATATTGCTGCGATTATGAAAGAAATCTCTTCCCCAGCTATTTACTGAAAGTTTGATTGGCTCCGAAGAAGAAGTATCCAGAATACTAAATTTTTCCGTTAGTGATGAATTCTGTGCTATCACAGGTTGGGATTTGCTGTTGGTATGGGTGATTAAATCCAAAAAGAATTCCAGAAATAATGCCAAAAGGACTACAATAAAAAAGCTCAGTGTAATCTTCTCTCGTATCATTCTTCCGCTCCACCATAGGTCAAATATTGCAACTCTGCAACAACGCCCTTTGGATCAATGCTATCCAAATTGAACAAACATTGTTGGAGATGAAGATGAGTTGAATTCTCTTCTAATATTTCTATAAAATTTCCAACATTGAGAAATTTCCCTGATAATTGGAAATTCAGAGAATGGCGCTCCAGGTCGATTCGAATATCTTCTACATTATTTTTTAGGGCTGGAAAAGTATTTCTTGGATCAATCTCTAAATTGTTAATACTCAAACCCATTTCATTTGCCAGGTCACTCAAACTTTCAATTTCATTTAATAAATCGGGACTAGATATCCGATGTGATAATAAAATATTTTTCTTTTTCGTAAAATGTTGTCGGATATGTAGCACTTCATCCATGATGCCTGTACCTGACCTAAGTTGATCATCCATATTACTGACTTTTAAATTAATTTGTTTAAGCTCGCTTTTTATATTTATACTGTCCCAAACATAGACTGCAATTATCATCACAGTTAGTATTAACAAGATAACATATTTTGTCTTTTGATGCATGTTTACTTATAAGACCAAATTAATTGAAAAGGATGTTTGCTCATTATTTATTTCTTGTCCATTACTGAAATCCACTATATCGAACCAACCACTACTTTCCAATGAACTCCGGAAAGGTATCACCAAAGTAGATGCCTGTTCCAGGCTTTGGTTATAAAACCCTTTTAAGGTAATGTGAAGTTTGGGATCTTCTAAATTTGTTAGTTTGTCCCATACTCTATCATTCACTAGATGGTTGGATAAATTTTTGTTTAGCGCTAATTCTGTAACTCGAAAACTAGCAGGAATCTTATTACTCAAATATTTTAGCATCGCCACCATGGTAGTAGATAGAGTTTTATCCTCATTAATGAGTTTTTCAAAAGTAGTTGCTACCATGGTTTGATTCTCAACGATTCCCTTTATTTCTTGACGCATGGTTAGCAATGAAAGTTCAGAATATTTGTTTGGAAGGCTCGCTTCCAGGGGCTCAATCTTACTGCGTTGTGCATAAGCAGCCAATGAGAATAGCATTACAAGAACCAAAAGCGCATTCTGTAAGATGCGGTTAGTTGCGAAGTAGCGGTATTCTTCTTTGTGTTTGTCAGGAAGCAGATTCAGTTTTGAATAAGGATCCATCAACAAACCCAAGTTGGCTGTATAATCCAGTTCAATGGTATTCTTTTTGATCATTTCTTCTTTTATTGCAATCTGTTGATATTTATTTTGGATTCTGTCTAAGGAACGATCTAGGTCTTTCAACATTAATTCATACTCTATTTCTCTATCCCTGAAGTCCTTTAACTCTTTTTCAAGGGTCTCAATACGATTAGCATAGTTAGATGAATTTCCTTTTAATTCGTTGAGGCTTTTCTCCAAATCTTCAACATCATTTTTTTCTTTGGTGATTTGCAATTCTAATCTGTTACAGAGTTCTTCCATGCTTTTAATTTTTTTCTGGCTAATTTTTTCAGATTCATTTATCGCATGCTGAATTGATGATTGCTTTTTTTGTAATTTTGCAATATCCTGCTCGGTTTGAATAATTTCATCAAAAAGTACTTTGGACCGAGTTTTCATATCTGCCAAATCCATGTAACTCCGCATTTTATTTTCTGGAATATTCCATTGCCATACATCTTCTACAGTGGAAGGCTCTTGTTCATAAATTGAATACTCCAAAACTTTTTTCATGTCTTTGTTGACCTTAGATAATTCCTTGTCAAGAATGGCTATCTCAACCCTTTTATCTTTCAGATCCTTTTCCATATCCTGTAATAAGGTGTCTCGTTTATTTTTTTCCTTCGTATTTATTTCAATCAAGTTATGTAATTCTTCGACACGTTGATTAAGCATAGCTTTCACAGGTGTATAAATATCCTTAATATGGTTTAATCTAGTCAAAACATCTTGGTGAGGTCCCTTTAACTCTTCTATACTATTATTGTTAGACTTTTTCAAATTTTCTATTTTTTCCAGATCGGCATTGGATGTTTGGATATCATTATCTAAGGATTGCAGATTATTTTCAATCTCTACTTCTTGACCACGCATGGTATCCAGAGCTTCGTTAAGGTCATTTATGGTTTTTTCCAAATGGACAACGTGAGTTAAAAGGTCCTGGCCCATGTCAACCAAAATTTGAAGCTGATCTTTATCATCCTTTATTTTTTTATACTTTTGATTACTTTTAGTTATTTTAGATATATTGACCATTTCTTGATCTGGAATCTTAATTTTTTTCTTTAGCTTTTGAATCTCATATAATGTATCATTATAAATTTCGTTTAGTTTTCCAAGGCTACGCTCTAGTGTAAGAATATTTTCTTTGATGGTGCTTTGATCTACCTGATGTTGAGCTAGCTCCTCTTTATTATTTTCTAAAAAGTTTATCAACTCTTTTTCTTGATTTTGATATTGGTCTTTCTGATTTTTAATATCTGATTTTGTCTGGGTCAATTTGATTAAAACATTTTTCAGGTTTTTTTTGTGACCAGAAAGGACCTGAGGGCTTTTTTCTTTTTTTTCTTTTAGATAATCAAGTCGGTTCTGGATTGTTTTCAATTCATCATCATCAGATTTTAATTGCTGCTTCAATTTTTTCATTTCAATATAGACATGTTGCTCATCAAGTACTTCATCAATGGCCTGGATTGCTTGATTATGTTCATTCTTTACTACATTTATTTTATTAGAAATCTCAGATAATATTTCTTCAAGTTTGGATGTGATATTTTTCTGTGAGCGAGTTTCTTTAATAGCAATCTGATCTATCTCTAATTGGATACTTTTTAGCTTATATTTTGTATCTTCGTTCAATTGAAGAAACTCTACTTCTTTTTTAGATAGTAAATTATTTTTTTGATCAAGCTTATCTTTCAAATTTTGAATAACATTCTCATCCCTGGCAATTTTCTTTTCTGCACTAACAATTTTAGCCATAATTGTCTTCTTTCGACCTCCATGAGGCTTAAGTTTTTCGATGATTTTTTTACTTTTGTCACGATAGCGAATCATAAAGGTTTGATAACGCTTCTCAATGCCCTCAAGGGCAAGATTTACTTTTACTATTTCTTCCCGATCGAGAGCTATACTTTCATCGGCCAATGCTTGAGCCGCTGCTACGGGATCAACATCGTTCTTCAAACGAACAAAACCATCCTTTAAAAACAAAAGGTATGATTTTGATTGCTTCCGTAAAATATTTTTTTCCAGAACTTTATTCTGTTCTTTTGATTTATTTCTTTCCTTTTCAAAAAGACTATCCCATTCACTTTTTTTGCCTTCAAGAATATCAAGCCGTTGTTGTAAGGCGCGGCCACGCTTCAGATCACGATGCCAACTTTTAATCTCCTTTTCCCACCCTTTAATCTGTGGCGATTTTTTCTTTTTCTTTTCCACAAGTGACGCATTTATTCTATCCCTATCAACTATTAGTTTTTCCATTTCCTTTGTACTTTTAGCTAAGATAGTTCCAATCGACTTTTGTCTTTTTGCTAGAGCTGTACCTTCCTTCTTGAAAAAAGCTTTAATTGTTACATCTTTAATCTCTTTAGCTTCTGTGGTTTTTTTATTTTTTTCGTTTTGAAGTTGTTTCAGTTTAACGTTGAAAACCTTTTGAAGTTTTTCTTTTTCTTGATCTGCTTCCGTAACCAATGGAAGATATTGATCATTCAATTCTTCTATCGCTTTTAATCCTTCCGCCTTCTGCTTCTCCAACTGACTATAAATATTCTTGGAATCATTAATTTCTTGAACCACATCCATAACTTTTTGAGAGTGTCCCTTTATCTTCCCTTCTAGATCTTCTTGCTGGATAATGAGATGCTCACTTTGATCTTGCAGTGTCTTGGATTTCTCTTCATGGGTATTGGTAAGCTCGGAATTAGAATCTGTATGCCCTTTAATATTTTTTTCGCACATCCCGATAGCGCTATCTAACCGTAGCAACTCTTTTTGCAGTACTTTTAATTCTTTATTAATCGTTTCTTGCTGAGGCTGAAGGTCTTTTAATTCATCATCTTTTTTATTTAAATCCTTAATCATGTCTATGGTTTCATGGTTAAAGTCCACAACATCTAATATTCCCTGCAGTTGGATTTCCTTTTCTTTCAGATCATCTAAATAAATATCTATATCTTTTTTTAAGGATGAGAGTTTTCTCTCTTTCTTTGCTCTTTTTTGGAAACTTTTATTGACCTGTTCCTGTAGCTTTTCCCCTTTTTTATTCAGATCATTTTGCTCAATATTGACCTTGACTATATCTGAAGTATATTTTTTTATATCTTCTAAATTATCTGGTGTCTGCAAAACTACATCTAAAACTGTTAGCAGCTTCCTACGAATATCAAATCCACTTTCAGCATCAAAATATGATGATGAATTATATTCCGCTTCCCCCGAAACTATTTTTTCAAAACTTTTTCTTATCCCTTTCAATCGCTCAGTGTTTTGAGATAATAGATATTCTGCTTGTTGAAGTACGCTCATATCTTCTTCGCCCAGTTCAACTAAAAACTTTAAACGTTCTAAGAATGATTTTTTAAAAAGCCTAGCCGTGTTATGTACGGCATCTTTTAAATACTCTAGAATTGCCATCTCATCATGGCTCGTTCCCAACTTTAATGCTAATTCTTGACGACCGTCTTCAACTTTTAATATTTTTGTTTGTAGTTCATCAATCTCTTGTTCGTAAAGTTCCTTTTTTTCTGTCAAAGACACCCGTGACTTAGCAGCCTTCTTAATTTGTAAATCATATTCACCTTTTGACTTTCTTCCCGCTTCTTCCTTTCTCCTCTGAAAATGATCAGTTTCATATTCTAACTCAGATATTTTATTAATTAAATAATCATGTTCTTTATAGTTTTCCAATAAAGATTCACTTTTAATGTCCACATGGGCTGTAACCGCATCAAGATCGGCGGTCATGGTGTCTTGACCTTCAATATACTCAACTTTAAAATCTTTGAATTCCTTTGCCGTTAATAATAATTTTTCATTGGATTCATCAATTAATTTGAGTTTGGAGTTTTTATCGATTTCTAAACGTGCTAAACGATACTTAGCACTTTCTGGATTTTTAGATATTTCAATGGATTTTTTTCGTTCCTGGATCTTATCCTGTATATTTTTCAAATTTTTCTTTGATCTTTTTTTATTATATAAAATGTAATTTTCCTTAATCCTTGTTCGAAAATTCATTTTAGAGTCAAGCCTTTTTTTGAATGAAGTTGTTGTTATAGAATTCAAATTTTCAACTGGATCACCAATAGTCTCTTTTATTAGTCTATCTAAATTTTTAATATGACTCCCAGGACCACCAATATATACGCCACCGAAGGAGAAGTCATCTTTTTCTATGACAGATTGTATTGTTGAAAAATTATTTATGGAATCTTTCATCTGGCTCATCATAATGCTTGATAATTCATTCAGCATTAACCTTGCATCATCGTATGGAAATCCATCCTGTAATTCAAATTTATTTTTTGTTTTTGAGATACCATAATTCTCTAAGAAATGAAAAGCAGTACTGCGCGCTTCTTCAGTTGGTAATGTCCCTGATCCTAATTTGGAGAGACGGCTGATAAAATAATTAAGACCAATGTGAAAATAACGTGACTCTAAAAGTTGATTATTCTGGATTAAAACTATATGTGTTTTAAATTGATCTATATATATAAGGAGTGAATATCCGTCATTTTTCTCTAGATTATAGTAATTATAAATGTTTTGAAGCAATTTTGGTATAGATGTGTTATAACGTGGCTGTAACCCGGAATCGATAAGGGTTTGATAGTCTTGATCGATATCACTCTTTTTAGATGTATAACAAACGATAGCATTTTTATCATTTGTATTATTAATCTCAAATTCCATCATGCTATTGTCTGATTTTATGGAATATAACTTGGACAAATTATTTACAATTAATTTTTTGAAATCACCTTTTGATTTGTCTTCGTTTTTAATATAGGTCATTTGATATTGATAAGAATCAGAATGTATTGCCAGATAAAGATTTTTTCTTTTCGGTTTTTCAATATATTGTTCGTAAAGATTAATGATAAGTTCAGGAAGGGTTTTGATTGAAGTGTTATCAATTTTAATGGGTAAAATGTATTTCCTGATCCGTTCGATGTTGAAACCTTTACTATCTAGTGCAGCCTGCATGAATGTCACAGAGTTTCCAGTATACACAAAGGTCATGGCTTGGTTAATGCCATTAAGATTTAATAAATAATTATTTAATTTTTTAAATTTTATTTTACGTTTAAAAGGTTTTTTTAATTTTTCCATTTGGTTGAATGTGCCATCTATGCTATTTGTAATAATACGTCTTTCTATTTGAGACCGTCTTTTTATGACACTCCTTTTATTTTCATTGCCAAATTCATTAACCTTTAAGGGATTATCCTCATTTCGACGATCATTGCTTCTTCGCCGATCAATAATAGTTCTATTAACAAAGTCTCTTTTTACTAGCTTGATGTTTTTTGACCCAGATAAATTCGTTTTGGATTCAGTAATCTTTTTTTCAGAATCAATTATAAAATTTTTTAATTGTTCTTTTTCCCCTTTGTATTTTATTTTAAAATATTTTGAAACTGGCAGAAATTTTTTCTGTTCTATTCCCTTTACGATTTCTGTTTCTGCTATAAATATAATTTTAACAGCTAATAATTTTTTTAGGTGATAGTATATTTTATCTTTTGGGAAAGCAACGGCTTGGGCTATTTCAGAAGCCGTCTTTGGAGAATCATCAAAGCAATTAATTATCTGCTTTGTGAAGGGTTTTTCAAAAATTTTAATGACTTTTATATCATCAATTTCTAAAACCTGTTTTTGTGTCTGGCTCATCCGATTAAATTTCTCATTATTTTATTGAAGTAGAGCCAGTACCTGAACTGATACTGCACACAATGGTATAGCTACCATTTTATGATTAGACTCCACATCTTAATTACCTCGGGTAAAGTAATAAATTAAATTTATCCTTGTAAAGATATGAATTACAAGGATTTATTCTAGTTACAATATTGTATATATTTGAATATATAATTTATAATAATTATGTTACTATTATAATTTTATGTAATACTAGATCTTTCATTTAAATGTTATATTATTTTATTACACACCTAATATAACAATGTACCGAATAATTAAATATTTGACTTTTTAACTCACTCAGAATTATAATTCAAAAATAACTGTTCTAGGCTCTTCCTTTATATATGCTGATTATAATAGTTCTATAACCAATGACGATGATTATTTTATTATTGGATACTCATATATTCTAAAATTGTATTTAGAAAATATATTCCTATGTGTCACAATAAACACTGTGGTATATACTACTCTGTAAATATTTTTAGAGAAAGAATTATAATTTACAATCCAACAACTAGAAATTATTTAACACTGTATAATAATATATTTATGTTTGTAATAAATGGTAAGTATATAAATGTTATTTCCAATAAATAACTACTAATCTATATTGATAATAAACCTATCAATTCAATAACTTTTCTTTTTCTTCCATTAGCTCTAGATATTCTTTTTCTAATGTATTCATATTGTTGAGAGCATTTTGGAGTATTTCATAGTTATCGCTATGGTCTGGATTATTTGTTAATGTTCGTTCCTTTTCAATTTGGTTTTCAATAGCTTTAAATCGTTTCTCAATCCACGCCAAACGATTCCGAATTTTTTTTCGTTCTTTGTATTCTGACTTTTTTCTTGATTCATTTTTTACTTTCGGTGTACTAGAATTACTTTGTGTTTCTTGTTGATTTTTCCATTCATAGTATTCGTAATTCCCTTCAAATAATCTTATACTACCACCAGCTACTTCACAGGTTAGATTGGTCACATTATTTAAGAAATGCCTATCATGTGATATACAAACAATAGATCCAGAAAATTGGATAAGCGCCTGTTCTACCACATTCCGAGTAATCATATCCAAATGGTTTGTGGGTTCATCTAATAAAAGAATATGCGATGGTTCAACTAACATTCTTGCCAATGATACCCTTGCTTTTTCGCCACCGGAAAGCACCTTTACATATTTTTCTATCTCATCACCTGAAAACATAAAACTACCTAGATAGCTCTTTATCTCAATCTCGCTCCACCCTTGACTTATTTTTTGAATAGATTCAAAAACTGTCTCATCTGGATTTAATATTTCCAATTGGTGCTGAGCATAGTAAGCACTATCTACATTTGAACCGATTCGTACGGCACCAGATGTAACCGGTTCTACACCAGCCAACATTTTCAATAACGTTGACTTACCAGCACCATTATGACCTACCAAACCAATTTTTTGTCCTCGTTCCACTACCATATCCATATTATTAAATACTTCAATATCTTCATAGTGTTTGGTCACATTCCGACAGGATGCCACAATCAAGGGAGATCGGGTTGGCTGCGGTAATCTCAAATTCATGGCATGGGTCTGTTCAGTGGGTGCTTCAATTTTTTCTAATTTATCCAACATTTTTACTCGACTTTGGACCTGAGTCGCTTTTGTATTTTTTGCACGGAACCTTTCAATGAATCTTTCTGTATCTTTGATTTGCTTTTGTTGATTGCGATAGGCATTTTTGTGTTGTTCCATTCGTAATGATTTTTCTTCTGTATATTTCGTATAATTTCCGTGAAACAACGCAATTTTTTTGAGATCAATTTCTAGGATATTATTAATGGACCTATCCAAAAATGCCCGATCATGACTTATCATTACCATCCCACCTTTCCATTTTGATAAAAATGATTCCAGCCAAATGGTTGCTTCCAAATCTAAATGGTTTGTCGGCTCATCGAGAAAAAGAATATCCGGTTCCTGTAAAAGAATAGAAGCCAAAGCCACTCGCATACGCCAGCCACCGCTGAAAGCATCCAAAGGTTCTGTGAATTTTCCATCGACAAACCCAAGTCCACTTAATAATTTTTTTGCCTTGTCTTCAAGATTCCAGCCACCTAAAGCTTCAAAACGATGTTGAGCATCACCCAATTTGTTAACTAAAGCCATATTTCCATGATCTTTGGAAATGGCTTTCGATAATGTAAGAATTTGTCCTTCTAATTCACGTACTTCCGGATAGGCTACCAAAACTTCTTCTAAAATAGATCGTCCTGTTCCGGCAACAATATCCTGTGCCAAATAGCCGATGGTAGTTGATTTATCAACTTGTACATTTCCAGAATCAGGTGACTCTTTACCCAGCATTATTCGGAGCAATGTGGTTTTTCCAGATCCGTTAGGGCCCACAAGCCCAATACGCATCCCACGTTTAATGGAAATATTTACATTATTAAATAGGTCACCATCTGGAAAGGATTTGGACAGGTTTTCAAGGCGGATCATTGTTTAGTTAAACGAAAGGATACAAAGAATATTTAGGACAATTTTCCATCAACAACTGTGCCGTGATTATCGACCAGTTTTACAGAATAGATTGAATTAATAAGTTCGTAACCACCTTCCATTTGGATCTGGATATAATTATCTGTGTGTCCTAATAGTTTTCCATTTTTAATATTTTCAAAAAGAACCGGACGATATTTGCTGATGAATTGATCATGGAAAAAACGTCGTTTTTTATCGGATAAAATATGAAGCATCTTGCTTCGTTCTCTTCGAATTTCTTTTGAAACAATTTCACTCATTTCAATAGCATCAGTATTGGGCCGTTCCGAATATGTAAATACATGAAGATAGGAAATATCCAATTCATTTAGAAAATTATATGTATCGAGAAAATCTTTTTCTGTTTCACCGGGAAATCCCACAATCACATCTACGCCAATACAGGCATCTACAATAGTTTGTTTTATTCGGGTAACTCGATTTACATATAAATCTCGTTTATATCTCCGGCGCATTGCGCCTAAAATTTTATCTGAACCTGATTGAAGAGGCACATGAAAATGTGGCATGAATTTTTGCGATGAAGCGCAAAATTCAATTATTTCATTGGTAAGTAGATTAGGTTCAATAGATGAAATTCGGATTCTGTCAATTCCATCAAGTAAATCTAATTTCTGAATGAGATCAAATAATGTTTCGTTAGACCCTTTTCCATAATCGCCAATATTTACACCGGTGAGAACAATTTCTCTAGTATCCGTTTCAGCAACTTCTTTAGCTACTTTCAACGTGTTGGCAATTGTATCGCTTCTACTCTGACCACGAGCGAGTGGAATAGTACAAAAAGAACAGGTGTAATCGCAGCCATCCTGAATTTTTAAAAATGATCGTGTTCGTTCAGCAGAAGAATATGAAGGAGTGAATTTGTGCACGTGATCAATCTCGGATTGAATCACTTTTGTACTATCATTCAGATTAATGGAATCCAAATGATTCAATAAATTAAATTTCTCTTCAGCACCCAATACTATATCTACTCCGTCAATGGCAGCAATATCATTAGGTTTTAATTGGGCATAACAGCCGATCACAGCTACGGATGAGTTTGGATTACGCTGCTTCGCTTGGCGAATAAATTTCCGTGCTTCTTTGTCGGCATTTTCTGTTACGGAACATGTATTCAAAACATAAATATCCGCTTTATCTCGATAGTTTACTTTTTCAAATCCATGACACAGAAAATCACGAGAGATTGTAGCTGTCTCTGAGAAATTTAATTTGCATCCCAATGTATGGAATGCAACACGCTTGGCTTGTGTACTCATTCTGAAATTGTGAACGTATTAAAGTGCGGGAATGTTCATGATACTTGAACACATGAAAACCTAAACACTTAAAAATATTCGGTGCGAAAATTAAGACTTATATAAGAAATAGCACTTTATTGAATAAAAGAAACTTAAGTTTCACTCAATGATGGCTTCTTTATTGAATTTTGTATTTTAAATAAGCGATAATTAAAACTATCTCTCAATGCTTCCCAACTGGCTTCAATGATATTTTCAGAAACACCAATGGTTGACCAACTTTCATTACCATCTGAACTTTCTATTAATACACGAACTTTTGCGCTGGTACCATCTTGCTCGTTCAATACACGAACTTTATAATCCGTGAGTTTTATTTGTTCTAGCTCAGGGAAAAATCGGACCAATGCTTTCTTGATTGCGTTATTCAGTGCATTGACTGGACCATTGCCATCAGCCGCAGTATGTTCAATTTCACCATCAACTTTTACTTTCAGCATGGCATCTGCATTGCTATGCCCATGCTTATCATAATTCACATTGACCCGGGATTCCAATACTTCAAAAAAGGGAACAAACGACCCTTTCCGTTTTTGCAATATGAGTTCAAAAGATGCTTCAGCGCCTTCAAATTGATAGCCCTCATGTTCCAATGATTTAATCTGTTGCACCAGGTCCCTGGTTAATTGTTTATCACCATTCAGTTCAACATTTAACTCATCAGCTTTAAATCTAATATTACTTTGACCCGAAAGATCTGATACAAGAACACGTTGATGACTCCCTACTTTTTTGGGATCAATGTGCTCATACATTCTGCTATCTTTCATTACAGCACTTACGTGGATTCCACCTTTATGAGCAAATGCCGATTTCCCTACATAAGGTGCCTGATCATCGGGGTGTAGATTCATTAATTCATAAACAAAATGCGTTAAAGGAGTCAGCTTTTCTAAATCGATTTCTGATTGCATTTGGCGATTCATTTTTAAAATTAAATTGGGGATAATTGTCCCTAAATTTGCATTGCCGCAACGTTCACCCACACCATTTATCGTCCCTTGAACATGGGTTGCACCTGCTACAACCGCTGCCAAAGTATTGGCTGTTGCGAGACCACCATCATTATGAACGTGCACACCAATTTGTGATTCAAATTTTTTAACTACGGCTTCCGTAGCTTTTTGAATAAACTCTGGCAAAGAACCACCATTTGTATCACATAATACTAACGTGTCTGCACCACCTTTTTGTGCTGCATCTAACATCTTTAATGCAAAAGATGGAGATGTTTTATAGCCATCATAAAAATGTTCCGCGTCAAAGATGATACGCTTCCCTTCCTTAACCAAAAAAGCGACCGATCTTTCTATCAGTTCTGCATTTTCATCTTCTTCTAAACCGAGCCCTTTTTCTGAATGAAGTTGCCAAGTTTTACCAAAAATTGTTATAATAGGTGTTTCAGCTTTTAAAAGAGCATTCAAATTAGGATCTGATTCAATTTTGTCTGGCCAACGTGCTGTAGACCCGAAAGAACAAACTTGTGCCTGTTTCAGATTTAATTCATGGCATCGCCGGAAAAACTCCTGGTCACGCGGATTGCTACCGGGCCAACCTCCTTCCAATATATTAATTCCAAAATCATCTAATTTATCCGCAATACGAAGCTTATCATCAACGGATAAATTGACGCCTTCACCTTGAGTTCCATCTCGAAGAGTTGTATCAAATAATTCAATCGTTTTTAATTGTTCATTTATCATGTTGTAAATAGCCAAGGATGTTTTTTCTGGTAATTTGTCTCAAATGCTCTTATCGCTTCTGCATGGGATAAGGTCAGGCCAATTTCGTCCAACCCATTCGATAAGGCATCTTTCCTGAATTTTTCTAGTTCAAAAACTAATGTATTGCCGGAAGGGTCAATTAATGACTGCTCATCTAAATTCACCATTAAAGCAAATCCAGGTGTAGACTCCGTATTTTTAAAAAGAGATAGAATATTTTCTTCGTCTAACGTGATTGGTAGGATTCCATTTTTGAAACAATTATTATAAAAAATGTCGGCAAAACTTTCGGCTATAATCGTCTTGAAACCGTAATCTGACAAAGCCCAAGGAGCATGTTCACGGCTGGAACCACATCCAAAATTTTCACGAGTTAATAAAATAGATGCATTTTTATATCGATTTTGGTTTAAAACAAAATCTTGATTTAGGGGGCGGTTGCTGCAATCCTGGCCTGGCTCACCATGATCCAAATAACGCCATTCATCAAATAAGTTTGGACCAAAACCAGTTCTGTGAATAGATTTTAAAAACTGTTTTGGTATAATCGCATCAGTATCAATATTGGCACGGTTTAATGGCGCTACAACACCGGTAAATGTTTGAAATTTTTCCATCTTAATTATTCCAATTGGTTGTTACATTAACAAAATGACCTTTTATTGCAGCAGCAGCGGCCATGGCAGGGCTCACCAAATGTGTCCGCCCGCCTTGCCCTTGGCGACCTTCAAAATTCCGGTTCGATGTTGATGCGCAGCGTTCACCTGATTCTAAACGATCCGCATTCATAGCCAAACACATAGAACAGCCGGGCTCTCGCCATTCAAAGCCTGCATTCAGGAATATTTTATCCAACCCTTCCTTTTCAGCTTGTTCTTTTACAGGGCCAGACCCAGGAACAACCATAGCCAATTTGATAGAATCAGCAATTTTTTTACCTTCAACTACTTTTGCAGCTTCCCTTAAATCTTCAATTCTCGAATTTGTACAAGACCCAATAAATATTTTATCCAACAAAATATCTTTTATGGGCACTCCCATTTCTAATCCCATGTAATCCAATGCTGGTTGAAATTTTTCATTAGTTGAAAAAGGAATTTCACCTTCAACATCTACAACTAATTCAGGTGATGTTCCCCAAGTAACCATAGGATTTATATCGTTTGCATTTATTTCAATTGTTTTATCAAATGCAGCATCTTCATCACTCTGTAGGGTTTTCCAATATTCACGAGCTTGTTTCCATAATTCACCTTTAGGAGAAAATGGTTTCCCATGTACATAGTCCAAAGTTGTTTGATCCACAGCGATTAAACCCGCGCGCGCACCAGCTTCAATGGTCATATTGCAAACTGTCATTCGCCCTTCCATGGATAATGCTTTTATAGCACTGCCGCCAAATTCGATTGCATAGCCTGTCCCCCCAGCTGTACCAATTTTGCCTATAATAAATAATATTAGATCTTTTGCAGTGATGCCTTGTTTTAATTTACCATCAACTTTGATGAGCATGTTTTTTGATTTTTGCTGAACCAAACATTGGGTTGCCAATACATGTTCGACTTCTGAGGTGCCAATTCCAAATGCCAAAGCACCCAAAGCACCGTGAGTTGATGTGTGAGAATCTCCGCAAACGATAGTCATACCGGGAAGTGTCAATCCCTGCTCAGGGCCGATGACATGAACAATGCCCTGATTCGGATCCGATATTTTAAATTCTTTTATTTGAAAGGAATCGCAATTCTTATCCAGTGTATCCACTTGTAATTTTGATATGGGATCTTCAATCCCTTTATCTCGATCTTTGGTTGGAATATTATGATCAGGAACCGCCACATTTGCTTCGGTTCGCCACAAGGAACGGTTTGTCAAACGCATTCCATCAAATGCTTGGGGTGATGTCACTTCATGAATAAGTTGCCGATCAATATACAATAGGCTTGTCCCGTCATCATTTTCACGAACAAGGTGACTCTCCCATAGTTTGTCAAATAATGTTTTTCCGCTCATGCTTTATACAGTTTCAGTGATTTCTTCAAAGACATTTTCCATATTTTTCAAGGATTCATAATGATTGAGCGCTTGTAAATATGCTTTTGCACTGGCACGAATTGTATCAGTTGAAACGCCTTTTCCAGAATAAGCGCTATCTTGAATCTTTATTCGTACAGTTACTTCACCTTGGGCGCCCTTCCCAGCTGTAACAGATCGAACTTGATAATGCTCCAACTTTGCCATTTCTTGAAAATTTATTGCACGATTAATAGCACGGAAACAGGCATCAACCGGTCCATCACCTGTTGCTGATTCCTCATGCATTTTTTCTTCTGTCTTAATTCGAACCGTTGCTGTTGCAATGGTAGTGGTTCCTAAATTAACATGAAGATAATCCAAAGTATAAAATCCAATTTCACTTTTGGCTTCATCTCCCATTAAAACTCTTAAATCTTCATCAAATATTTCTTTTTTCTTATCAGCCAGGATGACAAAGCGTTCGTAGATATTTCCCATTTTTTCATCGCTAATTTCATAACCTAATGCTTTCAATCTAGATGATAATCCATGGCGGCCGGAATGACGACCCAAAACGATTTTATTATTCACTATTCCAACAGATTCTGGCGTCATAATTTCATAAGTATCTCTGTTTTTCAGCATTCCATCCTGATGGATACCGGACTCATGGGCAAATGCATTTTCGCCAACAATAGCCTTGTTCGGTTGTACAAGCATCCCCGTAAAACCAGAAACCATTCTGCTGGCATTGTAAATTTCTTCTGTATTGATATTTGTATGAAAATTCCAATAATTGGAACGGACATTCAACGACATAACAAATTCTTCCATACTGGCATTACCAGCACGTTCACCAATTCCATTGATGGTACATTCAACCTGCCGGGCACCATTAGCAACAGCAAAAAGTGAGTTCGCCACAGCTAATCCAAGATCATTATGACAGTGAACACTAATCACCGCTTGGTCTATATTGCTTACGCGAGACTTTAATTCTGCGATCTTTGCGCCGAATTCTTGAGGCATTGTATATCCGGTCGTATCAGGAATATTGACGGTGTTTGCACCAGCATTAATAACCGCTTCAATAATTTCGCATAAATAGCCAA
>CAZYLQ010000014.1:9165-21139 GCA_964648395.1 uncultured bacterium | reverse complement strand
TCTAGTTGAGATTTTCTATTTAATGTGACAGGTGACGGTTCATTAGGAACATTGAATGAAACTGCTCTTTTATTTTTCTCAGCTTCAATTATATAGGATTCATATTCTTTCCATCCAAATAGCATTGCTGCCACAAGGATAAAAGGTAAAAATCGAAGAAGTCTATCCATAGTATCTTATTAAAATCAATTATCCAATAAAATTATCTTAAATCAAGAATAATTCTTTTAAGATCGGTGCCTTTAAAAGAAGGATTCTGCTGGGATGAATTGGATACTGTCCTGGCGTATTCTGGTACAGCTTTATAGATATATTCTGTGAGTTCCCCCATTTCTAACAAATTATCACCATCATCTGCGCCACCAGCTAACCCCTTTAAAAGAGAATAACTAAATATACTATGTTTTTTCTCTTTATAGACTTGAGATGATTCTCCATTGGATGCAGCACTTAGTATACAGATTTTGTCAGACATTTTTGGAAAATTCCATATGGAACCAACTGAGTTTTTTGGATTGATATACGTAATATCCAGAAACAGAGTGATAGATCGAATATTGCCTAATACCGATAGTAAGGACAAATTACTCACTAATTGTTCCAAAGGATATTTGGTAATATGACGGGTGACTTTTGCATCTTTGGGAATCAGGAGCGGCTTCCCATTTACCCATTCTCCATAACCACGGTAATACAGGAAGATATCCATCTCATCGACATCGGAATATTTCTCCGCAGTTATAATTCTTTTTCGTAGACTGCCCTGATGCGGATCAAATATATTCCTAAAGTCGTTCTCGGTTGGCCCCCCTTCCATCTGCCACGTTTTCGAAGGTAACAATTGGAAATCAGATAACCCGAATACATGATTAAAATACTGTCGAACTACATCGCCATCCCGATTGGCATAATCTAACTGGGGATAGTTTCCATCTTCATAGTACTCAGTGGCTAAAATAACAGCCATGGCATTAGGGTTTTTCGGTCCCAGAGGAATCCGCCGATCCACATCAATTTCCCCTAGTGCATCAGGATAATGATCAACATCTTCTGTGCCAATGGATTGTGTTATCAATTCCATGGAAGACCGATAGTGCTTCATCGCTTCCAGATTAAGTCTCTGAAGAACAGTTCGGTTCAAATAATCTGTTAATTCTATATCCACCGAGAAATTATCCTGGAAACTCATAATCGGTACTTCAATATCCATATAATCTCCGGGATTAAATGCAGGTAGACTAACATTACCTGTGAAATCCGGTGTAGTGAAAGATCTATTTTCCGTAATCTTTACATGGACAGATTCAGATTCCCCTTCTCCAACATTCTGGATTCTGATTATTAAATTAACAATCTCATTTATAGGTATATAATGGGTACCAAAATCATTTGCGATCGCAAAATCAGCCACAATCATTTTTGGTGGAATGACTGATTTTGTTTCTACCTTGAAAAGATAAGGGTCATCTAGTATTATGCCATTAATAGATGAAACTTGTAATTCAAATTCATGCTCTCCCGTTTCTACTTGTAATAACCCCTCTAGACTAATTTTACCAAACTTAATTCTGCCTGCTTCAAGTGTATCAATAACAGCAGGTTTCCCCACTAATAAATTTTGATTTGAATCATGGGAAATAATCGACATTTCCACTTGGTGAGCTGGACTTTGTCCATCGTTAAAAAGGGCAAATTGTAATATACCTGTTTCCCTGGAATCTATTACACTATTGCCAGAAGGTTCGATGAGAGTCATTTTCTGAATAGTAAAATGAGGTGGATCCAATACAACATTACATGCAGAAGAAGAAAGTTCCGTCTCTTCTCCTTCCGAATCTAATGCTGAGATCTGATAGCATTTATCAGCACCATAATCCAAATTTTGTACAGTGAGTTGGGTGGATTTTACTTGATTAATGAATAATAGAGAATCCTGGTCAACTTTTTCATAGACCTTGTAATTAGCCGCACCAGAGACTTCATCCCAATTCAGATACATAGAAGTCACACCTCCATCTGCTCTGACACCTGTTGGCGATTGAATAGGAACTTTTGCACAGTGGGAGTCTGATCGGCTACTTTCAACACCAAATTGATCAATAGATGTAATCTCATAACAATATTTTTTACCAGAAGGCACGTCATCTGAAAAGGAATTAGATTGTGCAGATGACAATAGCGCACTTTCTCGATAAATATTGTAAGATTTGGCAATCTTGACCTCATTCCAAATCAATATAATGCGACTCTCATTCTTCATGGAAGATAAAATTGGCGGTTCCACAAAATCCCTTGTTATACCTTTAACTGCAACCGAAGGATGGCTCTCCTGGTCCAGTGCATCCACTGCTGTTATTTTATAAAAATATTCAGTACCGAAATCAAGGTCAGAATCCAAAATATTAGTTTTATCAGAATTTATAATTTTTTCATCATTTCTATAAATGACGTAGGATAATGCACCATTCACGGGTGCCCAATTCAAAGAAAGTGTATTTTTTGAAACATCAATTACGATATCCCGGGGTATGGCAGTTGCAACGCTGGTGCAATATATGTCTGATCTTTCACCCATCAGATCAAATCCACCTAATGCCTCGACGGAATAACAAAATTCCTTTCCCGGAAATTCATTTTTTTCAAATCTTGTTTCTTCACCTCGATATATCTCAATATCATTTTCAAAAAGTATAAAAGACTGTGCCTGCTTAATGTCTTTCCAAGTGATAATAATTTTTTCTGTCGATGATTGGACATTTAAATCTCTAACATTTAAAATTGGATCAAAAACTGTAGGTTTATCATTTGAAAATAAATAACAACGTGTAGGCTCATTTTCACCCGTTAATTCCAAACTTAATTCAAGGTCTGCATTCCGTGTTTTTCTGGGATTAATTTTTATTCGCTTCGAACCATCACCCTCATGCTCTATGACAAGAAAATAAAAATTTGGTTCAACCTCTTTAAAAGAAAATTGCCCCTTTCGGCTGGTTTTTTCTTCCATGAGAACATTATCTTTCATATTTCTCAAGGTGACGACTGCCTTTTTAACAGGGTTCCCGGCTGGGTTATTTACGGTACCGGAAATAGTGACAGGATCGGCAAAAACAGGCGCAACCAGCGACAAGAATAGAGTTATTTTAAGGATCATCGATGCAGAATAAGAGGGTTGTGATCTCAAACCGGAAAGAGTCGTTAAGGCAATCTGAAAAGAACTCTATCCGGATTTGATGAGAAAAGCTGAGGGACTTGTGGTAAATCCTTGTACAATTTCTTAGTAGTATCCTGGACATTTTTGCTTATATAATCATGGAGCTCCGCAACAGTAATTTTTTTATCACCATTATCAGCCTCACCTCGTAAACCACGAAGGAGATAATAAGTAAAAATTCCATTATTCATATCAGGATGATCGTAAGTGATCTGAGTAATATTGGATGCATAGAATGCTGTAATTGATTCCGGTGGCATGATCTCTTTAGGCAATGTAACAACTGGCGTTTCGAGTTCACCTTTTTTCTTTTTCTTCTTTTTCTTCTTTTTCTTCTTTTTTGCTTTTGGATCTTCTACTAATTCACCAGGTTTTACAATATATTGCTGGAAAGCAGAATTATTAAAATCAACATCCATAAACAGTGTTATTTCCCCAACTTCTTCCATTTTTTGGATTTCAATCAAATTACTATATAATTTTTTTAGAGGGAAAAATGAATATTGATTTTTAAGATCTGCATCATAAGGAAGCAAAACCTTTTCACCTCTATACGTAGTACCTTCACCGCTGTAATAGAATATTAAATCCAACGATTTTTCACCGGAATAATCTAAACTTGATTCAATTTTTTTCCGTAAGTATCCAAGATCTGGATCAAATATTCCTTGCAAGTCACGGCTGTAAATTTTTTCACTAAATTGCCAATATTGGCTTGGCATAATGGCGTAGTTTTCCATACCAAAAAGATTATAAAAATACTCTCGTACCATTTTTACATTATCAGCGGTAGATGATTTTCTAGGAATTTCCGGATTCCAAAAATCCAGATTCCCTAATACAATTCCAATGATACCATGCTCGGTGGAACCTTCTGGAATACCTGTCATCAACTCGGGTATAAAAGGAGCTTCACCTATCGTTAAATCTACGGGGTAAGGTGTTTCTACTACGATTAAATCATCAGCCCCTTTATACTTTTTCATCGTTTCCAAATGAATAGGGATTGTTTTCCGCGTTTCAAAATAATCGTAAAGTTCCAGGTAAATTGTGAACTCATCTTCCCGGCTCATTAATTCAAATTTGAAATCAAGGTAATCACCTGCATTAACAAGACCAAATTCATGAATCTCATCTGCATCTTTCGAAACAAAAGAACTATCCCTGCGGAATAGAACGCTTACTGTATCTGATCTACCTTCTGAAAGGTTTTGAACACGGATTGATAAAGTTACAATTTCATTTTTTGGGATGTAATGTTGTCCCCACTCATTATCGATGGAAAAATCAGTCACAACCAAATTCGGTGGAATAATTTTCAAAGTGGTAAAGGAAATGGGCTCTGGTTCCAGATCTAATCCAGTAAATTCATTAACACGAATATTAAATTTCCGCTCTCCAGATTCAATCTTAAGTTTTCCATAGATGTCAAAACGGATTGTGAGTGTATCCCCTATATCCAATTTTGGTGTCATCGCGACAGAATCTATTTTCAATGAAGGTGTTATAGCATCAGCTATGGGTTCAAGCCAAGGTTTTAACTCTCTAGCTGGACTTCGGCCATCATTCACAATTTTAGCAATGATCCATCCGTGTTCTCTACCATCCAAAATTCCATTTCCCGATCTTTCTACAAACCGTTTCTCTATAAGAGTTATATGGGGCGGAGGCAAGACCCAACCACATTGGATCGGTGACAATGGACCTTCATCTCCATCCTGATCAACACAGGCGACTCGGTAACAGTATTCGGTATCAAATTCAAGTCCCTTATGCTCGTAATATTTACCTTTTGTTTTTGTTAATAAGCTCAAAGAGTCTGTCCCTTTTTCAGCTATGTAAATATTGTATCCAACAGCTCCAATCATATACTTATAGTTAAATAAGACACGTCTGACATCACCCGTTACTGTGAGCTTGCTGGGATAATTCACCAGCACTTTTTTACATTCAGAATTGGATGGAAGACTCTCAGTATCATACTTATCTATTACCGTAATCTTATAACAGTAAAATTGCCCTGGTGGGACAATATCTTTATAGATTGTATCAGTAATCACAGTCAACAACTCATCATCACGATAGATTCTATAACTATGATCCACTCTCAGGTTGGACTTTTCCCAGTTTAAGGTAATTTTTTCCAGGTCCGCTTCTGCACTCATAGAAGTTGCCAGCACTTCTTCATGAGTAGTTAAAGGATAGGCGATAGTTGTCCCTTCGAGTGTATCCTGGTCATAACTGCATATCTCAAAGGTATATTCTTTATCAAATTCTAAATTTTCATCTACATATTCGGTTAGATCCGGTGTATCAAGAATCAACTCATTATCTCTATAAAGTCTGTACCCCGATGCTGCCAATACCGGTTCCCAATTAAAGGCAATATTATTCCTAAATACTCTTCCCGTAAAATTCCCAGGAGGTGCAAAATAACCTTTCCCACACTTTATTTCTGCTTCAGGTCCAACGGTCTTATAGATATCTTCTGCGGCAACCGTATAACAATATTCAATGCCTGGGGTCACAGGATCAATAAATTCAAAAACACCAAGATCTGCAATATTTCCACCATTCCTAATAATCTTATATTTACCATCCATCCCTGGTATGGGATCCCAGGAAAGAGAAATGGAGTTGATTCTTTCTTCCAGTTTGAAAACAGGTGCAGTCACTTCAGGGTGTGTTGTAATAGAGTCTACATAATCCACACCTTCAAGATCGTCTGAATCGATTGAATTTATTTTATACACATAAGTCGTGTTCCATTCAAGATCTTTCTCTTCATATAATGGTTCTGATTGTTTTGCCAAGAGTTCGCCATCCCTATACAAAGCATACTTTCCCACTCCTGGAATCGGTTGCCAGCTTAGATTGACCATTCGTCCACTAGCATCAACAGCATAGCCGCCTGCAATGACGGCCAAGGTCAAATCAGGTGGTGCGTAAGATGCTTTTTCTGTTACATGATTAGACTCCGGTCCTTCGAGATCATAAATATCAATGGTCCTAACCATGTACTTGGTTGGAACTCCCGGTGCTACTTCTATATCCACATGGGATGTATCGCCCACAAGATTCTGTATCAGGCGGTCATTTTTATAAACATTGTAGGATTTACCTTGGGGAACATCCGACCAATGTACTGTCAATTGTTCAACTCCTCGTTCAACCCAAACATTTGGTCTCAGACCTTCTGTAGATAGATTTATTCTTAAACTAGTAATATCTTTATTAATTACCTGCACCCGATCACCGCCATTCCCACTGCCGTTCCCATAGGCCCTGATTATGTAATAATCAGCAATGATTTCTTTTTCAAAACGAAACTTTCCATTCCTTGCTACAACAAACTCTTCCAATAAAGTCATACCTAAAGAATCATATAGAAATACCTTGGCCTGATCTACATTTTTTTCATCCCCTGTTTCATCAAGCAATAATCCTTCAATAATATATATTTTTGGCGTCCGTACAGTATAATCTGATGATTTAGGTCCCTCTTTTCCATCATCCGTTAAGGAAGTCAGGTAATAGGTATAGTCAGTTTCCCACCTCAGGCTTTTTAGACTTATTTCTAATTTCTCGGTGTTGGTTTGTAGTTTACCATTCGTATAAAGATTATAAGAACTTGCACCTTCCACCGCGGACCATTTAATTAAATGATTATTCCGTTTATCAAATGAGACGACTATAGAGTCTGGTGCTGAAAATACACTTTTATCACAGGCTGCATCCGATTTAGCACCTACTGAACCATATTGATCTACACCTGCCACAGAAAAACAATTTTCAGTTCCAGCTTCCGTTTTCACTTTGGCACTAAGACCCGTTGTGGAATCAACCAGAACACTATTTTGGTAAACATAATATTTTACACTATTCTTAGCAACTTTCCAGTTTAGCATAACCTGATTCTCACCGCTCTTCGCTTTTAGCCCTTTTGGTTTTGCGATTTCAAGGTGTGTCGTTACAAATACATTTGCAGATTTGCTGCCTGGATCCGATTGATGATCCAGGGTTGCAATAGTATAAGCAAACTTAGTCCCGTATTTTAATTTAAAATCTGCAAAAGAATTTTCCGATGTGGAGTTAACCAATTCACCATCTCGGTACACATTGTAAGCAGATGCATTCTTTACTGCATCCCAGGAAAGTTTAACAATATTTTTTTTCGCTTCTGCTATCACATTCTCAGGTATGGGCATTAAAGTTTTTCCATATTCAGTAATGGATCGTGTACCCAGCGATTCATCACTTTTAACCGCAGTCACATTATAAGCAAAGGTCTGGCCTGGATCAACAACGTCTAAATAGAATGTTTCACTTGTCCTACCCACCTCATTATTATCTCGATAGATAATGAATTCAACAGCATTTGGAGTTTTCTTCCAGTCACACTTCGCTCCGTTCTCCATATTCTTTACACTAACTTGGACTTGATCCAAGTCTGGATTCAATGCTGGATTAACATCAGAAATATTTGAACCGCTGACAGCGAAATTCTTAGTGGCACCATAACCACCTTCACCATAAACGTTCATGGTATAATTTCCGTCAGGAATATTTTTTAATTTAAATTTCCCGCTGGCAGGTGTCTCCATTTCTATCACCTTCCTTTTATCCAGATCATATAAAACGATCCGGACAGGCCCAATTTTCTTACCAGCTTCGTTGAAAGCTCTCCCCGAAATGGAATAGGCCTGACCATAGACGCACGTACCCCATAGGAGTGTTACTGTGATTGGAAACCGTCCCCAGAAGAACGGCTTAAGAATGGATTTCATTCCTTTCATATTACCTCGGTTATTTTTTGAGCCGATATAATGATGCGCTAGATAATCGGCTTCCGCATCTAAACTTAAATATTTAGTGAATAATTGTAAACATCTTTATTAAATATCATTTTTCGGTTCTAAACCTGCAAATTCCTGCCAAAATCGGACAGACTCAGCCCACTCATCTGATGAATAATGTGCTTTTGTTCCGCCAGGAAGTTCTAACTGATTCCGCATCATTGTTATCGGCCCAATGGGAATGTTTTTCAAACCTGACGGGATTGCATTGATACTGACTAATTCCCACTCCGCATCGGTTGACTGCTCATCATTCTCAGATAATACATCATTGCGATACAGGATCAAATCCACAGCTTCTGCTTTTAAAGGTGTTCCTTTGATCGCTCGGGTTTGAATGTAAAAATCTTCTTCCGGCCTCCGCCTAACCAATTTTGAAACCAATTTTGAATTTTTGTCCAATTTTGTAATTGGACAAAAAAATTCACCGATTATAGAATTATTACAATGTACAATTCGGACACCATCTCGATATCCCTTTGAAAAGTGCCCATTTCCCATTTGGATTTGCGCGTGTTCGGCGATTGCTTCAAAAGACAATGTCTTAGAATAGGTTTTTCCAGAGCCCTTCACCTGACGGCGGACAAACTCATTTACTGCGACCTTCATTTTTATTCCTGTTGTTAAAGTTATTTACCTGAAAATTAATTCTTTTCTTATGCTCAATCATTGCCATTTTATCTCTTTCACAATAATTTAATTCATGACATTTCCGTATTGGATTCCATTTGAGAATGAATGGTGGACGTTTTTATCTTTTCTTTTCCTGATTCTAGGGATAGTGGGGATAAGTGATTTTACACAAAAGCAAGATTGGATATCACCTGATGCTAACCGTAAGTGGGTTCATTTTCTAGTTGGTATTTTTGTGTGTATTTCTCCCCTAATCTTCTCCACCAATCTTTGGCCAATTACCTTATCGATCATATTTATTTTCCTGAATGGGTATGCATTGAGAAAAGAATTCTTTAAAGGGATCCATAGCCAAGATAGGTATTCTTACGGAACGGTTTATTTTCCTATCGCATATTTTTTATTAGTTCTCTTTTTTTGGAATTATCCTGAACTCATAATCCTATCCTTTCTTGTACTAGCCATTTCAGACCCTTTAGCTTCACAAGTTGGACAATCCACGCTATTCCCTTCCAAATTCAAAATTTGGGTGGATGAAAAAACGGTTCAAGGAACCATTGCATTTTTTTCCAGTGCTTTTATTATCATTTATTTAGGCGCTCATTCCTTTTTTGATAATTCAAATAATTACCTCTTTGGATTGGCACTTTTTACAGCATTAGGGGCAACGATAGCAGAAATAACAAGTTGCCGTGGTACCGATAATATTTCCATCCCAATTGTGTGTCTTTTATTTATGATCGGTTATTTTAACCATGTATCAGAATCAGTACAATTTTTTGAACTAACTATGTCATCTTCTTCAATTTTACTTTTTTTTGTCATTCTTTTGTTATACGCAGCTTACTATTACGGTTCATTATCAACAAGTGGATTTTATGGTGCATTAATCATGGGTATTATTGTAACACTCATCGGCAGTTGGAGATTTTTATTTCCATTAGCGGCGTTTTTTATTTTATCTTCACTACTAAGTAATATTGTTAAGAATGCATCCTTTTACCAAACGAAAGGTTCGGCCCGAGATATTGTCCAAGTTTATGCAAATGGGGGTATTGCGTTACTCATTTGTATTTTCGATTTTATTCAACCTAATGCTATTAATTTTTTCTTATTTCTCGCATCCATTTCTGCGGCTATGTCAGATACCTGGGCAACAGAAATCGGAAAAATATCCCAAAAGAGACCTATATCAATTGTGAATTTTATACCCATGGATCATGGTTTGTCCGGTGGAATCACACGTATTGGAATAATTGGATCACTTCTCGGATCCAGTTTATTCGGATTCACAATCTGGTGTGTAATTCCTATGCCATCCTTTATAGTTTATGGCATTATACTATGTGGATTTGTAGGATCAGCCTTCGATTCTTTTCTGGGTGCGACTATTCAAGCAAAATATGAAACCCAAACTGGTGAGATTATTGAATCATCTCAAGAAGGAGCTATCTTTATTTCAGGGATTTCGTGGGTTAATAATGATATGGTGAATTTGATGAATACGGCTTTTGCACCCATCCTAATGTATTTTTATTTGAGACTGTTTTAATATTAGAAAGTCTTTGAATGCCTTGTTGTACAAATTAAAAAGCCTTCCCGAAACCGAGAAGGCTATTAATTCAATAGGGATGAAAAATATTATTAAATCACTTTATGCACAAGAAGTCCAACCATGACGATCAAAGATATAAAGATCAGGGAAACACCCATATTGCCTTTTTTTATCTCTTCCCATTCATCGATTTCTGTGGACAACCAATCAAAAACTTTTAAAGCAATTCCAATACCAAAAGCAAAACCAACTGCGGCAGCGATAGACCAGCCAACAGCACGCGCGTATTGTGTTAATAGTCCCATTAATGTATTAGGATCAGGCATAATAAACTCCTTATTGTATTTCCATATTTATTTCTTGCATGAAATCAGAAGATTCCATTGTTCCATTGGCTAACTCAATGGCCATTTGTTTCGAACACGTGGCTACAAACATATTGGTTTCGCCCTTTGAGATAGGGACAGCAACATTCATGGTTATTGATTCCGGTGTATAGGCGTTTGCCTTCCCCATCTGAATCTGATGTTCAATAGCGTGTCCGGCAGCTGCAAAACCAACTAACATAACCATTTCAAAATTATTCCTGCCACTTTCAAGGTCTATTGAAAAATCATTTTCTCCAAGGGAAAACTGAGATGATTCAACCGTGATCCGGTAAGAATTACAAACGCTTATGACTTTTTTCTTAAAAGCATAATTAGCCCAAAGACCGTCTGTCCCAACCAAAAGTGCAAAGAGCGCAACAAGTAGAATTCGTTTAGATTGCATCGTCCTGTTCAAAATGTTAGCGGGATTTTACATGATTCACCGACGGAGAATCAAGTGGTAAAAACATGAATTTTTTGTTGGTTATCAAAATTCAATTAATTTATTAGAAATCTATTATTATTTACTGGATTCTAAATATCTAAACAGCTACGGAAAAAACTACTTTCCCGGAATGACAGCATTTTACGATACAATAGAACCATTTTTAATGATTGACTGGAGCGGGTGATCAGAAACAAGATATGGAATCTGAACGGTTCTCTCGATATTCCAGACGAGAATATCCGCTTTTTTCCCAATTTCGATGGAACCAACTTCATTTTCTAATTGTAATGATTTTGCTGATGTGAATGTGGCCGCCATGATGGCATCCAGAACGGGCATTTTCAAATAAATACAGGATAAAGATAAAATAAATGGCATGGATTGGATATTACAGCTTCCGGGATTGAAATCCGTAGCTAATGCAACATCTACACCAGCCTCTTTTAATTTTAGATAGGGCGCATATCCTGATTTGCCTAAAAAGAAAGTTGTTCCGGGAAGCAAAGTAGCAATAGTTCCATTTTCAGCCATTTTTTGGATACCCTCATCACTCACTGCCATGAGATGGTCAGCAGAGATTGAGCCGGTTTCACCTGCTAATTCTGCGGCACCAGAATCTTCAAATTCATCGGCATGAATACGTGGGATGAGACCATGAACTTTTCCAACGTCTAAAATTCGTTTGGTCTGCTCTGCAGTGAAATATCCATTCTCACAAAAAACGTCATTGAATTTTGCAATACCCTGATTCGAAACCGCTGGAATCATTTCGTTACAAATCAAATCAACGTAATCATCATAATTATCCTTGAATTCCGGTGGGTATGCATGTCCACCCATAAATGTGGGAACCATATCAATTTTATGGGATCGATTTACTTCATCAATAACTTTAAGTGATTT
>CAZYLQ010000014.1:7919-9065 GCA_964648395.1 uncultured bacterium | reverse complement strand
CATCTTACGTCATCCTTTTTCCATCATGGGAACATCAACATTCCATTTCTTTGCATTTTCGATGGCGTCTTCATACCCTGCATCCACATGACGAAAAATACCCATTCCCGGATCATTTGTTAATACTGAATTGAGCCGTGAATCCATTTCATCCGTTCCATCAGCAACTATAACCTGACCGGCATGGAGGGAATACCCCATTCCAACACCTCCTCCGTGATGAAAGGACACCCATGTCGCACCTCCGGCTATATTCACCATTGCATTAAGCAAAGGCCAATCTGCCACGGCATCCGTCCCATCCTTCATGGCTTCTGTCTCACGATTAGGAGAGGCGACTGAACCACAATCAAGATGATCTCGACCAATCACGATAGGCGCACTTAATTCACCGTTTCGAACCATTTCATTTAAGGCTATACCGAATTTGGCTCTATCACCATAGCCTAACCAACATATCCGAGAAGGTAGACCCTGAAACTGAACTTGCTCCTGTGCCATAGTTATCCAGCGACATAATGCTTCATCTTCCGAAAACATTTCCATTATTTTCTTATCAGTTTTATAGATATCTTTCGGGTCACCTGATAATGCCACCCAGCGGAAGGGGCCCTTCCCTTCACAGAAAAGAGGACGAATGTAGGCCGGGACAAATCCTGGATAATCGAAAGCATCTTCTACTCCGGCTTTCTTAGCTTGTGCACGAAGGTTATTCCCGTAATCAAATGCAATTGCTCCCTTAGCCTTCAAAGCGAGAATCCCCTGCACATGCTCACCCATAGCACGGAAAGATTCTTCAATATATTTTTTTGAATCTGATTCACGGAGCGCATTAGCCTCATCGAAGGTAAAATTATTTGGTAAATAACCAACCAATTCATCATGTGCAGATGTTTGATCTGTTACCAGATCAGGTATTATACCTTGATTGGCAAATTCTGGTACTAAATCAGCCGCATTCCCCAGCAATCCAATAGAGAGTGGCGTTTTGGTATTCATGGCATCCTGAGCCCATTCCAGAGCTTTATCAAGACTGTCAGTTGATTTATCTAAATATTTTGTTTCCAACCGTCGCTGGATTCGCCGTGGATCAATTTCAATATTAATGGATACGCCACCTGCCATGGAAACCGCCAGAGGCTGTGC
>CAZYLQ010000014.1:2191-7819 GCA_964648395.1 uncultured bacterium | reverse complement strand
TGGATCCAGATTATGTTGGATCATTCGATACGCAGCTTCTATCTGCCAATTCTTACAGGAAAGTTCATCTCCGGTGGGTGGATGAATGATTCGAGACATTGATTACTCTAACTTTATTAAATAATTATTTTAAATATTTGATTAATTTATCTGCATAGGATGGTTGATTCTTAAAAACAGTATAAGAAAAAACGCTAATTCCACTAAAATCATTTTTCCCGGCATGGTAAATCTTTTTTCCGGCATTTCTAGCATTCTGGTTATAGGTGGCAATACCCATTACAACACGATCTAAATACTTTGAGGGAAGATTCTCCTTCATTATTCGGATATTCTTATCAAAAGTGCTAAGATCCATTGTATAATTCATGGGTACGGCCCAATCAATATATCCTCCAGCAAGCCACACATCCCATTCTTGACTAAAGGTGTTTCGGGCATTAAGTAAATTTGGTTTTACTGCTGCAGATATAATACAATTCGGCTGGTAAGCTTTAATGCGTGTAGACGCCTTGCTGATAAACCTTGTGATTGCAGATCGTTTAAATTCAGCAAAGGAAGGTTTTTGTTTCACTTCTAGAGATGGCAACCCAGGCATTGAATTATTATAATTCAGAAAATATTTGAGTCCAATTGGATTCAAACCCCATCCTAGATCATGGTACCGAATGTAATCGAAGTGAATTCCATCTAAACTATAATTTTGCAGTAATTCAGTGAGAACGTTTTGGAGATGCGCATCCACTTCCGGATGAGTTGGAGCAAGATAAAAGCCTTCACCATTGGCTTGTCTGTTCTTTTTCATTTCCACAATTGTATTACTAATATTAATAGGGTCAGGTGATTTAGAATCAATCCACTCAGGATGGGACAAAAGTAAGTGATCCGATTGAGATGGAATTTCAGGCGAGGACCAGAGATAATACACATTAAACCAGGCATGGATTTTGATATTTGACTGGCGACCTTTTGTCAAGATATATGCTAAAGGGTCAAAATCTGTTTTCGTCAATAAGTGTGATCGTGGAACCAATTGGGAAGTGTAATAAGCGTCACCCCTACCTCGAATTTGAACAAAGAGATGATTATAATTATTCATTTTAGCAAATTCCACAACTTTATCGATCTTCTCTTTAGAAATGATATGATCACGAACCACCCATAATGCTCTAATATCAAATGTTTCGGCGATTGCACTTGATGTAAATAAAAAAAGAAGGGCAACAAATGTTGCCCTTCCCACTGTGTTCCTATTACGGTTCACTTAATTATTCAACTTAGTTTATTAGCCTAATCTTCGGATTCACCATGGGGTGCCAATTCACCAACCATATCTACGAATTCTATTATAGATACAGGTGCACAGTCGTTATCACGAAATCCTAATTTGGTGATACGCGTATATCCACCATCACGATTAGCAAATGCCGGCCCCACTGTATCAAATAACTCACGAACTATCGTCTTATGTCTAATCCTTTTCAGAACCTGACGCCGCGCATGTATATCGCCCCTTTTAGCGAATGTTACAAGTGGTTCAATAAACATTCGGAGTTCCTTAGCTTTTGTATCGGTGGTTTTAATCTTTTTATGTGTAATTAATGCAGATGCCAAGTTCGACATCAGTGCCTTCCGATGAGCTGTCTTGCGACCCAATTTTCGTCCGATTTTATTGTGTCTCATTGTTTTAGCCTTCTTCTGCCATAATTTTTTCAACTTCCATACCGAAATGAAGACCCATTGTATCCAATTTTTCGACTAATTCAGTTAACGATTTTCGACCAAAGTTTTTGTATTTCAACATTTGATTTTCTTCTTTGCTAACTAATTCTTGAATGTATTTGATACCAGCAGCTTGCAGGCAATTGTAACTTCGTACTGATAATTCCATTTCGTCAATTGTCTGGTTCAGGAGTTTCCTTAATTCCATTGTTTCTTCTGATACACCATCAGAGATCTCCAAAACAGAAGGATTAGATATTGCCTCAATGAATTTTAAATGTTCACGAAGATAAGTCGCTGAATAAGACATAGCATCTTTTGCAGTAATAGAACCATCTGTTTCTAAATCAACCGTTAAGATCTCGATGGGTTCTTTTGCACCTGGGACAGGACGAACATCAAATGTTACATTTGTGACAGGATTAAATATACTATCGATTGATAAGGTGCCTACGGTAAGATTTGGTAAGTCATTTTCTTCTGATGGAACGTATCCTTTTCCGATACCAATCCGTAATTCTAATTCTAACTTCCCTTTTGCATTGATCTCAGTAATGTACTCATTAGGATTCAGTACATTATACTGATCACTAGCATCCTGAATATCTTGTGCAGTAAACACTTTTTTACCTTTCAGAGATAGTGCTACCTTATCCGGTGTGTTATCCATTAGCTTGAACCTAATTTTTTTTAGGTTCATAATGATATCTGCAACATCTTCTTTCACACCAGTCAAAGAAGAAAATTCGTGCTGTACACCATCAATTTTAACGTGAGTGATTGCCGCACCGGGTATGCTTGTTAACAATACGCGACGCATTGCATTTCCCAGTGTTGTACCATACCCACGTTCTAGTGGTTGCACAACGAATGTACCTGTATTTCCATCGTTTACTTCATCATTGTAATTAACTTTGAGTTCTATTTCTTTAGTAGCCATGAAGTGTCTTCCCTATTTCAATTATTTTGAATATAATTCTACAACTAACTGTTCATTTACAGTCAATTGCATTTCATCTCTATCGGGAACAGCAACAAAGGTCCCGCGTAGTTTTGCTTTATCTAATTCGAGCCATGAAAGATCCATGTCTCCTTTAATTCGACGCATGGATTCAAGAATGATATCCATTTTTTTACTTTTATCACGAACTTCGATCACATCTCTTTCTTTCACAATGTATGATGGGATGTTTACAACTTTATTATTCACGAGAAAATGTTTATGGCTCACTAACTGGCGTGCAGCAGGGCGAGAAGGTGCAAATCCAAGACGGAATGCAACATTATCTAATCGACTTTCCAGTAATTGGAGCATATTTGTACCAGTTTCACCTTTCATTTTATCTGCTTTTACAAAATTCAATCGGAATTGGTTTTCCAAAAGGCCATACATGAATTTAATCTTTTGCTTTTCCCTAAGTTGAGTTCCATAATTCGATAATTTAGACCGACGTCCCTGTCCGTGTTGGCCTGGCGCATAAGGCTTTCGATTCAAAAGGCGATCATATTTTGGATTTCCAAAAATATTTTCTCCAAATTTCCGTACAATTTTACCTTTTGTGGTTTGTGATTTAGCCATTAATTCTCCTTACACTCGTCTTCGTTTTGGGGGACGGCACCCGTTATGAGGCAAAGGTGTCACATCTTTAATGCTTTTGATCTGTAAACCAGCCACAGCCAAAGCACGAATAGCGGATTCACGTCCAGAACCTGGACCTTTCACCAAAACATCTACGCTGGATAGTCCCAAAGCTATCGCAGCTAAAGCTGCTTTATCCCCTGCCATTGTTGCGGCATAAGCTGTACTTTTTCGTGATCCTTTAAACCCGGAAGTACCAGCTTTTTCCCAAACAATCACATTCCCATGCATATCGGTCAACGTAACGTGGGTGTTATTAAATGTAGATTTAATATGTGCAATACCGTGAGGCTCTACACTTTTTTTCTTTTTCTTTTTTGGTTTAATATCTGCCAAAATAGGCTCTCTTTTTTTTAATGATTAATTCTTGCCCAAACCAATGGTGCGTTTCTTACCTTTCCGTGTACGGGCATTTGTTTTTGTACGTTGACCGTTTGAAGGAAGACCACGACGGTGACGAAGACCCCTATAGGTCCCTACATCTTTCAACCTTTTGATGTTCATCGCAGTTTGAGATCGTAACTCACCTTCAACGATAAAGCCAAGACTGGAAATGGCATCACGAAGTGCAACTACCTGCTCTTCAGTTAAATCTTGAACACGGGTATCTGGATCCACTTTGGCTTCTACACACAGTTTTTGTGCAGTTGTTAAGCCAATACCGTGGATATACCGCAATGAATATGGAACTTTCTTGTTCCTTGGAATATCTACACCAACAATACGTGCCATAGGTCTCTTTTATCCTTGACGTTGCTTATGTTTAGGGTTTTCACAAATTACGAGTACAACGCCTTTTCTTTTAATGACCTTGCACTTTGAACACATTTTCTTTACTGATGGACGAACTTTCATTCTTCTCTACTTTTGTCTGTATGTAATACGACCACGGGATAAATCATAAGGTGAAATCTCTAATGTCACCACATCTCCGGGTAAAATTTTTATAAAATGCATTCGCATTTTTCCACTGACATGTGCCAGAACTTCATGAGGATTACCACCTATTTCTACCTCAACGCGAAACATGGCATTTGGTAATGTTTCCTTAATGATCCCATCAATCGTTATGGGTTGTTCTTTAGCCATGGGTTCCTACACTCAAAATCTTTGGACCATTATTTGTTATGGCAATCGTATGCTCAAAATGAGCTGAAGCTTGACCATCTTTCGTTAAAATTGTCCAACCATCCTTGGCAGTAAACACTTCTTTAGCACCAGCATTGATCATGGGTTCAATGGCGATACACATACCTGAACGGAGTTTGTACCCTTGTTTAGCTTTCCCATAATTTGGTATCTGTGGTTCTTCATGAAGTGCCCGTCCTATACCGTGACCAACCAATTCTCTTACAACAGAAAATCCATTGCTTTCGGCACATGTCTGAACAGCATTCCCAATATCACCAACATAATTCCCAGGAGTTGCCTGTTCTATCCCTTTCATCAGAGATTCCCGGGTCACATCCATTAATTTTTGTTTACTTGCGTCAATAGTGCCAATCGAAAATGTACGGGCATGATCGCCATAATATCCATCCAATTCCGCACCACAGTCAACACCTACGATTTGACCTTCTTTAAGAACATCATCACCTGGAATACCGTGCACAACTGCATCATCAATAGATACACAAAGTGTTGCTGGGAATCCCATGTAACCTTTAAACGCCGGTCGGGCACCCTGCAAACGGATAAAGTCTTCTGCCATTTGATCTAAATCAGATACGCGAGCACCAGTAATTATGTGAGGTTCAAGCATAATCAAAGTATCTGCAACAATTTGACAACTGCGTGAAATTTTTTCTACTTCCCGTGGTGACCTTGTATAAACCATTACATTCGTCTCCGTCCGCGAATTTTACCTTTTGTTAAAAAACCATCGTAATGCCGCATCATTAAATGGGATTCAATTTGCTGCAATGTATCCAAGGAAACACCAACGATAATCAACAAGCTTGTGCCTCCAAAGAAGGAAGCCAAATCATAATTAATATTCATTGTTTTCATCAGGATGTATGGGAAAATGGCTACAAATGCAAGTGCAATAGAACCGGGTAAAGTTACGCGGGTCAAAATATTATCAATGTATTCTGCTGTTTTCTTTCCGGGACGAACTCCAGGAATAAATCCACCTTGCTGTTTCATGGTCGAAGATACCTGAACGGGATCAAAGGCAATGGCAGTATAAAAATAAGTAAAGAAAATGATCATCAAACCAAAAACAGCCCAATAAAATGGATGATCAAAAGAGAACCATGCCATCA
>CAZYLQ010000014.1:0-2091 GCA_964648395.1 uncultured bacterium | reverse complement strand
TAACGTGTGATTTGTGTAATCTTTTTCCTACCTGCTTCCCCTTCCTTTTGCAATCTCTGAAAATAGGGAATTACAGATCCCATCAACTGGATTATGATCGAAGATGAAATGTAGGGCATAATTCCAAGAGAAAAGAGTGATGCTTGTGCAAATGCTCCCCCTACAAATGTGTTAAACAAACCAAAGAGTGAGTTTTCTAGATTGGTAAAAGCGCTAGCAAGGGCTTCTCCATCAACACCAGGTATAGGAATATGTGCCCCAATTCGTACAATGATGAGGATACTGATCGTAAAAAGAATTCTTTTACGGAGTTCAGGAATTACAAAAACACTTTTAAATTTATCGATCACTGTACTGTAGCCGTTCCACCTGCTTGTTCAATTTGTTCTTTAGCTGATTCACTAAAGGCACTGGCTGTAACTGTAACTTTTAATTTTAACTCTCCATCAGCAAGAATTTTAATTGGTTTCAATGCTGAACGCACCAACCCATTATCCGCTAAAATTTGAGCATCAACAGTATCGAAACCAAGATTTTCAATAGCTTCAAGGTTCACTATTTGAAATTCTTTTCTGAAAAGATTGGTAAAACCTCGTTTCGGAAGCCGACGAGCCAAAGCCATTTGGCCACCTTCAAACCATGGACGACGCTTAAAACCAGAACGTTGCTGCGCACCTTTATCTCCGCGACCAGAAGATCTGCCTAGTCCAGAACCAGCACCGCGACCTACACGTTTCCTGTTTTTAGTTGAACCTGGAACGGGAGTTAATGAGTCTAATTTCATACTTCTTCAACCTTTAATAAATAAGGGATCACATTAATCATACCGCGTATAACAGGTGTATCATTTTGTTCAACGGTTTGCTGCATTTTACGAAGCCCTAATGCCTTCAGAGTAGCTTTCGCTTTTGGTTTATACCCTATCCCACTTTTAATCTGGGTAATGCGCAGTGTTTTTATTTTGGCCATTAGTTGAATACCTCACCAATGGTAACTCCACGTTTATTGGCAATAGCAACAGCATCTTTCATCCGCACCAAGGCATCCATTGTAGCGTGAACAAGATTCATTGTATTTTTTGAACCATGACGCTTTGTTAAAATATTATGAATCCCAACCTGCTCCATAACCAAACGAACAGATGCGCCTGCAATAATGCCTGTACCTGGAGAAGCAGGTTTTAACATAAAACGGCTAGCACCATGTTTACCAATAATCTTATGAGGCACTGTTCCATTCACAACAGAAACTTTTACAATATTTCGCTTCGCAATATCCTTCCCTTTATTGATAGCAGAGATCACCTCGTTTGCTTTACCAAGGCCAACTCCAATATGTCCTTTCCCATCACCTACAACAATGAGGGCAGAAAAACGAAAACGCTTACCCCGAGATGTTACTTTCGCAGTTCGATTAATTTTTACTACCGCTTCTTCTTGAAGATCAAGCTCAGCTGGGTTTATGATAGCCAAATCAGACTCCTTTAAAATTCTAATCCACCCTTACGGGCGGCTTCTGCAAATGCTTTAACACGACCATGGTAAGGATATCCGTTCCGATCCAATACCACTGGACCGACTTTTTCGGATTTGGCTTTTTTCGCCAATGCATCACCTACAATTCGGCTAATGTCTGTTTTATTTTCTGCTTTTTTTAAAGCAGACTGTAATTCTTTATCCCTAGATGATACTGCAGTAAGAGTATGCCCATCAAAATCATTTATGATCTGAGCTTCGAAGTGTTTAAGGCTTCGAAAGACAACCAACCTTGGACGATTCGGATTCAGGCGTGAAGTCTTTTTACTTCTATTTCTCCTCCTCTCATCTCTACGAATTATTGAACGATGTTGTGCCATTATTTAGCCCCCACTGTTTTCCCTTGTTTCGAGCGAACATATTCACCTTTGTAACGAATACCTTTCCCCTTGTATGGTTCAGGTTTTCGGAAAGAGCGAATCTTGGCAGCAACTGCTCCTACTAATTGTTTATCAGTACCCTCAACTTTAACTTCCGTCCTGTTGGCAGTTACTGTGATTCCATCCGGCATATCAAAATAAATATCATGAGAATAACCTAACTGAAGTTGCAATCT
>CAZYLQ010000013.1:8961-21776 GCA_964648395.1 uncultured bacterium | reverse complement strand
CTTTGACAAATCCGGAAAAGATTCTATCCGAATTTACCCATGAGATTAATCTCATTATTGAGGATGGCATCATTGAAGGCAGCGGCTCCACTATTTATAATTTTCAGGATGGAAAACTAAATATCATAAGATTATGAGATCAATTATTCTTATTTTATCTTTTTCATTTTTATGTGGGACAAATGTCCCCTTCAAAGTTGGGGAATCGCTTAATTACAAGGCTTCTTTTAAAGGGATAGATGCAGCAACTGGTCGTCTAGAAGTGCTTGGAATAGAAACAATTAACAATGTTTCCACTTACCATGTTCGGTTCAGTGCTAAAACCTATGGGTTTGCAAATTTTCTTTTCCCAATTCAAGATGTGATTGATCTTTGGCTCGATAAAAATTCACTAGTACCGATAAGGGTAAAAAAAAATATCAGTGAGGGGAAATACGAAAAAAAGAGTTTGTTAAATCTTTTCCAGAACCAAGGATTTGCAATTGTCAGAAATGATACTATCTCAATGGGCATAGAAACTCATTCCCCTTATTCTTTATTTTATTTTTTCAGAAATAAAAATTTATCAAAAATTGACGGTGAAATATTTACTACGATTGAAGGGAAGAAGATCACTCCATTAAAAATGAAAGTGACAGAAGGAATTAATATTGGAGTACCAGTTGGAGATTTTAATTGTACAGAAGTGACACCGACGCGAATTGATAAAAAGAAATTCAAGAATGAAGCCACCATGTCCATTTGGTTCTCTAATGATGAACATAGATACCCGGTCCAGATTTGGCTAAAGATGAAATTTGGGGCATTCGTCCTGAAATTGGACGAGATTACTAATTAAATAATCGGCTGATATCGTTGAATACAACTGTCACCATGAGCATTAATAAAAATGCCATGCCGATTTGTTGAATTGTAATTCGAGCTTTCATAGTTAAAGGACGTCGAAGAATCCCTTCAATCAAATGAATCATAATATGTCCGCCGTCTAACCCGGGAATCGGCAAAATATTAATAAAAGCCAGATTGACGCTGATCAATGCCATAAATGTGAGAAACGGGATCCATCCAGCTTCTGCTGTTTGACCGGCTAATTGAGCGATCATAATAGGGCCACCAAAATCAGACATCGACGCATCGCCACTTCCAAGCATTTTTAAACTCATAATGATCATCCCAAAACTGCCTTCTGTTCGCAGCCATCCAATATTGAATGCTTCACCTATGGTCATATCTCTGTAGAACACTTTAGGTATGATTCCGATAGCGCCAAGAGTATCCATCCCGGCATCGGTTAGGACGGGCATAAATGATGTAGTGATATCCATTTTAATTTGAACATCTTCTCTTAAAATAGTAAGAGAAATATCTGTGTTAGGCTGAGTATGGATAGATTTTGTAAGATCATTCCATGTTTTAATGGGTTTACCATTAATAGATATTATCTGGTCTCCCGGTTGGATACCTGCCACCATGGCCGGCATATCTGGTTGTAATTCGGCTACAATGGGTTCATCTGAAACTTCCGGCATGCCTTGCATGTATCCTACTGCAGAAAATATTGCAAATGCTAAAATAGTATTCATAATCACGCCAGCGCTCATAACCCATAGCTTCGCCCAAAATGGTTTGGACATGAATTCATCGTCTTCATAATTGATCTCTGTGTCCATGCTTTCATCAATAATACCCGCCATTTTCACATAGCCACCCAAGGGGAGCAGCGCAATCACATATTCAGTTTTAGATCCTGTTCGACCAGGTTTGGAAATCATTTTTTTAAAAACAGGCTGCCAGGATAAACGTCCATTTGATCTTTTATAAAAGAAAAGGTGGAATAACCAACCATCATTTGTTGATGTGAGAGATACAAATCGTGGCGGAATTCCGATTGAAAATCTCTCTACGCGAATGCCAACGGACCGAGCAGCGATAAAATGCCCGAATTCGTGGATGGTGATAAGAACACCAAGTATGAGAATGGTTGCCCAAATGATTGTCATAGGATTAAGTCTACTAAATAATGTTTTTTAAGTTCCATGGAATCAAAAGGATTCAACATGATTTTTTACCCAACTATCTAATTTTTTTAAATGTTCCAATGACGGATGTTCTGTCCAATCATGATGTTTCATAGAAGATTCTATGATTCTTGGAATATCCGTGAATTTGATTTCTCCATTTAAAAAACGATATACTGAATAATCGTTAGCTAAATTTAAAACAGCACCGGAAGTACCCAATTTTTCCAAGGAGTCGAAGGCTAATTTAATACAGGGAAACCGCTCAAAATCTGGTTCTTCAAAAGTTAGGTTACCGCATTTTAAAAAATCTAATTGTTCCCATGGCGCTTCCAGATGTCGTGGATAAGTAAGTGCATATTGGATGGGAACTTTCATATCCGGTACGCCCATTTGTGCTTTAATAGCACCATCTTTCATTTCAATCATGGAATGAATAATAGATTGGGGATGAACAACAATTTTGATTCGATCTGGTGTAAATCCAAATAACCAAAATGCTTCAACAACTTCAAACCCTTTGTTCATCATGGTGGCACTGTCGATGGTGATCTTCCTTCCCATATCCCAGTTTGGATGATTTAACGCTTCATCCACCATGATATTACCAAATGTTGATATATCTCGAGTGCGAAACGGCCCACCACTTCCAGTTAAAATAAGACAACGGACATCATCTATATTTTCTCCAATCAAACATTGCCATATGGCGGAATGTTCGCTGTCCACGGGAAACAATTTTGCACCGGATTTATCCATGGCTTTCTGAATAATATCGCCAGCCATGACCAAACTTTCTTTATTGGATAAGGCTACATCTATCCCAGCTTCAATGGCTTTTAATGTCGGTTCCATTCCTGGGGTACCTACTAGACCATTCAACAGAATATCCACATCATCTCTTGCTGCTAACTCCAAAAGACTTTCTCGTCCTGTGAGTATTTCAATGTCTAAATGCATCAGTGCATTTTGCACATCAGGAAAAGCTGATTCATCCACAATGCAAACGGCTTTAGGTTGAAATTCTTTTGCCTGTTGAATCAATAGTTTTGCATTCCTATTGGCGGATAAATAAATGATATCTAACTCATCCTTGAGATGAGAACTAACCTTTAAGGCATTCACACCAATAGATCCAGTGGATCCTAAAATGGAAATTCGTTTTGGCATTAGAAGAATTCTTTTTGGATGAAAAATGTTACCAGCTTTCTACCAGGATGAATTCGGGTACCGATACCGTATTTCAAAAACGAATAGGACATTAGTGCATCCGCACCAACAAAGTTTATCTGTCCTTTCATGCTTGATGGTTCACTATACTCTTTATAAGATCGTTCTTTAAAAAAATTGGAACCGACGCCAATTCGAAATTGAATTGAATTCCATTCAATCCATTTTCTAATATCAAAGGTAAGAGACGTAAGGCGAAAATAGCTTAATCCTTTTAGATCGACCCTTTGAATAGACGAAACCCAATTTAATGTATCTCCCCCGCCATAATAATATTGAATTCCGGCACCTAGAATTTGAGGGGACTCTTTCGCAGTTGAAAAGCCAAAAAGTTTACCTGTGATGCCGAGATTTCTTGTGACCTTGATCCCGAAATCAAAGTTTGGATATTCTCCAATTATTTTTTTTATTGATGATAAGGTTCCGGATTGGATGATGATTCGATTATTACTCGCGGGATCCATAGCAGGAGATTCACTCAACCAAAAAGATGATGATCTAATAACCGATTTTGCATCGCCATCGCATTCTTGGCAATCTATAGGATCGAATCCAAAATCTGCTGATTGAGGGAAAATTGTTCCCGAAAGAGCCAGAATAATAAAAATGAGATTCATAGTAAAACTAAATAATGCCCCGTTCTGATGAACGGATAAAATCAAGAATTTGATCCTTATATTGGGATGCCTCGATCTCTGTGTCAATTTTTTGTAGTGCTTTATTCCGATTCAACTCTGAACGAAAAAATAATTGATACAACCCTTTAATAATTTTTCGATCCCCTGCAGAGAATCCACGTCTTTTTAAACCAATTCTATTTGTCCCGCCAAAACTTAAGGGCTCTCCTGCAGCCAATATAAATGGAGGTACATCCTGAACTACACGAAACCCACCTCCAATAAAAGCATGGGTACCAATTCTGCAAAACTGATGAACCAAAACACCACCCCCCAATGATGCCCAATCACCTATTTCAACATGGCCGCCTAAAGTTGCCATATTGGCCATTATCACATTGTTACCTAAAATACAATCATGAGCTACATGTACATAAGCCATAAGCAAACAATCTGAACCAATTTTTGTTTCGCCCAGAGCTTTAGTGCCACGATTGACCGTAACGAATTCGCGTATAATTGTTCTTTCGCCAATGATTGTGCTTGTTAATTCACCACAAAATTTCAGATCTTGAGGAATTTCACCAATGGAACTAGAATGAAAAATTCTGCAGTCTTTGCCAACGGATGTATTTTCACCAACAGTTACATGATTTCCAATAGTTGTATTATCCCCAAGGAAGACATTTGCTTGAATTATGGAGAAAGGCCCAACACTAACATTGGTACCCAGTTCGGCAGACGGATCAATTAGTGCCGTTGGGTGAATAGAATTGGAAATATTATACCTCTGGGCGATCTACAATATTTGCAGAAAGGAATGCTTCGGCCACAAGCTTATCATTCACAAAACACTTGCCATGGAATTTACAAATACTGAGTTTTTTTCTTACAAGATCCATATAAATCTTGAGTTGGTCACCCGGAACAATTGGTTTTCTAAACTTTGCCTTATCAATAGTTGAAAAAAGCATATTTTTTGATAGTGGATTTTCAACCTGACTCAACATAAGAAATGCACCGGCCTGTGCCATGATTTCCAATGAAAGAACTCCCGGCATTATCGGTTGATTAGGAAAATGGCCTTGGAAATATGGTTCATTTATAGTCACATTTTTAATAGCAACTAAGGATTTCCCCGGATCTATCATTTCTAATTTATCAATCAAAATAAATGGATAACGATGAGGAAGAACTTTTATTATGTCATTTATTTTAAAAATAGTCTTTTGTGAAAAATCAGTCATTAATTTTCTCTGCCCATAATGCAGTCAATTCTTTGGCATATTCCTTTTTAAGTTTTTTTACAAATTCTACATTGCTGGCATGACCGGCACGAGCTGCGGTTACATGACCTTTAATGGGGACACCTAACAAGGCAAGATCTCCAATTAAATCTAAAGTTTTATGGCGAACAGGCTCGTTCTTAAAACGAAGAACCTTCCCATTCAATATACCATTAGCACCTTGGATGATGGTATGTTCAATACCAAATAAATCTCTTAATCTATCAATCTCTAAATTATCAATTTCCTTATCAACGATTACCACAGCATTATCTAAGGCTCCTCCTTTAATAAGGCCCTGTTCTTTCAACATTTCGACTTCACTTAAAAAACAAAATGTACGGGCAGGTGCTACTTCAAAGGCAAAATCTTCTTCCATATTATAGATTGCTTCATACTGGGTTCCTAGTGCCGGGAGAGGATATTCTACCATAAATGTAATTCTGAATCTATCTGAGGGAATTACGTGAATATCAATGTCACGATAGGGATTTGTATAGTTGACCGCCCGTGTAATTTCTAAAACCTTTCTTTCTTGTTTTTGAATTTTGATCCCGGCTTTAATCAAACATTCCACAAAATCTTTAGCACTACCATCCATCACGGGCGGTTCTTTGCCCGTAAGTTCAATTAGTATATTATCGATTCGGAGACCACTCACCGCAGCTAATGCATGTTCTACCGTATGGATGCGAACATCATTTTCTTCTATAGTTGTCCCCCGAGAAATGTCTACTACATGGTCAATATCTGCTTTTATCTCCGTGGCGGATGAAATATCAGACCGCACAAACCTGATACCATAATTTTCTGGTGCTGAATGAAATGTAATGCTTGAATCAACACCGGTATGAAGTCCAATTCCTTGGCAGGACTGACTTGTTCTAATTGTCCTTTGTTTTCTTTCCATTCTGAAATTTACCCCTTTTTCCTATCTTGTAACAATTGGTCAAGCTTTTGACTGATCCTAGTGATGTCGTTTAATTGGGCTTCTCTTTTATTATGCTCTTTAATTTCTCGGGCGGGAAAACCAGCATAAACTTTCCCACCTTCTAATGATTTTGTTACACCAGATTTTGCGGCGAAAACAGAATTTGAGCCAATTTTTACATGCGGCGCAATACCCACTTGCCCTGCAAACGTGCAATAATCGCCAATCTCTGTACTGCCAGCTACAGCAAATCCAGCCGTTATCAAGCACCCTTTTCCAACTTTTACATTGTGAGCAATATGAACAAGGTTATCTATCTTTGTCATATCTCCAATGGATGTGACGCCAATTGTAGCGCGATCAATTGCACAATTTGAACCAATCTCAATATAATTCCCAATAACAACGTTTCCCGTTTGTGGAATTTTTTCATGGATGTTATTTTCCGTTACATATCCGAAACCATCACATCCTATGGCTGTCCCACTATGAATTATACAATTATCACCAATTATTACATTATGATAAATCGTTACATTTGGTTTTAAGGAGCAATGTGTCCCAATTGCTGCTCCATTCCCAATCACAACATTTGCACCAATAATTGCATTATCACCAATAGATGCTCCGGATTTAATCACAACACCTGCATCGATAAAAACATTTTTACCAACTGAAGCAGTTGAATCAATCACTGCTGATTCATGTATAGATGGTTCAAATGATGTTTGAGGAAAAAAGAGTCTGAGCGTTCTAGCCATGGCCAATTGAGGATTGGATACAACAATACCATTTTTACCATTTAAATGATCCTCATTCCTGACAAAAATAGCTTCAGCCTGAGTTTCAGTTAAAAATTGTTTATACTTGGGATTCCCCAGAAATGTAATAGTACCAGGTAAACTATTTTGTATTTCAGAAACACCTGAAACATTTATATCTGGCTCCCCTATCACTTTTCCATCCACATAGGCAGCGATCTCACGAAGAGTGAGCTTCAAGACAAATTACTTATCGGAACTTAAGTTCCGAAGCTCATGCAATACATCATCCGTCATATCGTATTTCGATTTAAAATACAGTAATCCAACAGATGCATCAATGATATAATCATATCCGCCATCAATAGCAACTTTGTCTACGGCTTTTTTCACTTTTCCAAGAATCTCATATTCCATTTGAGCCTGTTTCTTCATGAGTTCGCCCTGCGGACCGATCTTTTCAGCTTGGTAATTTTGGATAGAACGTTCCATTTGTTCAAGTTCCTGACGGATACTCTCGCCTTTATCCAATGCCATAAGACGCTTTATTTCATAATCCTGTTTCAGGCTGTCCATTTTCACCACCATTTGGTCAAATTCGAATTGGACTTTCCTGTATTCAAGTTGAAGTTGCGATTCCGCTTCTTTGAACTCTTCATATTCTGTACGGATTCTTTCCGATAAAATATATCCGATCTTTAATTGGGCCGACATCACAGAGGTCAGTCCTATAAAGGTTAAAATAAAGAGTGTGTTACGTAAGGATCCTTTCACGGTTTTCTCCTTGTTATTTAAAATTGGTTTCCAAATGTAAGTGTTGTTTTCCAGCCAGGTTCAGGAATACGGTCAAAACCATAACCGATATCAAATCCCAGCATTCCAATCATTGGCATAAAAAAGCGAATACCTGCACCAGCAGAGCGCTTCATATCGAATGGGCCACTACGAGGAAGACTTAATCTTTCCATCAAATCAGTTGATGACCAAACATTTCCCATTTCTGCAAAAATCAGTCCATAAACTACAGGATTTTCTGCGAATGGTACCCGGAATTCTGTTCCAAATTTAACCATCATATTTCCACCGATAGGACTTCCTGTCGAGGTAAGTGGGCCTACTCGATTATCATCATATCCCCGTAGCGGATTACCATAAGGAATTCCGTTCCCCCCCATAATAAATCGATCATTCCAAGGTATGAATGAAAGAGTTCCTTCTTTTACAGCAGGTAGTTCCTTAACCACTCCAATTTTCATGGAATTCATTAAAACAAATTTCCAGAATGTAGGTGTGTACCATTCCAAATTTAATTTGTGCTTATGAAAATTTTCATCCCCACGAAGTATCCAACCTGAGAGTGTTGATTTAAGAGAGAACAACGATCCCATTGTTGAGAATTCGGGGTGATCACGACTATCACGACGGATTGTTTGAGAAACATTGATCCCATCTGATGTCTTTTGTCCACCTGCATATCGGTCAAGATCTGCCTGGCTCCCTTCATACATTTTTCGAACAATTTGAAAGGACCAGGTCCCACGGAAAAAATCATCAGGCCATTTAAAAATACGTCCCCAAGTTACTGAGCTTCCAGCCATAGTATAATCAATTGGCGCTGAATACATTGATGAGCGACCACGGAAAGTATAGAAGAGAGATCCCCCAATAAGATTCTTGGTATCGTTTACCATGGGATCAGTAAAACTGATACTGGCGGATTGGTATTTCGGACGATCAGTGTTTAGGCTGTACACATTATAATTCGTACCAACATTGAAACTTAAATTAAGGCTCTGTCCTTTTCCGCGAAAATTCGGGAGTGCCAATCCACCGCCACCCGTCATACCATAGGATTGAGTATAGCCCATATTCGCATTTGCCTGTCCAGCTGGTTTTTCTTCCACTGTGATTTCTAAGTCTACCTTGTCTTCGGACACAGGCACCACGTCTGGTACAACATTCGCAAAGAAGTTCAGCATCATAACCTCTCGATGGCTACGCATCAATCTTCCACGATTAAACACATCACCGGGAAAAACCCGCAATTGCCGACGAATTACATTTTCTCTTGTTCGAGTATTACCTTTAATGGCAATATGATTTATATAAACTTTGTGATTTTCTGTTACGATAAAATGGATGTCTAAGGAATCTTCACCTACGGGTGTAATCTCAGGTTCAATTCGACTATAGATATAACCACGATCCATATATAAGCCCTGGACACGATCAAAAAGGGCAAGGTTAAAATCTTCATCACTATATTGATCACCCGATTCCAGCCCTAAGGAGCGTTGAAGCATTTCTTTATCGAAAAGGGTCATACCTTCCCATGAAAAATGTCGATACTTATATTGTGGCCCTTCATCAACGGTTACAACCAAATTCAACATCTTTTGGTTTTCACTAAACTGAATAGTATCACTAACAATTCGAAAATCCCTATAGCCTTTATTACGATAGTACGTGGAAACAAGATTCAAGTCTTCATCAAATTTTTTATCATCAAATGTGGATCGCCAGAACATATACCAACGTTGCTGTTTGGTCTCCTTCATAGTCCATCGTAGTCTTAAATCTGAATAAGATTCATTACCTTGAAAAATAATTTTTCCAATCTTAATCTTATCATTTTCTTGAATGTTGAAAATCACATTTCGAACTATATCTTTTGCTCTACCATCAAAAAGCGTGGATTCTTCGACAGGAATTTCGATTACAGGATTAATTTCCGCATTCAAATACCCTTTTTCTTCATAAAGTTCTTTGATTATTTTTGCAGTCTCATGAAGTGTGTTAGGCCGGAGTCGCTGACCTTTTGACAAACTAACCTCATCTTCAAATTTGCGGTCTTTTATTTTTTTATTCCCATCATAAGACAAATCGCCCAAAATAAAATTTTCTTTCACCACGATCGTTAAAGATAATCCTTTATCTGTCTCGTTATCATACCGTAATTGAATGTCCTGAAAAAGTCCTAATTGCCATAGTCTTTTTATGGCCCGAGGAAATTCTGCTTGTGAAATGGTTTGTCCTTCACGAAGTCCGGCTGTGAAAAGAATTGTATTCTCGGATGTAACGGCATTGCCCTCTACATTCACGCTGACTAATGTGATATCCGCCGGAATCCCTTGGGCAAACCCAAGAGTTAAACTCAAAATAAAAATAAATAATTTTTTCATATATTAATTGTCTACCTGTTCGCTAACCTTTCCAAATCGTCGTTCCCGTGATTGATATTCTAATATTGCTTCTATGAGAGCATCTTCACGAAATGCTGGCCAAAAGGTTTTCGTCATTACAATTTCTGAATAAGCACATTGCCATAATAAAAAGTTACTTAAACGACACTCCCCACTGGTGCGTATCAATAGATCTGGGTTAGGCATGTCTGATGTTGAAAGCGTATTGGAGAAAATAGTTTCATCTATGTCATCCAATTTTAAATCACCCTTTTGCACTTTTGTTGCAATAGCTTGGACTGCTGCAACCATTTCCTGGCGACTTCCATAATTCAATGCAAGACAGAGGTTCAATCCCGTATTGTTTTTAGTGATCTCAATTCCATCAAAAATCCCTTTTTGCGTGGATTTCGGTAATTTCTTCAAATCACCGATTGCAGTAAAACGAACATTATTTTTATGTAGTTCTCTCACTTCCGCACTAATGGTTTTTAATAGAAGTGTCATGAGAGCACTCACTTCAGCTTTGGGACGTCGCCAATTCTCTGTGGAAAATGTATAGAGCGTCAGGTGTTTTACACCGATCTCTCCACATGCACGAGTAATCTCTCGAACTGAATTGACTCCTTCCTTGTGTCCTGCGACCCTCGGTAAAGAACGCTCCTTTGCCCAACGACCATTGCCGTCCATAATAATGGCAATATGTTTTGGGATATGCCCACCCAGGATATTTTCTTTCATTGATTGTGTCATAATAATAAGGAAAAAAGCGGGCGAAATTAACCTAGGCAATAATCGGATACAACCGAGTTACCATAGCTGATATCTCCCTGAGTTTGCAGTAGTACGGATGAACCAACTTTCCATTCCCTGTTCATTTAATCAAGAGAAGATAAAAGATTTTGAGCCACTTGATGATAGAGTTGCCCCAATGAGGAATCCGGATCTTTTTGTGCCACAGGAACTCCGGCATCGGTTGCAGACATAATTTCAGGTGAAATAGGTATTTTACCCAGAAGAGGAACGCCAAGTCGTTCACTCTCTTTTTTACCACCACCAGTTTTAAAGAGGTCCATTGTGAAACTAAATTTACCTGTGTTATCTAGGTCTACGTTTTCACCATTGATAGTCATGGCTGAAACGTCACCTTCTACTGCACCTTCCAAAACTAATCCGGACATATTTTCGATTACACCCAAAACAGGTGTATTCACTTTTCTAAACATGTCGGCACCTTTACGAACATCTGCAAGGGCAATGTCCTGTGGTGTGGTCACCATGACTGCTCCTGACATTCTAAGTTTTTGTGTGAGCGTCAATTGGATATCACCCGTACCTGGTGGTAAGTCCAAAATCATCACATCTAATTCGCCCCATTTTACATCACGAAAAAACTGTTCTGTCATCCTCGCTACCAAGGGCCCGCGCCAAATGACTGGTGTTTCGTTCCCGCTTATAAATCCAAAACTCATGACCTTCATTCCAAATTTTTCTAAAGGGATTAATTTTTTATCTTGTGTCAATTCCGGCTGTTCATTGAGTCCAAGAACAATGGGAAGAGATGGACCATAAATATCGAGGTCAAGCAAGCCAACCTTTTTCCCTTGTATTGCCATGGCGCAAGCTAAGTTGGCAGCAACAGTAGATTTCCCCACACCGCCTTTTCCACTGGCAATTGCGATCACATGTTTGACATTATCGAGAATAGCCGGATGTGCTTGCTGCTGAGGCTCAATTGGTGGAGCCTGACTCGGTGCATCCCCTGATATTTCAATTGAAACTTTTACAAAATATTCTGATAATACCTGTTTTATATTTTTGACGACTTCTTGTTTCTTTGCTTCGTTTTGCGATGTGATATTGAGGTAAACAATCACAGCCTTTTCATCAACTATGACATCCTTCACCATTCCAAAGGAAACAATATCCCTAGAAAATCCAGGATAATTAATCGTTTTTAATTTATCTAGTACGTTTTCTTTATTCATGATTTATGCTGAAAAAAAGCGGCTGCCAAGTGACAGCCGCTTTTAATTACCTTTAGCTATTATTTATTTTTTACCCTGCATATTCGCGACCAAACCATTCGTAGTTAATTTTGGAATATTTGTGCCACTCTTCTGGAACTTCACTTTCTTCAAAGATGGCTTCTACTGGGCATTCCGGTTCACAAGCGCCACAGTCGATACATTCTTCAGGATCAATGTAAAGCATATCTTCATCTTTCGGGACAAAGCCGTCTACTTTTGCTTCTGCACCGGCACCTTCTTTATCATAAGGACCATGAATACAATCTACGGGGCAAACCTCAACACAGGCGGTGTCACAGGTTCCTACACAAGGTTCAGCAATAATGTACGTCATTCTCGTACTCCTTTGTAATAATGTTCAAATCTTGGTTCAAAATAGAGTCTCAATTTAAAGGGAAAATCTATATGTAAAAAACGTTTTGGGACTAATTTCTACGCCTATTTCATCGATGAAAAAATATCAAAATCACAATCTGGCCCTACTTTGGTCCGCCCAAGCAATTTCTCAAACAGGAGATGCCATTTATCAACTAGCTCTCATCTGGCTCGTTTTGGATATGACAAATTCATCTATCATTACCGGAATTGTAGCTATGAGCGCCTATTTACCTGCTCTGATTTTCGGACTTTACGCAGGCGTTTTTTCAGACCGATTAAACCGTTTGCGACTCATGATTTTTGCCAATGCTGGACAAGCACTAACTGTACTATTGATTCCATTATTTCTTTGGTTTGGATATGAAAATGTCTGGATTATTTG
>CAZYLQ010000013.1:0-8861 GCA_964648395.1 uncultured bacterium | reverse complement strand
TTTCTCGTTTCAAAATTAAATGGACGGATGCCTAATGGAATGATTTGGGGTATTGGGCTCATATTAGATGGAATCACATTCTCTCTAATGTATTGGGCCGAGTCCGTAGAAATGGCAATGGTGATTATTTGCCTACATGGAATAGGTATTCCATTTATTATGATAAGTCGAACATCAATTATCCAGATTCATACTCCAAATCAATATCATGGCAGGTTATTCTCTGTTGTTCATTTAGGTGTTGTCGGAACGACCGCTATTTCTGCTGGTTTTGTAGGGGTTATCACATCCATTATTTCAGTAAAAATATTATTCTTTGGTATCGGAATTGGGGCAGCTCTTTGTGGCGTGATTGGCCTGATTACCCCATCCTTACGAAATCTTCGTTAAGTTTGATTTATGAATTATATTATTATTGATTCTGGGACATCTTCAACAAAAGCATTTTTGTTTAATTCTGATGGCGTGGTTCTTCATTCGCAAAAAATAAAACATGCATTATTTCGACCTAAACAATATCATGTTGAATCTGATGCCCTTGTAATTTTGGAAACTTGCAAATCTCTCTTTGAAAAAATGGTGATCGCATCCGGTGATATGCCTGTTCATTCTTCTGGTTTGGCTATTCAACGCTCTACTTTTTTATTTTGGGAAAAGGAATCCTGTACGCCAGTTTCGCCGGCTTTAAGTTGGCAGGATAGTAGAGCTTATGCTATTGTAGAAGAATTTTCCACCCATAGTGACCGACTTTGGCAAATTACGGGGACACCATTGAGTGCTCATTTTGGTGGACCCAAATTTTTGCACATGATCCGGGAAAATCCACAATTGAAAAACCGTGTTAAAAATGGAGAATTATATTTTGGACCATTGAGTGCATTTCTTTCCCAGGCCATGACAGGAACCGCTGGTGTGGAAGAATCCATCGCTTGCCGATCTTTGCTTTATGATATTCATAAGGGGAATTGGTCAGATTTCGCTTTAAATCTATTCGGAGTTTCTCCGCAATGTCTACCGCCATTGGTTCCTGTAAAATATGATTTTGGCTATATGCTCGATTCAAAAATTCCACTTGCTATTGTTATTGGCGACCAACAAGCAGCTCTCATTGGTCAAGCAGGACTGAAGCTTGGTAGTATTGCAACCAACTTTGGCACATCAGGTAGTGTACAATTCAATGCAGGGCAAAACCCAACAATAGTTAATGGACTTATTTCCAGTGTCTTTTACTCAGATGAAAATATTAAATATTTTATGGTGGAAGGGACTATTAATGCATGTAATTCTCTTTTCTATCATTTGGAAGAAGAACTGGGGATTCCTCATGATAAAATGGAATGGGATTACCGGGCTTCAAAAACAGAAACAGATGGGATATTCATTCCCGGCTTTAATGGACTTGCGGCACCCTATTGGAGGCCAGGGTTTAACGATGTTTATATTGATTTGGACAAAAGATCAGATAAAGACGAGATTGTGCGAGCAGGGATGGAATCCATTGGATTTTTAGTGAATGATATTTTGGAATGCCTGGAACCAATTATGTCTTCAAAACCTTCACTTTTGACGGCAGCTGGTGGCGGATCCCGCTCTCCCTTGCTTCAATTCATTGCTGATTTAACGGGAATATCCGTGGGACATTCCAACATGAAGGATAGAACCGCCTATGGTATTTTTAGACTCTTAAACCCTACCTATCAATCTAATTCATCCAAAAGCGTAGATCAGATTTTTTCTCCAATTCCATCACAAAAAATAAATGAGAAAAAATTGAAATGGCGGAATGCCATTCAAGACAATATCAAATTATAGCGGCTATCGTTTCTTGGTCAGATAAATTGTCTACCAAATATGTGGGATTTGCTGATTGGATCAATTCTCTTTTTTCAGGTTTTCGGCAAACAATCACAGACTGGCATTCATTCTCAGTTGCTGCTTCTGCATCCTGAACTGTGTCACCCACTAGGATCATATTTTCTAAGCGATAGGATTCTGCCATCACATCCCAGGCTTTTTCTCTTGCCAGACGCGGCATGGATAATTTCTCTTCAGCATCATCAGCAAAAATGCCAAACCGGAACCGATCCCAAAGTCCAAATTTCTCTAATTTAATTTTAGAAATAGATTTCATATTTCCTGTTAATAGACACGTGGCGTGGTCAGCCCCTTCAACCGCATCTAATAGAGCGACACAATCTTTATATATAAAAGGTTCATCCGATTCAGTGAATTCTATTTTCATGGAATCCACATAGGCATCCAATATGGAATTCAAGAGAGTTTCAGACACTAATCTACCATGATCCAGTCTCACCAATGCGTGGCGGGTGATGCTCCGGTCCGTGAATCCGGCCACATCATTATAACTCAATTCAACGTTCTGTCCTGTTTCATGAGAAATGGCTTTAGCCAGGAGTCCTCGGGAAACACCGCCTGGAGAGATTAATGTACCATCGATATCAAAAAGAAAAAGTTTTTTGGATGTCATTTGGCCAAAGCGCCCATGGGATCCCAAGGCTTCAAAGGAATCGGTTCACTCGTCTCAAATATTTCAACCAAATCATCGGGTAAACAGGATTTGTGAACCACTACTTCATAATTGTAATTATCGAACCATTTATCTGTCATGATGTGGTACCCTTTATCGCCGCCTTTGTCACCCCAACTGTTTTCCACACGCCACTTCGTTGGTTTCCCTTTTGAGTCTAGATCCACACCTGTAAATAACATAGCATGAGTCATTTGGCTATCACCATATTCTAATCTCGCAGCTTTATCCATCCCAAATTTGGTACCATAAAAAGAATCAAAATCAAAGAGGGATATATCCATCACACCCAAATCACGGTGAAAATGTTTGCTCACATCGCAGCCAAACCAAACCGGGTCATCATTTTTCAACGAGTTGATTGCGGCTTGTTTCATGACATTGGTTTCCACATTTAAATAACGGATTCCGTGACTTTCCACTACATTCCCTAAAAATTCCACTGTATAGACTTTATTGTATTCTTTATCGCTCATGGGACAATTGATCAGGCAAATGTATTCATCCAGATTCAACCCAACATGATCGCGATAAAAGGTTTGGGGTGTCAATTTTTCAAACCGGAAAAAATCTTTTTTCTTATTACGAATTTGCCAATTAAATGTATTCGGGGGCGAACCCAAATGAATGGTGAGCATTTGATAAACTTCCTCTAACATGTCTGTTTTCCTGGATTGCAATTCTGAATCGGATGCGCTATCCTGTTTTGCTTCCCTAAGTTGTTTCGCAAATTCACGAAGTTTCCGGGTGATCATACGATTCATTCTCATGGATTTGCTGGATGAATGAGATTCGGGCATTTCTGATTGAGGTACCACACCATATTTATTAATAAGATTAACCCACATATCCCACTGACCACCATCCTGGATTGGATTATCCAAAAGATGCATAATGAGCCGACTGCTCCAATGTTTATCGGTGGTTTTTAAAATGGATTCCAAAAAGTAATTGGATTTTTCCAGTTTATCCCAAAACATGAAATAACTCTGGGAGAATTGAAAATCCTTCAGGTTGTGTTTACGTCCAAGATAAATCCTAAAAAGATTCAAGCCGGCAAACCCCCAGCATCTCCCACTGGATTTTTGATTAGTCACGGGCATTTCTTTGGAAATAACGTCTGAAAAGGTGTGGTCGATTTTTCGAAAATATTCCCAATCCATGGTGAGTTCAAGAACTTCATTTCGGATAGATGCATTCTGCGCCAAACGAACCTTAGAATTGTCCAATGTATTTTTTCTAAAATCTTTCAGTGTCTTTTTTAAGATCTTTTTACTCATTTTTCACTCTCGCTAATTAGTTTGAATTGATTTGATCATGTCTTCTGTTGTTTCCCAAAGTTGTTTTTGGTCTTTTTCAATGTAGGAAACTTTAGAACTTTTTTTAGCTTTACATTTATCAAAATACTTTCCACTAATGTTTTCTACTTCATCTGCTGATGCCAAGAAAACACTGGTCTTGGCACCACTCATCACATTAATAGCAAAAACAGATTTCGCTAAATTGATAGAGCTTCGGGTAATACCTGAATTATTATTCCCGAAGTTTGAGTTTACAAAACCGGGATGCAAGCAATTAAAAGTCACTCGAGAATCTCCAAAACGACGATGACATTCATAGGTGAACATAATATTCATGAGTTTGGATCGCCCATATGCCGGCCACCCTTTATAATCATTTATGCCTTGAATATCTTCAAAATCTAATTCTGTATTTTTATGTGCTGTAGAAGCAACATTAATAATGCGACCCGGGTTTCCATGCTTCACTATTTCCAATAAATGTGTCGTAAGATAAAAATAGGACAAATGGTTCAAGGCGAATGTTTTTTCAAATCCTTCATCTGTCATGTTTAATTTGCTGAAGTAGGCACCAGCATTATTTAACAGGACATCAATAGTTTCATATGTTCTTTTAATTTCATCTACCAAATTTTGGACACTTTTCATGATAGATAAATCAGCGTAATGAAATCGAATGGAATTATTACCCGTTTCATGAATTAATTCAGAAACAACAGCATCTCCTTTTTCCAAGTTGCGACCAACGAGGACAAGGGAATAGTCCCTGTGTGCTAATTCGAGCGCGGTTTGTTTTCCAATTCCGTCCGTGGCACCCGTTATTAGACAGGTTTTTTTCATTTAATACATGCTCATTATGCCAAGCATGATTAACATGAAGTATGGGACTAAGTCCGCAGCACCAATATAATCCTTCGCCAATCTCTGTCCAGTAAAAAGAACAATGATGGTAAGTGACAACCACACAAATCCATAAAAGATCCATAGAGTTATTCGTTCTGCGAATGCATAATAGATTCCATAGACTAGCATAAGTCCACCCGTTAATTCCAAAATAGTTAACAATGATAAAGATAGCTTAGTAATTCCTTTCAACGGTGAGTTTGCAAAATGTACCTCAAAATATTCCAGATTCCCTTTCCGATCCAGCATTTTATCAATGGCCGATTGTAAAAATGTAATTGCCATAAGAATGGCTATCAATATTTGACATAACACTAGTGGTCCTGTGAATTTGACGCCCAATAATTCAATCCTGTCTCCGTAGCGCTCTTCAACAGTTGGTGACGAAGAAATTGTGGGCTGTGCAACTAGTGCCGTATTTAAAATAAAAACTGAGAAAAGGATGAGTGATAATTGTTTCATAGATGGCCTCATGCTTGGATTAATAATTGAATACGATCCCTTACAAGATCTCGAGTTTCTTCTACAGATAAATTTTCAAAGTCTTTTTTCTCTATGGGGACGCCAAATCGTGTTATCAGTTTACCTGGTGTGAGTACCCAATCTTTCTTTTTCTTTGCTTTGTAAGCCCCAATAATCCCAACCGGTATAATAGTTGCGCCGGTATTTTTTGCCAAATGAAAGGGCCCTTTTTTGAAGGGACTCATTTCACCTGTTAATGTTCGTGTTCCTTCCGGAGAAATTAATAAAGAGACCCCACTATTTAATGCATCTTCAGCTTTGGATAAACTACTGAGTGCTTTTTTAATATCTTTGCGGACAATGGGAATAATACCATATTGTTTCATAATATAACCCCAAATTGGGTATTTGAATTGTTCAATAGCTCCCACAGCAGTGATATAATGAGGTATGAATGCAGCAATCATAAATTGATCAAACATGGATTCATGATTGAACATATACAGATAGGGCTGTCCATCAGGATTGGGTGGATCATTTTCCTTACATAACCATTGTCCAGCCAAAAGACAATAGGTCCAAGAGATGGGGCGAATGATATAATGGAGAATATTCCGGGGTAAAATCAAAAAAGAAACAAAAAATAATACCATTGTGATGGCAAAAAAGATAAACCATAGTGGCCAAAGAATGATTGAAATAATTGTATTAAACATCCCAACCTTGTTTTTCTAAAATTGAAAAAAGTTTATGGTTGGCTTTAGGAAAAGGAAATTCATCTATTTGGTTTGGTTTGATCCATTTAGAATTTTGCTGACAACGAATTAATGTGCCATTCTCTTCGCAATGATATCCATGAAAGGTGATTGTAAAATGAGTATAAGCATGTTTAATAGTTCCAATTTTTTTCAAGATTTTTGGCATAGCACCACACTCTTCTTGTATTTCGCGATATAATGCATCTTCCAAGGACTCTCCGATCTTAACTTTACCACCGGGGAATTCCCAAAGTCCAGCAAGCATTCCATGTTCTCCCCGTTTTTGGATATAAAACTCTTCACCTCGCCAAACGATACCCACGACGATTTCATAATGAGGAGGTTTTTTCTTTATAATTGATAATGGATACGACTCAGGGTCACCCATGGCAAATGCCCGGCAGTTAAAAGACAAAGGACATTTTCCACAATACGGATTCCTAGGAGAACAAATTTTAGCACCCAACTCCATCATGCTTTGATTAAAATCACCAGGATTATCCATTGAAATATTTTTTGTCAAATAGTTTTTCATTCGGGTCATATTTCTATTTGATAAATTTTTTAATCCAAGGATACGTGCAATAACACGCTTTACATTTCCATCAATCGCAATATAAGGTTGATTATAGGCAATAGACAAAACTGCAGCTGCTGTATAATCTCCTACGCCAGGCAATGCTCGAAATTCTGACCAATTATCAGGAATAACACCGCCATGTTTTCCAACAACTATCTTTGTAGCTTTATGGAAATTCCTGCACCGGGAATAATAACCAAGCCCTTCCCAAAGTTTTAATAATAATTCCAGATTGGTGTTTGCCACTGATGTAATAGTTGGATATTTACTGACCCATTTCAAGAAATAAGGAATTACCGTTTCCATTTGAGTTTGTTGGAGCATTATTTCAGATAACCAAATTTTGTAAGGGTCATCTATATCTCTAAATGGTAGAAATCTTTTTTGTTTATTATACCAAGTTAAAATAGATAATGTAAAATTATTTTGTTGCATTATACAAGTTTCTCATTTTTTAGAATCAACTTTGATAAAATCCAGTGTAGTGAAGACACATATTCTATCATTTCATTCCGATCTAATGGATCTACTTCTCTTTCTATGGCTGCACCAAGTAAATCAAATTGCTGTTCTAGTTGTGTCTGAATCTCATCTCCGTCTGGTGTGAGAGCAACCTGAATGACACGTTTATCATAATTTGCAGAGCGACGATTTACCCATCCTTTTTTTTCGAGGCCCATAACAAGTCGAGTGGCAGTGCTATTGTCTATGCCAATTTTTTTTGATAATGCAGACATTTCAATCCCATCATCAGGAATAATAGATAAAGCCAAGATTTGAGGGAATGATGCTCCACTTATAGAAACATTTTTCCGGTACAAACTTTGGAGATCAATTAAAAATGAAGAAAGTAACTCGCTGTAATTCATATTTGTAGTTTACAAATAGTATGGATTGGTTAAAAAGAGAATAATAGTAATGTTTATTTCAACCACCAGTTGCCAATCTTTTTTTTAAGCTATTAGAAATTTGGCAAGTCCACCGGATTTAAATTATTAATATTTCTTTTTCACATTCAAAATGGAGGTAGCTCTTTTAGTTGAATAGCGTGATTCGTTAAAACATTTTTCGCGATTTTGTTTGTTATATCATCACCTAAATGACCAACTATATTCCAATGATCCATCTGAATTGGACCAATTGCATACCATTGACCCGAAATAAGAAATTCATTTTCTTCAAAGGTTACAATTGGATCGGCACCATTTGTACCTGTTGTTGGGCCTGCCATAGAGATAGTATTAACAATACCATCATTCTCGAACCAGGTGGAATCAGTAGGTACTCCATCAGCCCAATATCCTACACGTGAACCTAGTATTTTTGATCTACTACGAGTAAGTATAGATGTTCCTTCAATAGGAAAATGATTCGGGGAATCTTCACTTTTTTCTGTAGTTGATGTGCTGATAGAGAAATAATACACATCTGGATCTGCAAGGAGATAATTATTTAATTCCTTTGCACCAATTATAGATAAATCCCAAGAACTTATATTTTTTGTAGCCCAGGCATCATGTGTTCGCATTCGTTTAACATACCCTGCCCAAGATTCCTTTTCGCCTCGTGAAAAACTCCATTGTTCTAAATCAAAATCATAAAATCGTGTCCCAACAACGCTGGCTAAACCAACGAAATATTGAACAAATGGGATTGTCTTACTTACCACATTGGCTAATGTAGTACCATTGTGTGGTGTTGAAATGGATGTTATGCTCCTGACCCAATTCAAATGAGATTGTCCAAGCAATTCTGATTTTTCTAAATCATCCGTTTTTTCGCTTTCACTAATTTCTTGGGTTAAAAGATACTGTAGCATTCGAGCAGTTTGACCGCCCATGCTATGTCCCACCAAATGCACCGGGTAATTATCATCCCATTCCGGATAAAGTGCTTCAAAACTTTTGAATTCAGGTTTTTGAATAATATTAAATTTTTCAGCATGTGCTAAACCATAATCCACTTGTCCGCCTTTCAACTGGGTATAAACTTCTATGGCACGTTCCCAATTTGACGAAACAGGACCTACTGAAACGGTAAAAACTATGTGACCTTGATCTCGAAGCATTTGAGAATAATCTTCTCTACCTCCCCAATAATTATAACCACCCATTTCGTCTTCACCCCACCCCATAAATCCATGTATTAATACAATAGGATAATTATTCTGGGCGAAAATCACTCCGATACAAAACAGGATGATGATTTTTCTCATTAAAGTTGAATTCCTATCTGGAAACCGTGAATCGTCGCTCCGGTACCAAAAATAAATGTACCATAATTGATGGATGTAACCCCAGTATTGATAC
>CAZYLQ010000012.1:0-22098 GCA_964648395.1 uncultured bacterium | reverse complement strand
GATTTGATTCCACACTTACATTAATTATTCCGGAAACAGAACAGGAATATTTTCAAGCGCAAATTCAATACAAATTCATGAATATTACCGGAGTAACCTTGGCCGATGGAATTGCATCCATTGATGTGGAAATCCTTCCAGATAAATTCATGGTTTATAATAATTATCCGAATCCGTTTAACCCGATTACTGCAATCAATTATGATTTACCCGAAGTAAGAGATGTCAATATTATCATTTATGATTTACTAGGGAGAACAATTCGTCATTTAGATCTAAATAAGGTTAAAGCTGGTCGACACAAATTTGTCTGGCATGGAACGAATGATTTTGGGAAACGAGTGAGTACGGGAATTTATTTTTTACAAATTACTGCTGGGGAGGACATTCAGGCCCAGAAAATGCTTTTGTTAAAGTGATGGGGAAAACAACGGGCTAAGGATAGACATAACACCATTAATTACGAACTGAACTGCAATCACCATTAAAATTAACCCCATTAATCTTTGAATGACTCTCATGCCGGTATAACCCAGTGCTTTCAACAGAAGACCACCATTTCTTAAAATGAGATATACCACTGCCAGGACTAGGAAAATAGATACCCCCAATGTTGCGTAACTATAGAGTTGAGGTGTTTGACTGGATAATAACATGGATGCAGTAATGGCGCCTGGCCCTGCAATTAAAGGGATTCCAATAGGACTGATAGCTAAGTCATCACTTTCCTGAGATTCTTCACGCTCCATAGGTGTGGTTCTGGAACGTCCAATCTTTGCTTCAGACATTCGAAAGCCACTTCTAAAAAATAAAATACCACCCATAATTTGAAATGCTTCTATTGTGATCCCAAAAAAATTGAAAATCACTGAGCCCAAGATTGAAAAAATAATAAGTGTAATAAAAGCAGTTAAGGATCCTTTCCATGCAATGTTTATTTTTTCTTCCTTTGAGAATCGGTCTGTCATTACCAATAAAATTGGTGCTATTCCTATAGGATTGATGAGTGTGAAAAATGTAGTAATACAAAGAATGAAAAATTGAATTTCGGAATGAATAAAATCAATCATTACATGCGTTCAGGCGCTGTGAGTCCCAGTATCTTAAGTCCATTTCCCATGATAACTTTTACCGATGTGATGAGTGCCAACCGAGCGTTTGAAAGTGCTCTATCTTCTGTAATCACATGACAGTGTCCATAAAATTTATGGAATCGTGTAGCCAACTCTTGAAGGGTGTTAGCAATAATTTGTGGTTCCAGGTTCTCGAAAGCTAGTCCCATGATTTCTGGAAATCGTACCATGTGCTGGATTAAATTAATTTCTTCTGGATGAGATAAAAGTGTAGAATCAAAATCATCTCCTAATTCTAATCCTGATTCTTGCCCATGTTTAATAATATTACAGATTCGTGCGTGTGCATATTGCAGGTAAAAGACAGGATTCTTATCAGATTGATCAGCCGCCAGTTCTAAATCAAAATCGAGATGTGTGTTCATGCTTCGCATAATAAAAAAGTAGCGTACAACATCTGAACCTACCTCATTCACCAACTCATCCATTGTCACAAAATTGGCTTCTCGTGTGGACATTTTAATTTTTTTACCACCTCGGAGTAATGTTACAAATTGGTAAAGTAGCACTTTGATTTGATCCGTTTTCAGTCCTAGCGATTCCAGAGCTAGAAGTACATCCGGATATGTGTCTGCATGATCAGCTCCAAAAATATCAATAATGAGATCAAATCCACGGTTGATTTTGTCGCGGTGATAAGCCGTATCCGGTACACGGTAGGTAGGTTCGCCTGTGCTTTTGATGTAGACACGATCCTGATCCTTTCCAAGTGCAGTTGCTCTAAACCACGTGGCACCCTCCTTATCATAGATTAGATCTTTGTCTCGTAATTCGCTTAGAAGTTTGTCAATTTCACCATTTTCGTAGAATGTTTTTTCGTTGGTGAATTGGTCAAAATGGATCCCAAGATTAAGAAGACTTTTTTTAATGTCTTCAAAAATAGATTTTTCCGCTTTTTCTTTAAAACTTGAATCCCCTGCGCTGAGATCGACTCCCAGGTCATCGAGAATGGTCTGGGCAATATCCTTAATATAAGTGCCCTTATATCCATCATTAGGAAATTCAAATTCCTTACCTAAAATCTCAAAATATCTTGCTTCAACAGATTGGCCAAGAATTCGCATCTGCCGACCTGCATCATTAAAATAATATTCCCTTGTTACATGAAATCCCTGCCATTCTAAAATATTTGAAACTGTATCGCCGAGAACTGCGTTTCGGCCATGACCCACCGTAAGAGGGCCAGTTGGATTTGCGCTGACGAATTCAACGTTGGCTGTTTTTCCCACACCCAAGTCACTTTTGCCAAAAGAGTCATTTTCATCCAAAATGGTTTTGATTTTGGATTGATAAAAGGATTTGTCTACTTTAAAATTGATAAACCCAGGTAGAGTAACCGTAATCTCTGAAATATGATGCGGTAATTCTTTTTTTAATTCTTTGGCAATGGATTGAGCAATCTCTAATGGAGGTCTTTTGAGATTTCGTGTGAGTAAAAGAGAAATATTGGTAGATAAATCTCCAAATTCCGGATTTTTTGGCGGTGCTAAAGAGAACTCTTTTTTCGGATAGGCAAGAGACGTAAGAGAATTGGAGACTGCGTTAGTGATCTGTTGTTTCAGTTTCTTCATCTATGAATTCTGTTATGGGAGCATCAGCCCACAATTTTTCAATATTATAATAATCTCTATCGTCTTTTCTAAAGACATGAACCACAACGTCGAAGTAATCCAAGAGTACCCAATTTAAATTTTCATATCCCTCAAGATAGCGGGGCTTGTGTGGAGTACTCCTCCTGATATTATCAGCAATGGCTTTGACTTGAGGCTCTGAGTCACCTGAGCAAATAACAAAAAAATCAGTAACCGATGACAGACCACGAACATCCATTGCAACCAATTCTATCGCTTTTTTGTCAAGCGCCAGGTCTAAGATCTGTTTTAGGAGATGCTGGTCGGATACAAAATCCGGTGCAGAGTCAGACATTTATTGAACTGTAAAAATAAAATCAGAAATTGCGGTGAAATTAGTAATGTCTTTTCCAAGGATCACTGTTACATCAACACCTAGAGACTCATCAGGATCGTTTGTTATAATATGGGTTTTATCATCCATAGTGATACCAAAAGATTTTGAAACAGCTCTCAAACTTTCTACATTTTCATTCCGACTGATGATCACTGTATTTGGATAATCATGGTGATCCGCATTATCGGAACGAACCACATCTATATGATTCTCACGAAGAAAATCTGCTGTTCGTGCGGCTATACCCTTTAAACCACAACCATTCAAGACTTCAACTTTAATATTCTGAATTGGGTTTTTCTGGTAAACATCTTTAGCAAGACGTTTAGGTTCGATCTTTGGAAATGTAACCTCAATGGGCACACCGGTATGGGTTACGTTGCGGGAGAATGAATAAATGAATCCTAGAAGTAAAACGCCAACAATGCCGATTGCAGCGTTAAGTGTTATGCTTTGGGATTGGGATTTCTTTTTGCGGTGGAGACCTTTTTTTCTTGCCACTTACTTAATGTACCTCGGGTTGAAGGGTGAATGGGTTTGGTATCTTTGATAGTGTGGGATGTTCTGGAACCGGAGTTGCAGAAACGAATTTTTCGTGGGTTGGTAGGTAATACCCGCATCATAACCCACATCCAGCTGATTCAAAAGTGCACCCTGTTGCTGGAATGGCAGTTGTGTTTTATAAAGGGTTACATTTGCATCAAATCTCAAATTGTCCATAGCCATATAGGTGATGCGGTTGGTAAATCCTGCTATGGAAGTGGATTGTCCACCCATAGACATCATTGACATTGTAAAGCCGTGGCTCATATCAAACCGTACTGGATCAAATAGTGAAAGGGATGGTTGGGCATCCAATTCACCGTTTAGATTGGTGGGCAAGGTTTGGACTGGTACATCCGTGCGAAATTGTGCCAGAATGTATCCTGACATAAAAAATAAGTTAATAAGTAGTTTTAAAATATGAATCATGTAATATTGAATTTAATACAGATATATTTGTTCCAAAATAGAAGAGGGTAAAATTATTAAAATAATTAATTAAATGCTTTATCAATAATCGCCCCACCCAAGCAAATATTCTCACTATAAAATACAACCGATTGTCCCGGTGCGATGGCGAAACGTGGTTCTTCAAATTTAACGGATATATCGGTATTATTCAATTCGGTGATCCGGCAGGTTGCATCTTGCGCACGATAGCGGATCTTCGCCTTTAGGTTTTCACTATTCGGAGCTTCTCCGGAGATCCAATGGAGATCAGATGCCGTAAGGCGTTTTTGATAAAGACCATCATGGTCATGCCCTTGTACAACAATCAATTCATTATTTGTCAGATCTTTATCCAGAACATACCAAGCCCCTTTACCAGCACTGTGTCCGCCGCCAATTCCCAATCCTTTCCGTTGACCCAGAGTATAATACATAAGCCCATCATGTTCACCCACTTTTGTGCCTTTGGGTGTGACCATGATACCAGGTTGGGCCGGAATGTATTGCTGAAGAAATTCCTTAAAGTCCCGTTCCCCAATAAAGCAAATTCCCGTACTATCTTTTTTATTAAAATTATCAAATCCCAGTTTTTCTGCTCTCTCACGTACATTTGGTTTTCTCAAGTTACCAATGGGAAAAAGTGTACTGGAGATTTGTTCCTGATTTAAACCATATAAAAAGTAACTTTGGTCTTTTCCCAGATCCAAACCTTTTAATAATTGAACCCTTCCAGCCACTTCTTTATTGCGGACATAATGTCCTGTAGCAATTTTGTCTGCACCCAGATCTTTAGCAAAATTCAGGAATTCTTTGAACTTGATTTCTGTATTGCAGAGAATATCCGGATTGGGAGTTCGCCCTGATCTGTATTCATCTAAAAAATTCTGGAAGACACGTTCCCAATATTCTTTCGCAAAATTCACTGACCGGAGTGGGATTCCTAATGTATCACAAACCTGGAGTGCGTCTTTATAATCTTCTTCAGCATTACAGTATTCGGAATCTTCTTCCCAGTTTTTCATGAAAAGTCCTTCTACATCATGACCTTTTTCAACAAGGATGGATGCGGCCACAGCGCTATCTACGCCACCGCTCATACCCACAGCAATATGTTCCATCAGTCCGTGAGAATGGTTTTTAGCTCGAAAAGAAGCAGGTCCACTTGTTCTGATGTGTTGGATGCGCCAAAGCTGAAACGAAGTGTAGAAATATTGGTTTCATCGTTTACACCCATTTCAGAAAGAACCCTAGAAGGTTTTATATTTCCAGATCCGCATGCGGAGCCACTTGAAACAGCCAAATTTGCACGATCCAATTTTGCCATGAGAATATCGGAACGATAACCGGGGAAAGAAACGCACACAAGTCCTGGAAGTTTGTTGTTAGTATCACCATTGAAAATGGCATTTGGGAAAATTGTTTTGAGTTCTGATTTAAAATGAGCTTCAAATAATGCTAATTCATTAATATGATGGTCCAATTGGTTTGTTACCAATTCTGCTGCTAATCCCATGCCGGCAATGGATGCGATATTCTCGGTCCCGGCACGGAGTCCTTTTTCTTGCCCACCTCCAATCATTAGAGAAGAAAGAGAATCCATATTTTTGAAATAGAGGATTCCTATTCCTTTGGGGCCATAAAACTTGTGAGCAGAAAGGCTTAAATAATCCACACCAAGGTCATTGACATCCACTGGCATTTTTCCCAGACACTGAACTGCATCGGAATGAACAAGAATATTATTTTCATGCGCTAATGCTACAATATCTTTTATAGGTTGAATGGTACCTATTTCATTGTTTGCAAGCATAATTGAAATGAGACAGGTATTTTTTTTAATCGCAGATTCTATATCCGCAATGGAAATTCGCCCATTTTTATTAACATTCACCAGATCGTAGTCAATTCCATGATTTTCCATTTCAGAAAGAACTTTTAAGACAGCCGGATGTTCAATCGTATCGGAGACCACATGTAGATTCTTTTGATTTAATAACGACCAAAATACTTGGTTGTTTGCTTCGGTACCGCCACTTGTGAAAATAATTTTATTTGGAATTGTGCCAATAGCTTTCGCCACCTGTTTTCGGGCAGTCTCGATGAGTGATCGGGCTTCTCTTCCCTGAGAATGAACGCTGGATGGATTACCATATACATCTTTTTGGATTGAATGCATGAGATCCAAAACATCAGGGTGGACAGGTGTGGTTGCACTATGATCGAAATAATACATTTGAATAATAAATTAGCCGTGAAAATTACGACCTGAAAATAGGGCCATCTGACCTAAAGGTCGTTTCGAATCGATGCGTATTTAATAGTTGATTGGAGATTTGTGAAGAATGGTGGTTTCCGTTCATCCAGCCGTTGTGATGTGGTTTTATAATCATATTCATACCGATTTACATCCCAAATAAAATCATCTTCAGTCACAGTGAGAAATGCAACAGACCCGCGCTGATCTCGATCAAATGGAAGTCCAGTTGCTCCTTGGCATAAAATAGTGAGATTATCTATAATCTGATGTCTCTGGACATGAACATGCCCATGAATAAAAATAACTTTTTGTATTTCTGGATTAGTTTTAATCACACGGTCCTTCCAAATAATTGCTTCTGATACGGATGGAGGGTGATCATCTCTTTTATACCATGCATGAGTGAATTCAACCAGTATTGTTCCAATAATTTCCCTATGTGCAATTTTCATAGCTTTACAAAAATTATACCCATCTTGTCCTAATTTATCAGCGGTCCATTTTTCATTTTGAACAATGGCTTGACACACAGGGTCATAGGGATCCATTCCCTCAAGAGAAGGCAATTCATCTTCCCAAAGTTTTTCCAAAAGATATCGATCGTGGTTCCCTCGGATGAAAATACAGTTAGGGATTGATTTTAGCATCTCAAGTGTCTTTTCAGGTTCCGGACCTAAGGCAAAACAATCCCCAAGACAGATGATTTGATCTATATCGTCTCTTTGATCTATAAGGGATAGAGCATGAACCAACGATGACAGATTAGAATGAATATCAGTTATAATAGCAAAGGTTTTTGTTACCATAGTCGCCAAATATACATTTTTGAGATTTCAACGAGCAAGATATTTCTAGAGATTATACAGATTTACATATTGAGAGGGTTTCTGTTCAAGTGTAAACTCTATACTCATTTATTTAGTTTTTTAATTAAATCAAAACCACAATTATTAGATTATCATATGGAACCCAAAGTTTACGGAATTGGAAATCCTCTCATTGATATTGTGATTTCTTCAACGGATAAAGATTTAAAAAATTTAGAATTGAGTAAGGGCGTTATGCATCTTGTAGATGAGAATCGGCAATCAGAAATCATTCAATATTTTAAGAAGTATACTCCCCAATATTTCCCCGGTGGATCAGCGCCAAATACTCTCCTAGCTTGCGCAGGTCTAGGAACACCGTCTTTGATTGCTGGAAAAATAGGCCATGATGAATTTGGTAATATTTATCAGGAACAGGTCGATCGATACGGCGTGGTTTCAGGACTTGTGAGAGGTGATGGCCCAACTGGATCAAGTATTATTCTTGTTACGCCCGATGGTGAAAGAACCATGAATACACATCTTGGAATGTGCCGTGAATATTCCCCAGCAGATATAGATGAGAAAAAATTGGTTCAATCAACTTTCTTTTATTTTACAGGATATATGTGGGATACCGATTCCCAAAAGGCAGCTATTAAAAAAGCCATTTCTATTGCAAAGGAGAATAACGTTCAAATTGTTTTTGATGTGGCAGACCCCTTTGCAGTTGATAGAAACAAAGATGAATTTTTAATTATGATTGAACATGATGTTGATGTCGTTTTTGCAAATTACGCCGAACTTACCATTTTGTTTGATTCGGAAAATGTTGATTCATCGGCAGACGAATTGATGAAAATTGTACATCGTGCAGGAATCAAACTTGGGAAAAAAGGTTCCTTAGTATTGGATGATGGAAAAAAATATCTCCTGCCACCGCTACCCATTACAGCAATTGATTCCACTGGTGCAGGTGATATGTATGCAGCAGGATTTTTAGCAGCACTAGCCAAAGGATATTCTACTAAAAGAGCCGGTGAGATTGGAGGATTATTGGCTGAAGAAATTATTCAGCAATTAGGTGCGCAATTTGCTATTGAAAAAATAAATTTCTTAAGAATAAAGTTTTTCAAATAAAAAAAATACACTGCTAAAAAATTTACATCACCTAATAACCCTTTATCCACAATCCCTTGGAAGCATAATCCGAATTCAGGTAAATTCGGTAGCTTTAATCGTTTATTTATTGAGGAAAATATGCTAACTAATAAATCAATATTCCTGGCAATACTTTTCACGCTTTCCATGATAATGGTAGCTTGTTCAAGCCAGGAATACACGACTGCCAAATTGGCGATCCAACAATCTGATTTTTCAAAAGCTGCAGAATGGTTACCCAAAGCTATGGCCGTTGAACCTGAAAATCCTGAAATCCCGGTCGTCTTAGGTTTGGAGATTCATGCACAAGATGGCGATTGGATAAATATGGTTGCTATGTTCGATAAAGCCATGGCGATTGATCCGGATAAAGAGATCGAAGTCCGTGGATCATTTATCTCTGTAAAAAAAGCCGTTTCTAATTATATAGAATTTTACTGGGCTAAAGAATTCAATGTTGGTGTAGAACAATTCAAGAAGATTCAGGATGATTCGGATAATAAACCCCAATACCTTGAAACAGCCATCACTCATTTCCAAAATGCAGCTACCATTAATCCCAAAGACGCGAATACACATGTTACCCTTGCGAAATGTTATTTTGATATTGGAGATAAAGATGCAGCAAAAAATGCGGCATTAACGGCCATTGAAAAAAATCCAGAAAGTTTTGAAGCCAATTTCGGTGCAGGACAAATACTTATTCGTGCAGGTGCTTCTTCTGAAGATGTACTTCCTTATTATGAAAAAGCAGCATCTATTGAGCCATCAAATAGCAAAGTTTTACGCGAATTGGCAGGAACTTATTATGATTTAGGACAAAGGGAAAGATCTCTTGAAGTATTTGAGAATGCAATTTCTAATGAGGATGATAAGATTATAAAAGCCGATCTTTACTTTAACTTGGGTGTGATCTATAGCCAAATGCAAAACTTCGAAGAATCAGAAAAAGCATTTGATGAAGCTTTCTATCTAAACGAAGATGATTATGAAGCTGCATTAGGTATGGCTCGATCTTACGAAGGTCTTGGTGATAATTATTTGAATGGGGAGGAAGGATTTGAAAAAAATCTGGAAAAAAGTGCTCGGTGGTACCGTAAAGCAGAAAAAAAGATCAAATCTGTTATGATCATTGATATAGATAATAAAGATACCTATCAGAAAACTTTAGAATTAATTCGGTATAAACGAGACGTAGCTGAAGGGTATTAAAAAAAGTTGAAATTTGAAGGGTCAATATTTTAAACTTTCACCCTATCCCAGTTTTTTTCGTTTGTTTAAATATTCTGTCAGACCAAGATCCAAGTTTTGATCGGTGAATATTGGTATATAATCAATCAATTTATTTCGGCATTCTTTTTGATAGTAGTCCTGCAAACTTGAGACCAGATTCGTATAACTGGAGCGAATGTGCCACGGTTCAGTGGTAATCTCTTCACCAGTCTCCATATCTAAAAATTTAGTACGTGTATTAAAATTAAATTCTAATTCTTTCCGATCCAAAATATGAAAAACAATCACTTCTTGTTTTTTGTGACGAAAATGTTTTAGGCCATTCATAATCTCATCAGGATCATCAAAAAGATCTGATATCAGGACGACCAATCCGCGCTTATTAATTCGTTCTGCCATTTCATGTAGGACTGGTTCAATCTTTGTATCATTTCCTGCATTTTCATCATTTAATTGGGTTAGGATTGCATTCAAATGGCTGGATTTAGATTTAGGAGGAATAAATGAATCTATCTTTCCTGAAAACCGAACCAAGCCTGCTGCATCCTGTTGATTGATCATTAAATAGGATAATGCAGCAACGAGAGAATTGGCATAATTTAGTTTAGAAACACCACCACTAGAATAAAGCATGGATCGGCTCGTATCCAAAATAAGATGAGCCCGGAGATTGGTTTCTTCTTCATACCGCTTTACATAAAGACGATCTGTTTTTCCATACAATTTCCAATCAATATGCCGAATTTCATCTCCAGGCCCATAGGCACGGTGTTCAGCGAATTCAACCGAAAAACCGTGATAAGGACTTCGATGCTGACCGATAATATATCCTTCTACCACAAGGCGAGCCCTAAGTGCCATGGAATTGAGCATGGCGACTGTTTCTGGCTGAAGATATTTTCTTTTATCTGTAGATGTCGCCATTTTATTCTGTGATAACTTCCAGAAGTTGTTTTAGGATATCTTCTATTTTTAATCCTTCAGCTTCAGCATTAAAATTTGGCAAAACTCGATGACGAAGAATGGGTAAAGTCAGGTCTCGAATATCATTAATATTAGGTGTGGGCCGTCCTTCCAAAATAGCTTTTGCTTTAGCACCTAATACCAAATATTGAGAAGCACGCGGGCCAGCACCCCAATCAATAGAATGGCGGATAAAGTCCGGACAGTCATCTGCATTCGGTCGTGTAGCACTCACTAGTTTGACAGCATATTCCACAACATTATCTGCTACAGGTACACGTCGAACAAGATCCTGATAGGAAGCAATTTCCTGCTTTGACATAATTGCCTGGACCAGTTGGGTTTCTGTTGTTGTCGTTTCCCGTACGATGGCAATCTCATCTTTAGTAGTGGGATAATCAATTTTCAGGTTAAACATAAATCTATCCAACTGCGCTTCCGGCAACGGGTAAGTTCCTTCCTGCTCGATAGGATTTTGGGTAGCTAAAACAAAGAAGGGTTCATCGAGATCGTATGTTTGTCCCCCGGTGGTAACCTTATGCTCTTGCATCGCTTCTAACAAAGCTGCTTGCGTTTTTGGTGGTGTTCTATTGATCTCATCAGCCAAAACGATATTAGCAAAAATTGGACCTTTGTAAAATCGAAATGAACGCTGTCCCGAATTGGGATCCACATCAATAAGTTCAGTGCCTGTGATATCGCTGGGCATGAGGTCTGGTGTGAATTGAATGCGCTTGAAAGAAAGGTCTAACACATCTGATAATGTTTTGATGAGTAAAGTTTTTGCCAATCCTGGAACACCAACTAGGAGAGAGTGCCCCCTTGCCAAAAGTGCAATGAGCATATGATCCAGAATATCTTTTTGTCCTATAATAACCTTCCCAACTTCCTGGGAGAAAGATTGTTTGGTTTTAGCTAATTGTTCAAGGATCACCAAATCTTGTTGTGTATCTATCATAAAAATTGTATTTGTTAACTGTTTAAAAAGGGGCAAAAGTTACCCAAATGGACTTGCCCTAAAAAGAAAGAATCAACGCATTCAAATTAAAAGAGTTTCCCATTGAAGATTCATATATTGATTCGGAAATTCTAGTTCATGTCTGACATAGTGAAATTAAAATATAAACCACTGATTGGCCAATCAATCCACGATTTGGAGTCTTTCGCTGAATCCCAAAGAGAAAAACCATTCCGTGGACGACAACTCTTTGATTGGATATATTGCCAACAAGTGGATGATGTTTCCGCTATGACTAATCTTTCAAAACCGTTTCGGGAAAAACTTGCCAATGTACCTATTCATCCGCTTAAAATGATAACTGAGGATGTGTCGGTTTCAAAACAAACACAGAAAATCCTTTTTGAATTATTTGATGGGAATTTGTTGGAATCTGTATTAATGAAAGAAGGCAATAGAATCACAGTTTGTTTATCTACGCAAGTGGGATGTGCTGTGGATTGTGATTTTTGCGCCACTGCAAAAATGGGATTTATCAAGAATCTTACTACAGGTGAAATTGTAGATCAATTTCTTCAACTCCAGAAAATGAGTGAACAAAAAATTACCAATGTGGTTTTTATGGGCATGGGTGAGCCCTTTCTAAATTATAAGAATTCCATTGCGGCGGCGGATATTCTTCACCATTCCAAAGGAATTAATATGGCAGCTTGGCGTATCACCATTTCAACTGCAGGTGTTGTACCCAAGATCCAACAATTTTCTAAAGAACAACAACCTTACAAACTAGCAGTGAGCCTTAATGGAACCACACAGGACCAACGATTAAAAACAATGCCGATTACAGCAACACATTCATTTTCAAATCTGATTAAAGCATCGAAAGATTATGCATACAATTCCCGTAAGAGGATTACCTTTGAGTATGTACTCATGGATGGGATCAATGATCAACCCAAAGATGCAGAAAAGCTTATTCAAATCTTGGGGTCGATTGAATGTAAGTTAAATATGATTCCATATAATGAAATTGGTGATGTTTACAGTAGACCATCTGATGAAAAAATTAAAGCATTTATGAAATCCCTGAAACGAGCACCTTTCCCGGTGACGGTTCGCTGGAGTAAGGGAACAGATATTGATGCCGGCTGCGGTCAACTGGTAACAAGTTCCACATATAATTGAGCAGAGTTAAAAATATAAGAGAAATAATATGAATATTAGATCAGAGATTAAAAATATTGAAAAAAATATTATCGATTGGCGACGAGATTTCCACCAATATCCCGAATTGGGATTTGAGGAACATCGCACATCCAAAATTATTGGTGAAACTCTGAAAGAAATGGGGCTTGCTCCACAAATGAATGTTGGAAAGACTGGTGTTACTGCGGATCTAACCTTCGGTGAGGGCCCAACTATTGCACTCCGTGCAGATATGGATGCCCTGCCTATGCAGGAAACCAGTGGATTAGATTTCTCATCTAAACATGATGGCGTGATGCATGCCTGCGGGCATGATGGTCATATGGCTATGCTATTAGGAGCCGCTAAAGTACTCACTCAAATTGGGGATAGCTTCAATGGAACAGTTCGATTCATTTTCCAACCGGCGGAGGAAGGAGCAGGAGGTGCCAGATATATGATCGAAGACGGATGTTTAGATGGCGTTGATGAGATTTATGGTATTCATGTCTGGAATTATCAGCCGGTTGGAGAGGTAGGCATTACTGATGGCCCAGTCCTGGCTGCCGCCGATATGTTTGAAATTAATATTAAAGGAATAGGTGGACATGGTGCAGCACCTCAGGGAACAGTTGATGCTGTTGTTGTAGCATCCCATTTAGTTCAGGTACTCCAAACCATCGTGAGCCGTAATACCAATCCCCTTGAAGGTACCGTCGTTACAGTGGGCAAGATCAATGGCGGTCACAATTTCAATATAATTGCAGATAAGGTAACTTTATCCGGAACAGCACGGGCGTACACAGAAGAAAATCGAAACCTTATTAAAATACGTATGGCGGAAATAATAGATGGGGTAGCCAAAACATTCGGTGCAGAAATATCCTTTGATTATGAAGATGGATATCCCCCAACTATCAATCATACAGTTCCTGCAAATAAAGTATTGAAAGCAGCAGAAAGAGTGGTGGGTGAAAAAGCGGGAATGCCCTACTTATCCATGGGTGGGGAAGATTTTTCATATTATTTACAAAAGATTCCGGGATGTTTTTTCTTTGTAGGATCAGCCCCGAATGATCAAAAATTATTTGAAACACCTCATCATTGTTCTCATTTTACAATGGATGAAAGGGCGTTATTAGTTGGCCCTTCAATTTATTTAAACTTAGTGGATGATTTGCTTGGAATAAAGTAAACCAATTTAATGGTATTGAATCTTGGTTCTAAATCAATACCCAATTGCCGTTGTTTCTCCACGGCTATCACCGCCACCATAAAATCCATCATCGGTGATTAATATTCCATTTGCTTCCCCAATGTAACCCCATTTATAGGGAACCAAGATATGCCCTCTGGCTTCCAGGTTTTTAATCACATCTCTGGAAAATCCTCGGGGTTCTGTCATAATTACATCCGGTACCCATTGTGAATGAAAACGTGGCGATGTTACAGCTTCTTTAATATCCATACCATGAATCACCACATTCAATATAACCTGCATGGCTGTGGTAATGATAGTTGATCCACCAGGCGATCCGATTACAATAAATGGTTTTCCGTCTTTTAAAACTATGGTTGGTGTCATGGAACTTAGTGGCCGTTTTCCAGGTTGGATGGCATTTGCGTCATTTCCCACCAATCCAAATGCGTTGGGCACACCAGGTTTGGACGAAAAATCATCCATTTCGTTATTCAAGAAAAATCCGGCGCCTTTTACAAGGTGGCCACCACCGTAGCTCAGATTAATTGTTGTTGTAACACTGACGGCATTCCCCCATTGATCCACTACAGAATAATGAGTGGTTTCCCGACTTTCATATCCCGGAGCTCCGTTGGCAAAAACCGCAGAACTTGGTGTAGCTATTTCAAGTGAAATATCGTTTATCCGGGTATTTGCATATACTTTGGATGTGAGCATTTCCAATGGAACATCCCAAAAATCAGAGTCACCCATATGTTCAGCTCGATCAGCATAAGCACGCCGTTCAACTTCAGTGAGTAAATGGATATAATCTGATGAATTCCAGCCCAGTGAATCCACGGGATAATTCTCCAGCATATTCATCATATTAACGAGAAGGGCACCACCGGAGCTGGGAGGACCCATTGAAATGACTTCATGTCCATTATAGGTTCCTGAAACGGGAACTCGATAAACGGATGAATAATTTTTTAAATCTTCAAGAGAAATAAGACCATTTCCACGTTTCATTTCTGCTACAATTAGGTCAGCTACGGGACCAGTATAAAAACCATCCCTTTCATATTTAGAAATTCGTTTCAGGGTTTTAGCTAAATCCTTTTGAACTAATTTGTCACCTTTTTTCCATGGATTATTATCTTTGCGAATAAAGATTGCCGCCGCTGCATCATTGCTTTGAAATAGCCCCTCATAGCCATTAAATCGCCGAGCTTCATAATGAGAGAGTTCAAATCCTTTTTCAGCTAACCGGATGGCCGGTGCCAGTGCTTGTCGAAGTGAAATATTTCCGGATCCATGGTCTGCCAAAGCCCGAATTAATCCATCTACCGAACCGGGGACACCACTCCCGGCCCGTGAGGAAAGAGACATTCCCGGAACCACATTTCCACTGTCATTTAAGAACAAATCACGATGGGCCGCAGCAGGTGCTTTTTCCCGGTAATCTAAAGTAAAAGTTTCTCCATCCGTCATGGCAGCAACCATGAATCCACCACCACCAATATTTCCGTTGGATGAAGATGTAACAGCCAATGCAAATCCTACCGCCACGGCTGCATCAACTGCATTTCCACCTTTTTTTAGGATTTCGATTCCAGCTTCTGATGCTTGTTTACTGGTAGAAACAATCATACCATTTTCACCGAAGACAGGATCAGAACTGGCTGCAATTAATATCTGAAAAGAGAAAACAAGTATTGTGAGAATGAGATTGAGATTTTTCATATTTTTTAGTTGATTCCTATGGTTCCTGATTCTGCCAATTTATCTATTTTTTCATCGCTATACTGAAGGACTTTTGATAAAATATTCATAGTGTGTTGTCCAAGCCCTGGCGCCGGATTTGTTTCAATTTCCGGAGAGTCGGATAACATAACGGGTCCCCGGGCAAATTGGTAGGTTCCAACATCCGGGTCATCAATATCTATTATTGCTTTCCGACTTTTAACCTGTTCCGATTCAAAAACATCTTTTGCAGTATAAACAGATCCAACAGGAACACCATTTTCATTTAATATGTTTTCAGCTTCGGACCGTGTTTTTTGTGATAGCCATTCTTCAATAATTGGAGCAAGAAATTCCGCATTGGAAGCTCTAGCTGTTCCTGTTTTGCTGCGGTCATCCTCAATCAAACCTTCACGTCCAATCGCTTTACAGAATCGACCCCAAACAAGGTCATCTGGTATATTCATAGCGAGGTACCCATCCATACATTTAAAAGCACCGCGAGGATAAAGATGTGTTAATCGACCTCGGTGTGGCTCTTTTCCCGTAATTGAATAAAGCATGGCCATCCGCTCATTTAGAGAAATCATATTATCCAACATGGCACTATCTACAAACTGGCCTTTTCCTGTCCTTTCTCTCATAAAAAGCGCTTGTGTAATTGCAAAGGATGTGCAGAGCCCTGTGTAAACATCCGCCATTCCATAAATAGTCCATGAAGGGGGTTTATCTTCAAACCCAACAAGATGCATAATCCCACTCATGGCTTCGGCAACAATATCAAATGCAGGTCGTTTTGAATCCGGTCCTTCATATCCTTCTAAGCGACCAAAGCCGGAAATTGCCGCATAGATCAATTTTGGATTCAAGGGCTTCAGATCATCATATCCAAGTCCGAGTTTGTCCACAGACCCGGGACGAAGGTTTTCTACAACCACATCGGCATTTTTAACTAAGTCTTGATAAATCTTTTTCCCCTCATCATTTCTAATATTTAGAGCGATGCTTTTTTTATTTCGATTATAAGCCATGAATCCACCGGCTTTTTTTATGCCGTTATTTTCTACAAATGGGGGAATCGATCGGCGGGGATCTCCAATGCCGGGGCGCTCGATTTTGATCACTTCTGCTCCAGCATCTGCAAGCAGCATAGAGCAATAAGGACCTGCCATATATTGCTCAAGTGCAATGACACGAATTCCTTTTAAGGGGCGATCCACTCTACAATCCTTCCACTAATGTTGTAACACCTTGACCAACGCCAACACATAGGGTTACCAATCCATATTTTGTATCTCTTTTTTTCATTTCGTGGATAAGGGTAGTCAAGATACGAGTTCCGGAGCAGCCCAAAGGATGCCCCAAAGCAATGGCGCCGCCATTCACATTGGTAATTTCCGGGTTCATATTCAATTTTTGCATAACACCAATAGATTGAGATGCAAACGCTTCATTAAGTTCAATGAGCCCAATATCATCTAAAGTTAAAACAAATCGTTTTAATAATTTTTTAGTAGATGGAACAGGGCCATATCCCATTACGCCTGGATCTACGCCTGCAATAGCTGATCCAACCCAGCGGGCTAAGGGTTTTAATCCAAGCTCATCAGCTTTTTCACGACTCATGAGCAAGACTGCTGCTGCACCATCATTTATTCCGCTAGAATTTCCGGCAGTAACGGTTCCATTCTTCCTGAAAATGGGTTTCAGGGATGATAATTTTTCAAAAGTAAGATCAATTGAATATTCACTATTCTCTTTTTTATACCTTGGATGTTCATCAATATCTACAATCAAAGGATCGCCCTTTCTTTGGGGAACAGATATAGGACAGATTTCATTTTTGAATTTTCCTTGGTTGATAGCATCAATGGCTTTTTGTTGACTCTCCAAAGCAAACTTATCCTGATCTTTTCGAGAAATTTCTAAATCATCTGCTATTTTTTCAGCTGTTTCCCCCAGGCTGACAATCGGATACATTGCATCCATTTTTGGATTTTCGAATCGCCATCCAACCGTAGAATCAAAAACGGTTCTATGTCCTAATTTTGATTGAGTGGAAGGTCGTGGCATGACCAAGGGTGCTCGGCTCATGCTTTCCACTCCACTCCCAATAAAAATATCACCCTCACCAGCAATAATGGCTTTGGCTGCTTGGTTCACCGCTTCTAACCCAGATGAACAATTTCGATTTACGGTTACGCCGCCAACTTCTAATGGAAATCCAGCCAGTAAGACTGCCATACGTGCCACATCTCGATTGTCTTCACCAGCCTGATTTCCGCATCCTGCATAGACATCTTCAATTAAAGCGGGATCGATCCCTGTACGTTTAATAAGTCCTTTTAGAACATCTGCAAGAAGGTCATCGGGCCGAACGGAAGATAAGGCACCGCCTGCCCGACCAATTGGTGATCTTACTGCATCAATGATTACTACTTCTCTCATATTTTATTCATTTATCTCCGCGATGAATTTGCGCATTTTTTCAAGGAAAAGTGTTGTTCTTGGGTGATGTTTCTCCATAAATAATTTGGGGTCATTTTCTTCACTATAGGCATCAAGGATTTTCTGAGCTTGTTCATCCGTTTCCATATCCAGAAAACTTGTTGAAAGCCTTAAACATAACTTATTTGTATCATCACCAAATGCGCTCCCAGGAAGAGTTGCAATACTATAGTGATCCAATAAATAAGTTGAAAGTTCTTCACAGGTTATTATTCCCATTTCCCCAAGTCTACTTGTCCACTTTTTAAAAGAAGGATAAATATAAAAAGCACCCCTAGGTTTGGGACTCGTTAGCCCCATACTGGATAATTTTCCATGAACATAATGTGTACGGATTCCATGAATTTTTGTACACGTTTTAATATAATCATCAATATTCCGGTTTCCACTATAAGCCAAAATAGCGGTGTACTGAATGGGGCCCGGAACACAGGACCAGATACTCCCGGCAATGGATTGAAAAGATTGAATCAGGGATTTACCCTCATCACCTTTGGGAAGAATAGCCATACCAAACCGCCAACCACCCAGAGATAAATGCTTACTGAGTCCTCCAAAAATTATTGTTTTTTCAGGATAATATTCTGCAATGGTATGATGCGTAAAACCATCATGCGTAACAAGGCTATAAATTTCATCACTGAGAATATAAATATCTTTTTCTTTTGCCCATTGTGCTACTGATTTTAATTCTTCTTCGGATGAAATATTTCCTATGGGATTACTGGGAGAATTCAGGATAAGTATTTTTGGGTTTCGCCCTGAATCAATTGCTTCTTGATAAACCGAATCTAATGTTTGGATATTAATTTGATAATCCTGTTCAGCATCTAATTCAAAGCGATGAACTGAACGTCCCGTCAAAGTAGCGATGGAACTGTAAGAAACCCATGATGGTTTGGATAAGAGTAAATCACCCTCTATAGACTGAATCATTGCATACAGCAGAGATTTGCTTCCAACTCCAACAATTACTTGGGAGCCATCAAATCTTAAACCAAGTTTATCTGAATAATAATTTGCGATTGTTTCCCGTAATTCTGGAATCCCGAGAGAAGGGAGGTAGCTCCGCTGCATGGAATTTTCCTGAAACGTACATGCTAATGCAGAATGTACGGGAAATCGGGATTCTCCAAACCCAAGATGGAGGATATCCTGCCCGGCTGCCCACATGGCATTAACCTTTTCATTAATAACAAGCGTTGGTGATGCTTTTGGTGAATTCATTATTGTTCAATTGACCCAGAAAAGTGGGCGGAATTTATAAGGGACTACTTAAAAGTATGAAATAAAAAAGGAAAGATTTCTTTACGCAATTTGTAAATTTATTTACAGAATTCAATTGGGGAGCATTTAGATGAAAAAAGTATTATTGGTTGGAACAGGCGATGTGGGTAAACATATTTTGGAATTTGCAGCTCGAGATGAATCCAATATTGAATGGATCGTTGGTGATGTAGAGGAAGAAAAATCCCGTTGGGCTTGCAATAATGCTGAAATTGGTGCCGCTCATCATGGAATGCATCCGAAATTCAAACCGATTCAAGTTGATCTGTTTGATGGTGAAAGAACAACAGAATTGATCCAATCAGAAAAACCGGATGCTATAATTAATTGTACAGTACTACATACCTGGCATCTCATTCGTCAATTACCAGATGGCCTCTATTCAAAAATAAGTTCTGCCGGATTGGGAGCATGGTTACCCTGCCAATTAGCCTTGGGGTTAAATCTTGCGAAATCGATTCAGGATTCAGGATTATCTCCCTATTATATCAATACATCACTTTCATGTTTAACGAATCCTGTTATGGGAAAGGTCGGTCTAGCACCTACCATTGGGATTGGGAATGTGGATTTAATCGCTCCGGCAGTTTTAACCTATGTTGCACAACAAAAAGGTATTGATCGTTCACGTATTGAAACATTCCAAGTTTGTCATCACCAGCATTGGGTTTTCCCCAGGGAGGCTGGTTATCAGCCCGGAGCACCGTATTACTTAAAGATCCTTGTTGATGGGGAAGATGTGACATCAGAATTTGATACAGATGAGGTTATGTTTGAATCGGTAAAATTATATGCACCGGGGATTGGATTTACAACGGTTTCTGCTTCATCCGCTTTGAAAAATATGAAAGCTATGTTATTTGATGAAAATTTGCGAACCCATTCACCTGGGCCTAAGGGACTCCCTGGTGGTTACCCGGTGTTATTGAATAAAAGTGGGGCAGAGGTAGTGCTTCCTGACGACATTACCTTAGATGAAGCAATCAAAATGAATGAAGAATCAGGGAAGCTCGACTCTATCGAAGAAATAAAAGCAGATGGGACAGTTATCTTTACAGATTATGCCTATGAGATCATGAAGGATTCACTTGGGTTTGACTGCAAATCGTTTCATGCGTGGGATTCAAAAGAATTGGCTTTTGAACAAATGGCCTGTTTCAGAAAATTGGCAGAAAAATATATCAACTAAAACAAATCAACATATTTTAAACCTCCACCGGTGATAAATAGAACAATCCGGTCTTTGGAGTTTATTACACCGAGATCCAATAATTTGGGGAGTGTTGCAACAGTTGCGCCGCCTTCCGGTGAAGAAAAGATTCCTTCATGTTTCCCAATCATTTTTACATTCTTCATGAGTTCCTTGTCAGAAACCGTTAATGCATACCCATTACTTTCCCGTATGGCTTTGAGGATAAGAAAATCTCCTATAGCTGCCGGAACCCGAAGCCCCAATGCAGATGTTTCAGGATTCTCAAAAAAATCAGCCGAGTCTTTTCCCTGTTCAAACGCGCGAACTATTGGAGCACACCCTTCAGATTGAACCGAGATCATTTTGGGTCGATGAAACCCAATCCAACCCAGTTTTTCCATTTCATCAAAAGCTTTCCACATGCCAACAATGCCTGTTCCGCCGCCTGTTGGATAAATAATGACATCTGGTAATTCCCAATTAAGTTGTTCGGCTAATTCATAGCCCATGGTTTTCTTGCCTTCAACACGGTAGGGCTCCTTCAATGTTGAAATATCAAACCAGCCTTCTTGGTCTTTTCTTTCAGCGATAATTTTTCCGCAATCACTAATCAAGCCATCAATCATTTCTACATGTGCTCCGTATTGTTCACATTCAACTTGAAATGCTTTTGGTGTATCATCTGGCATAAAAATAAAAGCTTCTTGTCCTGCTTTTGCAGTATAAGCGGCTGTTGCCCCGCCGGCATTCCCTGCTGTTGGAATAGAAATTTTATTTAATCCAAATTCTTTTGCTTTCGAGATTGCAGCGCTCATGCCGCGGTCTTTAAAAGAGCCGGTTGGATTGATCGATTCATTTTTTAAAAATAAATTACTGAACCCTAACATTTTGCCCAACGAATCTGCCGGTTCAAGCGGCGTAAACCCTTCTCCCAGTGTAGTAATATTCTCTTCATAGTTCACAGGCATCATTTCTTTATAGCGCCACATATTGGGGTTTCGGTCACTGAGCATTCTCCTTTTGAGACACTCCCGGGCTTTATCATAATCATATTTTGGGAAAAGGGGGAGAGAGCAACAGTCACTGAGATTGTAAATAGAATCTTTAGAATATTCAGCATTGCATTTTGAACATTCCAAATGGATGAGAGTTGTACCGGTTGACTTCATTCTGTTGACTTCTTCAGTGAATCTGGGTTAGAGTTTAAAATTAGAGCCCTGGCAAGAATGGTAGTGGAGTCAATCAATGGGATACCATTGTAATTCGATTCTGGTAAGGCCAACGGAATTTCTGTACATCCCAGAATTACTGCTTCTGCTCCTTCAGTGACTAATGATTTTACTGCAGTTTCAAGTTTGCCCTGTGCTTCAGGGCTAACCGGATTTGAATAAGCTTTGATCCCAAATCCTTTATCATAAATTGCCGGTTCAAAAATGGTGTCTTGTTCATCTTGTGAAATTATTACGGGATTAAGCTTATTCTCTATCAATTCATCGTGATACACTTTGGCTTTCATGGTTCCTGTTGT
>CAZYLQ010000011.1:0-22284 GCA_964648395.1 uncultured bacterium | reverse complement strand
TTAGTTACTGTACCTCATTCTATCCATGTGGATGTGCATCCGTGTAAATGTCCTTCATTTTTTTTGGATTTACTTTCGTGTAAATCTGAGTTGATGAAATACTACTATGTCCCAGTAGTTCTTGGATAGAACGAATATCTGCATCATTTTCTAATAAGTGTGTGCCAAAAGTATGACGTAATGTATGAGGGCTGGCACCTGTTCTCCCACCCAATACTGCTTTTAAATAAATATTAACTCTTTGCTGGATCGTTCTAGCTGCTATCCGCTTTTCGCCACGGCCTGTAAATAAAGGTGTTTCTTGGGGAGAAGCCCAACTTTTTCCCCGTTTCTTTAAGTATGATTCTAATGCGTTTTTGGCTGGTTTTCCGAATGGGACAATACGCTCTTTATTTCCTTTACCTAATACTCTTAACAATTTTTTTTGTGGGTTTACGGACCCGATATTGAGTCCTGCCAATTCATTCAACCTGATGCCTGTTGCATAAAATAATTCTAGTATTGCCCTATCTCTTTTACCGATAAGTGTTACTGAGTTTGGCATTTTCATAAGATCTTCAATTTTATTTTCTTGAACAAATGTAGGTATTTTTTTTTCAACTTTTGGTGTTTTGATATGAATGGCGGGATTATCACAAATGACTTCTGCCTGAACAAGATAATTAAAAAGTGATTTTATAGAAGCAAGTCTTCGAGCTACCGTTTTGGCAGAATTCCCTTCTTCGTATTCTTTCCCTAAAAAATGACGTATTGTTAGTCGGTCAATTTTTCCAAAATCTTTTAGAAGAATTGAGTCATACTGATATATAAAATTTAAAAATTTTTCCAAGTCGTATTGATACGCAATAACCGTATGTGCAGAATACCCGCGTTCATATTGGATATATTTCAGGAATTCTTTTATGGTTTCTGTGGCATTATTCATCATAAAATGATTCAATTGAATTCATTAAATTTAAAAAATTTGACGGTAAAGTTGACTCAAATATTACGGGTAATTTCGTTGCTGGATGTGTGAATTCTAACCGTTTTGCATGAAGGGCATGACGGTTAAATTTTTTCATTTTCTTATTATAATAATTGGTGAATTCAGGAAGGAATCCTCGAGCCTTTGAAAAACCTCCACCATATTTCATATCACCAAAAATTGGATGTCCCAAATAAGTCGCATGAACCCTAATCTGATGCGTTCTCCCTGTTTTTGGGTAAAATGATACTCTGGATAAATGCCTGAATTTCTTTTTTACTTTAAATTTTGTGATGGATGATTTCCCATCTTCCGAAACCATATATGATGTGGGGTCTTTCTTTTTTCTAGCAATGGGTTGATCTATTTCACCGCTGCTTTCTGTCCAAAGCCCCCAAGTTAATGCGGTATATTTTTTCTTAATCTGTCGTTTAAGAAACTGATCCGCAAGATTCGCATGTGCCATATTCGTTTTTGCAATAACCATAATCCCTGAAGTGTTTGCATCTAATCGATGCACAATACCGGGACGGATTTGACCATTTAAGTCTGATAAGGAATTAAAATGATCAATAAGTCCATTTACCAAGGTTCCTGTTGAAATTCCTGTTCCGGGATGGACCACTAGCCCTGCTGGTTTATTGATAATAACGATTTCTTCATCCTCAAAAAGAATGTCTAGATCCATCTTTTCAGGAATCAAATTAGAATTGATTTCAACAATTTCTTGTGGATCCACATTTATTATATCATTGAGCTCAAGTGTGTAACCGGTTTTCCGGTTAAGTCCATTAACCAAAACATAGCTTGACCTGATCCAAGATTGTATTCTTGAACGGGAGTAATCAGGCATTTGGGAAACCAAATACTTGTCTAACCGAAGTCCAACCACTTCGGAATGCTGAATATGAAAACAGATCAAGGTAGAGAATTTTTAATAGATTCTTTTTTTTCCAATATAATAGAGTGATAAATGAAAAGGACCATACCAACCGTCACAGCGGAGTCGGCTACATTAAAAATATACCAGTGAAAGTTACCAATCATAAAATCAAGAAAATCCACCACACTTCCATTGATTATACGATCAACAAGGTTTCCAATTGCTCCAGAAAGAATTAAAGCTAGACCATATTTGACTAAAGGATGACCATTCCTTTCTTTCCATAGTAATCCAGTGATGAATGCAGTCATTAGTAGTATGAGGGAAAGGAGAACAAATTTTCCACCAGGAAAAGATAAACCAAATGCCATACCATCATTCGTCACATAGGTTAAATGAAAGAAATCCTGTATAATAGGTTTTGACTGGTAAAGACGGAGGGATGATTTGATCGCCCATTTAGACCATAAGTCCAAAGAAACGACGGCTATGATTAGCCCTAAAAGGCTCATGAGAGATTAAGCCAGATTCAGCTTTTCTTTTTCTTTACATTGAACGCATTTTGTTGCGTTGGGAACTTCCATCATCCGTTCTTCAGGAATCAATTCATCACAGATGACGCATATACCGTAGGAACCGTCAGCGATTCTTTCCAATGCTTTTGTCAGTGATTTATGATAATCAGTTTCACGATTCATGAAATGAAATCCTTTTTCGCGTTCGTAGGAATCTGTTCCTGCATCTGCCATGTGCAAACTATAAACAGCATCCTGAGCCATCCCTGAATTACCACGAGTATTAGTCTCAAGTGTATCCTTGATATCGTCCATTTCATGAGCAACATCATCGAGCCTGGCCTGAACACTTTTTTTAAATTTTTTAAGTTTTGTTTTGGAATATGATTTTAATGGCATTTTGCTATCCTTCTTATATCTTTTTTAAATCTATATTAAACATTTTTTCATTTATATTAAAAGATCCTGAATAATCCGCATTTTCAATTTTTTCTGAAATATTATTTGTCAAAGTTTCATTCCGAAAGTAGGTGCTAAATTTACCCACAGCATCGGCGGTTTGACCATTTAAATCCCAAGAGATTTCTATGCGGTCTTCTACAGCAAACCCTGCATCTTTTCTTATGTTTTGTACCGACCGGACCACATCTCTCACAATACCCTCCAGAATCAGATCTTCTGTCAATTCTAACGATAACCCAACTGTGATACCACTATCACTCGCTGCGGCAAAACCTTCTTCAGCTTTAGTTTCAATGAAGATATCATCCCGATTTAAAGAATACTCGGCATTTTTAAGATATATTTCTCCTGCGGATTGGATATTTTCTACCAAATCAGAGGCATTACTCTGCTCAAGAAGTATCTTGATCTCTGCCAAACCTTTTCCATATTTTTGTCCTAATGTTCGAAGATTTGGTTTTATCCTATATGAAATAAGTTGATCTGCTTCTGTAATTCGTTCAATTGATTTCACATTGAGTTCATCCAAAACCACATCTTGGTTATTCATAATGAATAGTGCAATTTGATCATTTTCAACTGCAAAGGATACTTTTGATAAAGGTTGACGAATTTTCTGGTTGAATTGATTCCTTGCAGACCGCCCCAATTCTATCAATTTTTTAAGGGAATCAACATTGGCTATTAAATCAAGATCGATCCAGGATTCATCTGTTTTTGGATAATCACAAAGATGTATGGATTCTACAGATTCTAATTCAGAATTTCGTACCAAATTTTGGTATATAGTTTCTGATACAAATGGAATAACCGGACCAATCAATTTAATTGTGTGAGTGAGTACATTATAAAGTGTAGCATAAGCTGCATTTTTATCATTGTCATCTTCAGATTTCCAAAAACGACGCCTATTCCTGCGAATATACCAATTCGATAGATCCTCCAAGTATATCTCAAAAGATTTCATAAATTCATCAACTCGAAATAAATCCATCGATTTCTGGGCATCCTTGATAAGCAAATGAGTCTTCGCTAAGATCCATTTATCCAGAATCGTCAATGAAGATTTGTTTAACGGATGTTCATTTGGATCAAAACCATCTACAGAAGCATAGGTGGCATAAAAAGAATAAATGTTCCATAATGTGATTAATTTTTTCCGGACATCATCCGCAGGGCCATAACCAAACAAAAGGTTATGCTCAATATGCTGCAGAGCATACATCCAGCGCATCACATCCACACCCATTTTTTCAGCTGCATCATCGAACCAGATCGCATTGCCCCAACTTTTATGCATATCTCGTCCTGTTTCGTCCTTGACCATGGCGTGACCAAGTAATGTTTTGAAAGGTGCAACTCCCTCTAATTCTGCAGACATGGCCAGCATGGAATAAAACCAATTTCTAAATTGCCCTGGAAAACATTCCGTGACAAAATCGCCTGGAAACCATTCATTCCAGTATTCCCGATCAGAATTATACATTAATGTAGAAAAAGGAACAATTCCCGCATCTAACCATGGATTCCCAACATCCTTAATCCGAGTACCAATTAAACCTGTTTCAGGATGTTTAATTTTCACCGAATCGATCCATGGACGGTGAGGTGATTTTCCATCAAATTCTTCCCAACCATCAACAGCCAATTCTTTTAATTCTTCTTTTGATCCTACTACAAAAAATGATCCATCCTCAAATGTCCAGATAGGTAGAGCTAATCCCCAGAACCGTTTTTTGGAGATCATCCAGTCACCCATATTATCTAACCATTCATGCTCACGATCCTGCCCCCATTCCGGTATCCAATTAATATCATCAACGATTTTTTTAATCTTCTCGCGCCAATCCATATTAATGTACCATTCATCCACAAGACGGAAGACCAATTCATCACCTGAGCGCCAACAGTGGGGATAAACATGAGGATAATCTTCCACATGAAAAAGAAAACCACGATTTTTTAAATCTTTAATTATTGCTTCTGTCGTGGATTTCTCAGTTGCAACTTTACCTGTGAGCCAACCGAATTTTTCGATGAATTTTGATTCATCATTCAAAGGCGCAATATTGACAAGCCCAAGTTTTTTTCCAATTTTATGATCAATGTCACCACATCCTGGTGCCATATGAACAATTCCAGTTCCTTCTCCTGCCACAACTATATCATTGCCAATATTATCTTTCCCAGGATCAACAACTTTGTGTAGGATTATTGATGTTACTCCTTTTTCTTTCAAATTTTCATTGACAATCGGAAATCCACCGGGTTCAAGTTGCGCTTCAAATGCATCGAAAGGTCCCTCATATTCCCAGCCCACCATATCAGCACCTTTGAGAGTACCACATTCTTCGTATCCGCCTCGTTCCTTGAATATTTGTGCAATTGTTTTGAGTTTTTGCACACCTTCCACCCATTGCTTTTTTTCTTTGAATTGTTTTTCCAATCGCTTGAATTCAAGATTCTCTTTCGCAAAATAATAAATAGATCCATCATGTGCTTTAAGTTTCACATAATCAAGATTCACATTAACACCGACCACCACATTTGAGGAAAGTGTCCAAGGAGTTGTGGTCCAAACTAACAAATATTCATTTTCGCGGCCTTTTATTGGAAATCGAACAAATACAGATTGATGTGCAACAAGTTTTCGCCCTTCAATAATCTCCATTTGGGAATAAGATGTACCGGATCGTCCACTCCAAGGGACAACATCATTACCGCGGTATACCTTCCCTTCCGTCCATAATTTTTTTAAAAATGACCAGATCGTATAGTTATTCTCATCGGACATGGTATAATAGGAATTATCCCAATCCATCCAATATCCGAGCCGCTTAGATTGTTCGGTTTGTATTCCGGAGTATTTCTCAACACGCTCCTTACAGAGAGTGACGAATTTTTCAATACCATATTCTTCAACATCTCGCTTAGACTTAAAGCCCAATTCTTTTTCAACTTCAATCTCTACCCATAATCCTTGACAATCAAATCCATTTTGATATCGAAGATCATAACCGCACATTGCTTTATAGCGATTATAAATATCTTTTAAGGATCGACCCCAGGCATGGTGGACACCCATGGGATTATTGGCAGTTATAGGACCATCAATAAAACTCCATTTAGGTTTTCTTTTATTCTGTTCTCGACGTTTTTCGAAAATGCCGTTCTTTTCCCAGAATTTCAGGATATCATGCTCTGCCGCAATGAAATCAACTTTAGTATTTACTTTTTTAATGCTCATGATAATGGAAAAATATTAAACAAAATGTGACGGGGAAATTATCTCAATTCAGTAAAGATAGTCACGGTTGTTTTATAAATAAAAAACGCCCTTAAGGGCGCCTTTTAATAAAATTGTTTTAGTTATTCAAAATTAAGTGTATAGAATCTGGAACCTCCATTTGGTTTCTTTACCAACACGAGTATAGCACTCTTCTCCCGGGATTTTTCCACCAGTCGATTGAAGTGTTTCACAGAAGTTACTTTTTCAGTTCCTACGCGTTTTATAATATCTCCTTCACGAATCCCATTATCATACGCTTCTCCATTGGGATCAATTCGAGTAACAACCAAAGCATCTTTTTCTTTAAGATCATATTTTTCTTTGAGCGAATTAGTGATTTTTTTCAGCTGTAAACCAAACTCATTTGGCTTAACTCTTTCTCTGGTTGCATATTGCTGGGGGTTATCAGGCAGTTCTTCCAGGACTATTTTAACAGTTTTTGGAGAACCATCTCGAATTACTTTTACCCGGTTTGAACTGTTTGGAGAACTTAAAGAAACAACATTTTTTAAATTAGCAGGATCTGCAATAGGTTCATCATTGAATGCAACAATTACATCGCCTTCCTGAATACCCCCTTTTTCTGCAGGACTGCCTTCAACCACATCTGTGATCAATGCACCATTGCGGGTACTGATATCTAAAGCTTGGGCAGTTTCATTATCCAACTCCTGAATAAATACGCCCAGCCAAGACCGCGTGACATATCCTTTATCAATGAGATCTCTCATGACCCGTCTTGCCATATTTGATGGAATGGCGAATCCCACGCCGCGATTTGATTTTTCGTATCCACCTGTGGCTATGGCTGTATTGATGCCAATTAACTCTCCTTCCAAATTCAACAAGGCACCGCCGCTGTTCCCCGGATTAATGGCAGCATCTGTCTGGATAAAATCTTCATAACTTTGAGTATTCATAATATTACTTCTTCCCAAGGCAGATACTATCCCTGTCGTTACGGTGTGGCTTAAATTTTCTGAAAAGGGGCTGCCAACAGCTAAAACCCATTCACCCACTCGAATTTTATCGGAATTTCCAAGTTCAATATCATTAAGATTATTAGCATCTATCTGCAGAATTGCAAGATCAGTTTTTGGGTCTGTACCTATGATGATTGCATCAAATTCCCGTTTATCAATCAATTTTACCCGGATGCCATCCATCTCATCCACCACATGATTGTTGGTTAGTATGTATCCATTTTCTGCGTCAATGATTACGCCCGAACCAATGGCATTGGTCTTGAATTCTTTTTGCCTAGGATGGTTGGGCTGATAAAAAAAGAAACCAAAATTCTCAAATTTTTCCAGGGATATTACTTTGTCTGTTATAATTGTTACAACCGCTGGTCGTGCATTTTCTGCTACATCCGCAAAAGCTTTACTGAATTGCTGTAAAACTGAATTTTGTGCGCTTAATACTCCAACCCATAAAATAGAAGTTAATAATTGTTTCATTTTATTCATCTCATGTTTTGTTTTTCAATGCTGCACAATCTCTGGAGTTCCAAAAAAACGAAAAAGCCCTTGTATTTCTACGAGGGCTTTTCTGGATTCGTTTTGTTCAAACTTACTTCAAGAATAACATTTTTTTCGTAGCTTGAAATTCATTTGATTGAATTGAATAAAAATACATCCCTGTTGCAACTTGGCTTCCTATATCATTGGTACCATCCCAAATAATGGCATGGTATCCTGGTGCCATATTATTAGAAGAAAGGGTCCGGATCTTTTGTCCCACCAGATTATATATGGCAAGGTTAACATTACCTGCTTCAGGTAAATCAAACCTAATCTCCGTGGAAGGGTTAAACGGATTCGGGAAATTTTGATGGAGAGCAAATGCTCCAGGAATTACTTTCACTTCAGAAGAATTCGTCCGAGCAACTGTGTTAATAAGGCTTCCATCTGCACCAGCTAATTTAATACCATCAAGATTTACAAAAGAATTCTCGCGCTCATTTCCCATGAATTCAACCGGAATTGACATATATGAATTTTCTGTTGCTTCAATATGTCCGCCTTGTAGATCAGCAGCAAGCACTTTCAATATTCCAGGCTCTTTTTCAGTATAAGAGATCATGACATTTTCCTGAAAATTCAATAGCGAAGGTGGCATAACTTTTACCATAGTAGGATCAAATTTGAGTTCGAATTCAATCCCGCGAACTGGACTGTTGTATTCAATTTCGAAGGTCAATAAAGATTTTTCGAAATCAGTCTTGAGATCGATGAAGGCAATTTCGCCTGCATCAAATCCAACGACTCTGCCTGTTCCACCAAAAATGATATCAACCATCATGACAATATCTGCAATATTGATTTCTTCATCACTATTTACATCACAATTTCTGAATTGGTCTTCCGTTGGAACATCTTCTTCAAGTATAAAATCCACAACCTCTAGTACATCATTGATTGTCACTTCACTATCAAAGTTTGCATCACCTAAAGTATATGGAACTGTACAAGCAACATTAGAATGTCTGGATTCTAAATCACCATAATTATCCGTCGCCCAATATGCTGAAATATTGTAACAATATTCCAAATAATTCGGGCTTGCGGTTACAGTTGCAAATGTATCCTCTGTTGCAACAACAAATGTTTCTGACCCTTCTGTATCAACTTCATAGACTCTGTACTCAATCAGATCATCTCTATCAACATTTAATGGGGATGGATTTAATGGAACATAGGGTTCATCCAACTGTGTCATAAAGTCTGGATTTTCTGTTTCAGACTCGGTTATAGCAATATCCGTAAAATTGGCAAACTGGCCAATAGATACAGGTCTATCTTCAATAATATCACCTGTAGCTGTCATGGTGTATTGTCCACGCCCCGGTGCTCCTAAGAGTTGAACAAGGATACCAAAATCACCTGTCAAACCAGGATCACCAGCAACAACATCAAATATAGTGGCCCATTCAGCACCGGTGGAGACCCAGTTCCTATCATAGTATTCAGGAGACTGCGGTTCAGTATCGTTGGCAATCCCCATAAATCCTGATAAATTTTCATTAACAACTATATATATATCACCACTCGTGATCTCAACTCCTACGCCGGAAACATCAAATTCAAATTGGATTAATTCAGCGGGGGCTGATAGATCAGCGCTCGGCACTAAATTAATAGGATCCCCTACAGGTCCCATTAATAATCCATCAGGATCCAAGTAAACATCCACTGCAGCACCCACTGCACTTGCACCGTCCTGGAAGGATAGAACCAAGCCATTGAGCAAAGCAGGATAGTTGGGTGGAGTAAAACGGACACCGAATTGACATTGACCGCCACACCCAATTTGAGCTTCCAATTCATCATCATAATAGGCCATATCATATAGAGTTTGACCGCCTGGGGTGCGCCATTGAAGGTAAATTTGCTCATCGAGTGCTGTTGCATTCAAACCAACTGGGGATGGCATATCCGGACTCAAAACAAAGTCTTGCACAGTTGGATCTGCCTGGGCTAAAACTTCTACATCCTCGGTTGATGTGTAGAATCCGCCGCGACGTGCCGTTACCGTATTAGTCCCTACATCCAGATTCCAAAGTGTAAATGTTCCATCTGTTCCTGTTGTATCAGATGCACCACCAGAAGATACAATTACACTATCTAAGGTTGCGCCATTCGGGTCTGTAATGATCCCAACAACATCACCAAAAACATAGACAGGTTGTGCATCTACCGTAATCATTTCACTTTGATAATTATCTTCACCTGCAGCGCCCTCATAAATAGCCGCCACGCCAAAGGTATAGGATACTTCATTATCTAATCCATAAAAGGTATATCCGGTAGTATCAAATATGTCTTCGTTATCTATGACATCATCAATGTAAACATTGTAACCGAGAAAATCATATTCATTGCGGCTTGTTCTGCCGTCCGATGTCACAGAAAAATTGTCAATGAGATACCAATTCAAATCAAAGGACGTGGCGCCATAACAATGAAAGCGAACCTGTATATTATCCGTGAGACCGGTCACATCGTAGCTGAAGTTCGCAAATGGGAAATCTTCTCCGGAGTTTTCAAATAACTCTATAACATTCCATGTGGCATCAGTACCCGTTTTATATTCAATAGACAGAAATTCAGCACCCGAGGGAGACCAATTATCAAATTCAAAATCGAATCCCACTGTAACATCCGTGAGCTCTCCAATAGGAATAGTAGGTGCATATAAGCTTTGGTCATAATTCTGTACTGATGGACTCCAGTTAAAGCGCATACAAGGCGCAGGATTACCAGAAGCATCATCATAGACCCAGTTATCACCACCATCCACCAACCATAAATCAAATAAGCCACCTTCTTCAAATCCTTCATAGTATGGCACACCAAGTTCGGTAACTTCAGGCGCTGTCCAATAGAGGCTTACTTCTTCGTCCCACACTTCGGCATAAACATTTGTTGGCGGTAGGGGATCAAACGTATTCGGAGTACCACATTCTGTATCGGTAACTTCTGATTCACCTTCATCATAAACTGTTGTTACATAATAACAGTATTCTGTTCCATTTGCCAGGTCACTATGCGTGTAACTGAAATCTGTTGTTTCAGTAAGTATAGAACCATCGGTTGCATTATAAACACGGTAAGTCGAAAAAGTCCCGCATTCTTCCGGGATATCACGGGTATTAGTGTTCTGCAGGGTGTAACGGATTGGATCCATTACAATTGAAGTATAAAGATCTATCTCATTTTGCTGAACCCCAAGATTCTGCATTTTTTCAATTTCTAATGGCCAGGCTGTTTTAATTGAGTTATCAGTGTACCCATCACTGTTCCTACCACCGCTTACACTTATAGAAATTTCATAGTTACCCGTTGCACCGCCATAACCGTCAACAACAACGTAATATTGCCCAGGCTGGAGGGTAACAGCCCACAATCCACTGGGTGGATAGGGCGCATTGTGCTCTGGACAGTTAGTGTAATCATCATCATTGTAATTACCCGTAGAAACTGGTGTGATACAATCTTGATCATTTGTAAATATTTCAATTTTGGTATCATAATCTGTTGCATCATTACACAAAGTAAAATCAAATGTTGTTGCTTCACCTACATTCAGTGTATAGGCAACATCTTCACCATTAGAGCCGGAGACTGGCCAATCATCGCCCATACCTGCATTGGTACTCGCATGGGAAAATGGGAGTTCATTAACGGGAAAATCACCACAACCAATATTGCCAATGGGTTCAGCCCAAGCGATTATGTTTTCCTGATTCCCTCCAAAAACTGTAAGCCCTACTGGAGGGCAAAGTTCAGGCTGTGCAAAAAGGGAAACGCTAGAAAAGGATATTACTAAGAGGAGTGGTAGCTTTTTAATCACAATTTTATCTCCTGATTAATTTTATTAAAAAAATATCGGTTGGTTAAAAATTTTGTAAAACTTTGAATACGCAAATTTAGTAACTCTCGTCAGAAATTCAATCAATTTTCTATAACCGGATTTATTACTTTCCTTTGTTTACATTTTAAAATCAAAAGGGCGTCTAAGAATTTTAAATATACATACCTTATTTTCATTATATACTTCGTTGAAAACTGATAATCCAATTCTTTTCTTCAACTTCCGAGCCTCCCTTTTCATAGATGAAAAATGGTAAATCAATTCTAATATAAAGATCCTTTTCAAAAATATTCGTTTTCAACCTCAGTCCCAGACCAGCATCAGCCAGGGTTCTTGAATTAAATTTTGTTCCTATTTCTTCTTTATCTGTATTGAATCGATCCCAAAACATCCCGCCATCAACAAAGGCTGCGAGTTGTATTCTAGTATCAATTTTTTTAATGGATTTTGAATAATCTACCTCGGACGAAAATGCTGTAAGGGCTTCAGCACCTCTTTCACCCTTGCCCACAAAGCCACGAAGGTTTCCTTCTCCGGGCATATGATAGTGGCTTACTAAGGACTCACCTTCTTGTAATTCAAATCCATAGAATTGATCAACAAGATAATTTTTCCTAACCATATCATTGGAACTGTTGCCTTCTATATTATATCCTTCCTGACCCGGAACACCTTTAGCATCTGTCCAAATTTTTCCAACAATGATCCTTTTATTAAACTTGAATTTTTTAAATGATTTTGAAAAAGTACCGATAGCAGTCAATCGTGTGAAATTCCAATCAGATAAATTGCCCAAAGATGAAGCTCCGTTTACATTCATATCTACAGAACCTATCTCTGAAGACCAGTCCAAATATCCCACGCCAAGTTTACCATTCGGGTCATATCCCAAGTTTACTGCACGTGTGGAATCATATTCCGGTTGAACATAAAATCCTGCAGATATTGTATGAGTGGGTGTTCTGCCATAAACACGATTCCACTCCTTTTCAACTTCTCCGCCTAATTCCTTTACCCCAGGTCGATTATAAGCCCAATAATGAAAGGTAGTTCTGGGTAAAAAATGAACCGGTTGGCGCCAGCCTCCCAAATACCAATAAAGGTCTTGGGTTTCATAGGCATAATTAGCGCGGACGGTAGTCCCTTCGTAAGGGCCATAATCAAAATCCAAAGTCAGTCCCGGAGCGAACCCGGATGACTCTTGATGATAATAAAAATTCGGCATCCAGCGAATAACATATTCATTCCTGGGGTTATACCACAAACCCGGCCAATCAAACATAAGGGTTTTTTTCATGTTTGTGGTATTATTCCGAAAATCTAAATCCACCGTTTGAACATCCGGATCAATTGTGACTGAAACTGGTTTTTTATCTACAGAATAGTTAAATGTATCTTCATACCTCCAAAGGTGATTTTTCCACCACCGACGGTCTGTTGTTCCATCTTCGAATGTGGTTTCTACAAGGAGAGGCATAAAGCGAGTGCCTTTAGATTCAATTCCTAAATTGATTGCCCATTTACCATCTATATTGATTTTTCTGAAGGATGAAATCCCATAATCCAGATGATGAGTTGTGTGGAGCCAGGCGTCAAAGAACCAATCCAATTCTTCACCGGTAAATTCTTCTATTGCATCCACGAATCTTTGTTCATTTACATGTTTCAATTTCCACTTATCATAATAATGCTGCATGGCACCATAATAGAGTGAATCTTCTAAAATATATTTTAATTCCGTAAGCATCAATGCCGGTTTTGTATAGGCATTCCGACTATAAGCATATCCGTTATTGTATAAGTATGATGCGCGACTGATGTTTTCATCATGACCGCTGCGCATAAAACGGATAGCCGACCATTGATCGGAATGAAGACTATGTCCCAGAGGCCAATATTTCTTAGGAAATTCAACCCGGTCTTCATACAAACTTAAATCAAACCCATGATTCCCATAACGATTCATCATATAATGAGTCGTTTGTGTCGTTGTAAATCCTTCATCCAGCCAGGCTTCATCCACTTCGTTATTCGCAAGAATTCCGTAAAAATAAATATGACCGTATTCATGGACAATCAATCCTTCATCTTCCCGGCCATTCATAACCAGCATGGGATATTCCATACCACCACTTTTTATTCGATCTGTGGTAGTTACCTGAGGATAGGGATATTTCCCGAATTTTTCTTCTAACCATGATATTGCACGAATTGAGCCTTGAAGAACATCTTTAGTCCATTTCTCGCCTCTTCCTTTATCGTAAAGCACATGAACATCAATGTCATTATGTTTTCCTCCTTCGTAGAGAAAATCCTTGGATGCCACCCAAGCAAAATCGTGAACATTCTCAGCAAAAAAAGTAACGGCTCTTCGGTCGGAAGTATCTGGTTCAACATAGGTGGAATCATAAATATCGACCCACACGTCAAAGTCAATGGATGTGTCAACTGTGACAGATTCCCATCCCGGATCACCATCAGTCACCACTCCACTGGCAGCAATAATGAATGCCTTGGGAAGGTCAAACTTGACCTCGAAATCCCCAAACTCTCCATAAAACTCACCTTGGGCATGAAAAACATCCGCATTCCAGCCATCTTCATCATACACCACCATTTTCGGATACCACTGTGCCATATTATACTGGCCTTCGTAATACCCGGCCCGTTCCACCATCTCACCCACATGATGGGTCCAGTTCAGATCGACCCGAACCGTTTGGCCCGGCGCTATTTTTTTCAGGAGTTTTGCTTCCAGGATAGTATCATCAATTTCGAATTCATCCAGAATTTGTATTTTATGAATCCAGGAAGCCCCTTCCTCTGGCAGGGCAACAGAAAAATCATGAACATCAATCTTACTGGTAAATCCATCTAAACGATCCTTGAAATATTTCGCCCTTGACTCACGTCCCGCGTTTCCAATGTATTCCCGGTATTTTACAGACTCAAGTTGGAAAGCATTGGGATATAAATGCATATAGATCCTATCCAAGGAATCAGGAGAATTATTGGTGTATTTTATAGTTGTAAACCCGGTCAACTGTTGTGATGTATCAACAAGGGAAATCTCCATATCATAATCCACTTTTTGCTGCCAGTATCCGTCAATTGGATCAGCATAAAGTGTTGAAAAAAGACAGACTGAATAGCTGAAGAACAAGCGAATAATTCTCATGGATTTTCCGAGTAATTGTGAGTTAAAGATTTGTGTCTAAAGGTAGGGTTCCAAATCCCTGTAGAAAATTGCTTCAGATCTTGGACCTACATAACGCTGGCGAATGTACCCTTCTCGATCAATGATGAAAGTGGTGGGTATTCCATTGATCCGTTGCCCTGTTGCTTGGCCATATTTAGCGGTAACAACCTGTGTTTCATTTCCTTCGATATCAGTAAGAAGAGTATAATTGATGCCCCATTTATCAGAAAAAGACTGGATATTTTCCGGTGCCCCGGATGTAAGTGTGATCCCAACTATTTCTAATCCATCCTTTTTATATTTTTCAGTTAATTTGATAAAAGCTGGAATTTCCCGGCGACAAGGGCCACACCAGGTTCCCCAAAAATTGAGCAAAACAACCTTTCCTTTTAATTCTTTTAATGAAACCCAATTTCCATCAAGATCTGCCAGAGTAAATTCCGGTGCGATCAATTCCTGATTTGAATTTTTCTGCACTCTTTTTTGAACAGTTTTTGGACGGCTCTTTTTGATTTGATTTGCTTTTTGCTGAGCGTTCCCATTATCGCATCCCATGAAGACAAATGCTGTGAGAATGATTATATTGATTAAGTGTTTCAAAATATTTTCTTTTGGTTTAGTTATGAAAAGTTTTAATTATTTTTTCGTGTATCAAAGGCAGATAATCCTTCAATTAAAAAATCCGAAAACCCGTTAGGAATATATCCACCCGTGTCAGCTAATGTATATTCATCTTCAGGATCCAAGACAACATAATAGGGCTGGGTTGCTTGTTGATAGCGTTCAAATTGAAGTTGAGCATAGGCATCACTCAATGAGTCTTTTTTATCCACATAAAGCCTTACAAGAATCATTTTATCAAATTCTTCCTTGACGGATGCCATTGGAAAAATACGCCGTTCCATGACACGACAATTGGCACAATATACACCCGTAAAATCAATGAATAATGGTTTCCCTTCCAGTTTTGCTTTGGCTAGCGCATCATCATATTGATCCACAAACCATCCTTCACGTATAGCTATGGCATCTTCTGTAGGAGGTGGTGGAACCATTGCTTCAATAAATTCTTCCATGACCCTGGGCATTTTTGCATAATGATACGTTGGTGGTGATGCCAGAGACATCCCAATTGGGAACAATACCATTCCAGTCAATATAATTCCAATCATACGCCCTTTACCTATTTGGAAAGGCCTTATTTTTTCGGCTGAACCAATTGTAAAAAATCCAAATAAATATCCAATCTGCAATAATCCAATTAGAATGAATATAGCTAGAACAACATTTCGTGGTAAAATTCCCAGTTTCCATTCAAGGTCCGGCACCCATAAAAATTTTACTGCCGCTGCAATTTCAATAAAGCCGAAAACTATTTTTATTGTTTCCATCCAAGACCCAGAGCGTGGCAACCTATCCAAGGCTTTTGGAAACAAGGAGAGTGCAACAAATGGCGCAGCAAAAACGACCCCATAAATTACCATGCCAAATACGCTAGTCAGTAAGCCATCAGCGGTTCCTGCAGCTGCAACCACAAGGAGTGACCCAACAACCGGCACAGTACAACTAAAACTGGTGATGGCAAAAGTAATGCCTAATAAAAATGACCCTATATATGCACTCTTTGCCGATTGACCGGCCTGATCTGTTTTGTTTAACAATGTTCCAGCAACATTCACATTGATTATCCCAAACATCCATAAGGCAAAAAATATGAATAGAATGCCTAGTCCAAGATTGATCCAGGAATTGGTTGCAATAAAGTTTCCTATATTAGCATATTTCGATTGGGCAGCTACATCACTGACTCCCCAAGACAGAAATCCAACAAGGATGCCAATCAGAACAAAAGTACCCGAAATTCCCAAGCCATAAAATGAAGCAATCGTATTCTTTCCAATATGTTTTTCTTCAGACATTTTGCCAAAAAATGATATAATAATTGGAATCATTGGGTAAACACAAGGCATGACCCAACTTAAAATTGCACCTCCTACCGCTAGTAAAAAAATCCCAAACAGTGAATTAGCTTTACCTAATGGTCCACCATCATTTGTAGAAGAAGTTGCAACTGCGAAGGATGATTTATCCGCTCGTGGTAAACCTGGTTCAATTTCAACTACAACAGTATCTGTTTTCGTGATAGGTGGGTAGCAAAGTCTGGCATTGCAAACCATGTAGAATACATCAACGGCAATTTTATAAGTTCCTGGTTGAAGATTGCGTTTGAGTTTGACAGGGACAGTGAATCGCGTATTTCCTTTATGATAATATGTGTCTGTTTCAAAACCAGGATCAAATGCATATATTGGCTCAGGTTCGATTACAGGGGCAACCATACCGATTGCATTACCACCAACGCTCACTTCTGTAGGCAATGGACCTGCCCCAGCAGACGTTTTGAAAATTGAATAAATATGCCACTCATCATCCATATTCATTGAAATGACTATTTCTGCTACTTCACCGGCACGAACCTTAGGTATTGGTTCTACCAACATTGTAACTGGATTGGCTTGAGCAAAGAGGCAACCAATCGTTAATAATAGTGATAATATGTTTCTCATTATGAAGTTTGTGTTATTAAGCGGCGAGGAAAGTAAAGGGTTTAAAGCGTTAACTCAACCATTGTTTCAACTTGAAGAATGGAGATCTTTTACGGTTAATCTCTATTTTTAATTGATCTATACATTGCTTTGCTGCCTTTCTTCCATTTTCGACCAGAGCATCAAATTGATGAAAATCTGACCAATGAAGTCCCAATGTATCCGGTGTAATAACAAAATCTGCTTTTTTAGCTAATTCTGATTTTAACCGAAGTGACGTAACCATATCAGCTCTTTTCATGATTTCGATCATATTTCGATCCTTAACCTGACCCAGTTGATATCTTGAAATGTCCACAGCAAGAATAAATTCACAATCCTTTTGTAATACTGGAACAGGAATGGGCATACTCACGCCGCCATCTACGATTATTTCAGATTCATTCCCTGATGGTTGAACAAATCCTGGAATGGATGAACTTTTGACAAGTGCATCGATCAAATTACCAGACTCTACAATTAAATCTTCACAAGATTGAAGGTCCGTAGCTAAAACTTTCATTGGAATTTTTAATTCATCAAATTTTTCTACGGGCACCAAAAAAGAAATAGCCCTTCTAAGAGGCTCTTTCTTCACAATAGACTCCCGATTCAATCCCATCATAACTACATAATGATCTTTAACTTTTTTGGCAATCTGGTCCAGAACAGAATCCGGGTTTCGATCATCAAGCATTCTTCCTGATCTGAGGCCTTCAAATGAATCACTCTTCATAAATTTTCTGAACCTGCTTTCGACCCAAAAAGGATCATTGGAAGCAGCATACATTGCGCCGATAATTGACCCAGCGCTGGTTCCAGCAATTAAATCTATTTGAATTTCAGACTTATTTAATTCCTGCAATACGCCGATATGAGCCGCACCTCGTGCACCACCACCACCTAGGGCTAATCCCAAAAAGGGTGCAGTCATTTAGTCCGTTTTTCTAATCGGACTTGCATTTCTACCCGCTGGTTTGGATTATCACGGCTATCCCGGGGAAGATTCACAATTTGATCAATTATTTCTTGCCCTTCAATCACTTGCCCAAACACGGTGTATTGTCCATCAAGATTAGGAACATCACCTGCACAAATAAAAAACTGGCTTCCACCACTATTAGGGGATGCAGAACGAGCCATTGAAAGAATACCATGGCGGTGTTTAATATCATTGAATTCTGCAGGAAGATTCCATGTAGTTGAATCATTTTCAACACCCTCCCCAAAATACTTTCCCGCATTTCCGCCCATTCCATATCTGGATTTATCATCTCCTTTAGTATTGGGATCGCCTCCTTGAATCACAAATCCAGGAATTACACGATGAAAAATCGTTCCATTATAATAACCACTGTTTGCATGGGCTTTAAAACTCTCCACATGCATTGGCGCAGCCTGGTCGAAAAAATTTACAACCATATCTCCATATTGTGTTGTAATGACAGCCACTTCTATTTGTTCAATTGGTTTTTTTTCGCAACTCACTGTTAAGACTCCTATTATTATACTGATTAAAATATTTCTCATGATGAAAATCGACTCCCTGGTTTTTCTATTGGGATGGCTGCCAGATCTTCGGGAATATCATTTTCCTCGTAACTGACTGCATCCATTTTAACGATTGAATATTGATTCTGATGTAGATTTGCCTTGCCGTTACTTCTATCAACTAACACACCAATACCAATAATGTTTCCGCCTGTTTCGGAAACAATATCCATGACCTCTTTTACGGATCCCCCTGTGGTAATCACATCTTCCACAACAAGTACTTTTTCGTCCGCTTTGATTTCAAAGCCACGACGAATAACCATTTTCCCATTCTTCCTTTCTGCAAATATAGTTCGGCAGCCCAGTTGTGTTCCCACTTCTGTACCCAACACAATACCGCCTATGGCTGGAGAAATAACTACATCCGGTTGAATAGACTCAAATTCGTCAGCAATTATGACCGAAAATGCTGTGAGGTATTCCGGATGCTGTAAAACTTTTGCACATTGAAAATAGTTTGAACTATGCCGACCAGATGTAAGGACAAAATGCCCTTCTAATAAGGCATCCGTTGATTTAAAAATCTCTAATATTTGGTTTTTATTTATCATTGAATGCAATTTCGCATTTTGTTCACATACTCTTCAGCAGCGGACCGGATTGCCTTTTCACTCATATCACCAGCAAAACTTATTCCGCGAGAAATATTTATGATGCCCACACCTGACTGGTTTCCCACCTTGACTGAATGCTCCAGGTCTCCACCTTGGGCACCCACACCGGGAATCAACATGGATAGATCAGGCGAAATTTCCCGAATACGCGTCAATTCTTCCGGTGCTGTAGCTCCAACAACAAGTCCAACATTATTCTTATCATTTAATCCATTAGCCCACATAGCAACCTTTTCGTAAAGTTTGCTATCATCAGATAATATATTTTGAAAATCTGCTGCCGATGGATTGGAAGTTCGGCATAAAATAAATACTCCTTTTTCAGGATCATGGAGGAATGGGTCGATACTATCCCTGCCCATATAAGGACTTAATGTAACGCAATCGAATCCAAAATGTCCAAAAATACTATCCGCATATTGAATGGCAGTGTTACCAATATCTCCCCGTTTTGCATCAGCGATCTTGATATGATCATCGCCAATATACATTGCTGTTTCTTCCAGCCAGGCAAAACCTGCAGCGCCCCAGCGTTCAAAAAATGCAAAATTCGGTTTGTAGGCAACAGCCAGATCACGTGTAGCATCAATTACATGAAAAGTATGGTCTTTTAAATTTGCTAAATCATTGGATCCAAATGCTTCCGGATTCATGTCTAATCCCACGCAAAGCCAGGACTCACGATCATCACAAAGGGATTTAAGACGAGAATTAAATGCGGTCATAGACCCGAAATTTACCGAGATACTTTTAATTCCACCAAATTGATTTCAAACTATTTTATAACTATCTAGTTTAAGGAGGGCTATCAGAAATTACCACAACAATCATTGGAGATTGGAATGGATGACCTGCTCACCTGTTGCCATTTTTCTAATTTTCATCTTACATCTACCATCTCACTTATACCATCTATAAACTATGACCATGGAAGAATTGAATTTTCAACATGAATCGGAATCCAAAAGCACCATTATTGCATCCAGCGGTCCTTTTCAAATCGAGCTCTTGGAGTATGTTGGTACGAATGATTATAATCCTCTTATCAATATCTCAGAGTCTCTAGTAGATAAATACGGCACATCCGCAAAACTCACCCCCAACACCATCCAGACCTATTTTAACAAGGAAGGCTCCCTGCCCTTCATTGCAAGGCACCAAGGGAACATTATAGGCTACATCATTGGTGTTCCTCTGGAAATACTCAATATTGAACCCTGGGCCCGGCTTGATATTAATTTCGGAAAAACAAACACGCTCTATACCTATGCCTTCGTTGTCCAGAAACAGTTTAAGGGCAACGGGTATGCTAAAATGCTGAAACGAGTATATCTGAACTGGGCAAAAAAACAGGAAAAAATACAATTTATAACTGGCCACGTAATCGATGGTGTTTCATCAAAATTTACAGGGAATATCCGAATCATCGATCGCATCGAAAACTGGCAGGGAACAGGAAAAATATTTGAATACTACCGCCGGGAACTGGATCCAGACCGGATCTACGCCCCCAGGACCGACCCGCCAAATATCACACGGGTCTAAAAAACATTAATTAATATTTACAACTAATCATCATTAAAAAATTGTTCTAATGATTCCGGCGGTGGGGCTGGCGTCAGTAAACTGCCTACCACCAAAGCTAAAACCGATAAACCTGCGGCCGGATAGGTCAGCTCCTGTAAAAATGGATTCATCATCGTAAATCCTTCCCAGCTCGGTAAAAAGTAGGTCCAGACAATTGTAACAGTAGCGCCGGTGATAATGGACGCAATGGCCCCTTCCTTTGTGGCCCGTTTCCATAAAAAAGCTGCCAGTAGTGCCGGGGTGATGGATGTACCGTAAATATTGTATGCCGTAAAAGCCGCATTCAATACTGTTTTAAACTGGCTTACCAAAAGAAATGCAATAATGCCAAGCACCAGCACCAGACCTCGGCTGATGAGCAGTATCTGCTTCTCCGTTGCAACGGGGTTAATATACCGCGAGTACACATCACGGGTCAGGTTGGTAGCCGGAATCAGCAGAAATGAATCCGCTGTAGACACAATAATAGCCATCATGGTGGAGACCAGAAGCAACCCCAGAACCATAGGCAGGCCCGCATAGCGGGCAATGGCGGGAATAACAGATTCACTTCCTGCCTGCCTTGCTTCCAGCATGGCAGATGCCGTGGGATCCGTGACCCCTGCCTGGGCTTGTGCCACCAGGTCCGGGATAATACCTTTACTGGCTGCCACCGCACCTGTAAGCCCCAGCATTGAAATAACTGATTCTAATACTACAACACCAATGATCCAGAAAAAGACCGCCTTCTTTGCAGATCCACCATCCTGGGCGCTGAAAATACGCTGGTACATATTGGCATCCCCCATAAGCAGAAGCATGGTTGGGACAAAGAAACTGATGGCAATAACGGGACCGGAAATATCTCCGGTTCGCTCCGCTGCCCAGTTGCCGAACCACTGCCACTTCCCCGCTGCTTCCGCTACAGTAATAATCTCACCGAGTCCTCCAACCTTAAAATAAAGAAAAATAAGTGCCCCAATGCTACCAATAGACATGAGAACACCGTTTACCACGTCCGTATAAACCACAGAAAACATTCCAGCCAGGACAGTATATGAAATGGCAAATACCGCGGTTATAATAATACCTGTTTGCAGATCCACCATACCATCCGAGACCATGGATAATACTTTTCCGCCACCCCGAAACTGGTATGAAACGATGGTAGTATAGGCTACTACAGTTGTGATTGTTGCTAGAACCGCAGCCATTTGCCCGTACCGGGCTTCAAAGATATCTGGCACTGTTACCTTGCCAAAGTTGCGAATCCT
>CAZYLQ010000010.1:4498-23358 GCA_964648395.1 uncultured bacterium | reverse complement strand
TAAATGATAACGGGATTCCAGTCGCGTGGAGTTTGTCAGATCAATTAGCCGGTTATTTAACTAGAAAGGATGAAAAAATCATTTGTCTCCTCGATGGAACTACTTGGACATCGCTCTATTTCCGGAAAGACGAAAATTCCAAACTCATCCCACCAAAATCTATCCAGACGGGCCAAAGACAAGCATCTCTTAAATTATATTCTTTATCTTTTAAAAGCTGGTTCATCTTGAAACCCAAACCCCGATCTAGAGACGAAATTCTGCATCCTGCTAAATATCCAGAGAACCTCGTTAATATGTATGTTCAAGAATTCACTAAAAAAGGAGATACAGTTTTTGATCCCATGTCCGGAACAGGAACCACGCAGGTTGAATCATTGAATTTGGGACGACATGCCTTTGGCATTGAGTTAAGTAAGCTTTTTCATAAGATCGCTAGTAATAGATGTGATGAAATTTCTACAAAATGTGATTATTCAATATTTCTAGGTGATGCACGTAATATTTCCTCATTTAATTTGCCTGAATTGGATTATGTGATCACATCTCCCCCTTACTGGAACATGTTGAATATGAGAGGTGCAGAAGTCCAAGCTGCCCGAAAAGCAAAAGGACTTCAAACCAATTATTCAGATAATGATAATGATTTGGGAAACTTGGATGATTACCAAAGTTTTTTAGACATTCTAGTAGAGATTTATGATAAAACTATAGCCAGATTAAAAAATAGCGGTCATTTTACTATTGTAGTGAAAAATATCAAAAAGAAAGGAAATCATTATCCCTTAGCCTTTGATTTAACAAAACGTTTAGGGAATTTTATACAACTAAAACATATTGGATTCTGGTGTCAAGATGATCTACAAATCGCACCTTACGGTTACAAACACACCTGGGTTAGCAATACATTCCACCATTATTGTCTAACATTTCAAAAGCTCTAAACTAATAATACTCCACATTTCATATTTTCTCTCAGTCGAGGATATAGAGATAAAAATGATGAAAGTTCTTTTATGCCAATGCCCTTATTTTTAATCCGTGTTTTAAATATACCTTTTTGAAAGAGTTGCGGTTTCAAATCAATAAACCGAGAAAAATCTTTTTCCTGTGCTAATCCACATAAAATCAATTCCGGGTGAAAATTCAATAGATACGTAAATGGAATTCCATTTCCCAATTTTGTCATTTTTGACCAAAACCATTTTTCTTGATAGGGCTTTTCTTTTATTCCTGATGATTGAATCAATTTGATTAAAAATGCACTTTGATCATCTGATATTCCAATAGATACAAATGGTATTTTTTCTTTCCATCCCTTCATAAACGAGAATAAATAGCAAACAGATTCAGTCTCCGGAGCATGGAGACAACTATTTTTTTTAGACCATTGATCCCAGGTTCCACGATTAGGAACCAATCCAGGTAAATTTAAATATTCTTCAGTTGAAAGAATGTCTCCATCATGTCGCAAAAAGTTATTTTTTATATCCCATTCTTCACGCCCAAGAATAAAATCCCGTTTATCCGGTAGATAAAAAGGTGTTTGACAATTTTTTATTTTAACCGGAATCTCATTCAGATCACAGAAATGAAGAAATATTTTTTCAGATATTTTCCCTTTGGCAATATTTGTAATGCGGGATTGGATATCTATTAAGTTCATTCGATTGATAGTATAGGGAAGACTAATTATTGCATATTTGACAGATTCTGCCATGAGTCGGTCATAAATACTATTCTCAATTTGAATTCGAATTATTTGCTTCAACATATTCATGAAAATTACATGACAAATGGTGAAAATAAAAAAGGGGCTGAATCAGCCCCTTTTTTAAAAGATAATTGAGAAATTATCCTAAATATCTGCGAAGATTCTTACTCCGTGACCTATGACGCAATCGCTGAATAGCTTTTTCCTTAATCTGACGAACACGTTCCCGAGTGAGGTCAAATTCTTCACCAATTTCATTCAATGTCATAGCACTATCGCGGTTAATTCCAAAATACATTTCAAGAACCACGCGTTCACGCTCAGATAGTGTTTCCAGTGCACCGTTTACTTCTTCGGTCATAGATTCCAACATGATCTTCATTTCTGGCTCTTCAGCTTCAGAATCTTCAATGATGTCAAGCAAGCTACTGTTTTCACCTTCCTGGAAAGGTGAATTCAATGAACTATGGCGTCTTGAATATTGCATCGCCATGAGGACTTCATCACCGCTCATTTCCAATTGGGCACCAATTTCATCTCCTTTTGGCTGACGTTCGACTTCCGCTTCTAATTTTTCTGCAGCGCGAGTGATCTTGGTGATGGTTCCCACACGATTCAGTGGTAATCGTATCAGACGGGATTGTTCTGCTAACGCCTGAAGAATTGATTGGCGAATCCACCAAACAGCATAAGAGATAAATTTAAATCCACGAGTGTGGTCAAATCGTTTGGCTGCTTTGATAAGCCCCATGTTTCCCTCATTGATAATATCAGCAAGTGAAAGGCCATTCCCCTGATATTTTTTTGCGACAGAAACCACGAATCGAAGATTAGCTTCTACCAATTCTTTCATGGCTCTTTCGTCATTCGCTTGGATTCGAATTGCCAATTCAACTTCACGTTCCGGAGGTAACGGGTTGAATTTCCCAATTTCAGCCAAATACATGCTGATACTCCCACTGGAAACTTTACTGGGTTTTACTTTTTTCTTTTCGGGTTTTTTTGCGGCTGTTTTGGATGGTACTTTTTTTTCTTTTACAGCAACGGTTTTATCTTTTTCAGTTTTAGCCAAGTCAATGACCCCCAGTTGATATGTTAATTGTTTATTTGGCTTTGGATAAAGCCGGCAAATTTAGGAATAATTATTAATTATTTAAAGATAATCTTCTAGATATTCTAAATTTTAGATAATCAAATGTCTTTGAAACCTGATTAAAAAAAGATTATACACTACTGAATCTGTAATATGTATTCATTAACATGTTTTTCTAGGATGTCTAATGGGACAGCACCATGCCCTAGAACGACGTCGTGAAAATCTCGAATATTAAAATCATCACCCATCTCTTTTTCTGCTTTGGAGCGAAGTTCACGAATCTTCAATTCACCTATTTTGTAAGCTAACGCTTGCCCCGGCCACGCAATGTATCGATCAATCTCCACGGTGACATCATTCTCAGTTTTGGCAGTATTAGATAACATATAATCAATTGCTTCCTGGCGGGTCCAACCCAACGCATGCATTCCCGTATCTACAACCAATCTGCATGCGCGCCACATTTCATAAGTGAGTTGACCAAACTTGCTATAAGGATCTTTGTAAAACCCCATCTCTTCCGCTAATTTTTCAGAATAGAGCCCCCACCCTTCCACAAATGCGGTATACCCTCCATATCGACGGAATTTTGGTATATTTTCCAGTTCTTGTGCTAAGGTGATCTGTAAATGATGCCCAGGAACCGCTTCATGGATTGAAAGTGCTTCCATCTCATATTTTGGACGTGTCTCCAGTCTATAAGTATTGGCCATGAAAAAACCGGCTCTGCCCGCTTCCTGAGACCCAGAATAATAGTACGCTGTGGGCGATGCAGGTGCTTGATAATCTGGGATTGGTTTTACACCGTAAGGCAATCTCGGAAGTAAACCAAAAAACTTGGGTAATTCTGCATCGGCTTTTTTACAAATCATTCTATATTCATTTAACAGCTCCTCCTCCGATGTAAAATAAAACTGGGAATCAGAACGGAGAAAGGTCAGGAATTCGTCAAACGACCCATTGAATTCTGTCATATTGACGACCTTTTTCATTTCAGCCCGAATTCTATCTACTTCGCCTAATCCGATTTGGTGAATCTCTTCAGCTGTCAGATCTGTGGTTGTATAGCTCGCAATCTGATATTTATAATAAACATCTCCATTAGGGAAATCTTTACAAGCAATGGATTCCCGACATCCTGGCAGGTATGATTCATTGAAATAGGTGAATAACAATTCAAAAGCCGGATAGACAAAATCGGTCATAACCGATTTCATTTCGATTGTCAATCGATTTTGTTCTTCGCTTGGTATGGATTCGGGAAATTCATTGAAGGGTTTATAAAGCGGTGATTCATCGATTGGTTTTCCAAATTGAGCACTAATTTGATCCGGAACGGATCCCAAAATAATTTTGGGGGGAACCCAACCTACTTTCACACCCCGTTTCATGAGATCAATCGTTTGGTCCAGTTTGGTTGGAAATGCCCTCATTCGAGCGAGATAATTCTCATAATCCTTCACGTTATTAAAGGGCATATAATTTGAAATCCCGGCAAAACCAATCTGGATACCACCCATTTGATCTATGGGAATTAAATAAGATAAAAACTGGAATCCCTCGATACGTTTTTCAATTCCGTGGAGATAGAGGTCATAATTAAGTTGATCATCTTCCGATAATTCAAATCGGTCGATATTTTTGACTTTTTCAAGAAGGACTTTTGTTTCTTTCTGCCTTTTTAAAATGGTTTCATAGGAGACATCATTCAATTTATCGTTAAAGCGGTTATCTCCCAACCGGGTGGCCCATTCAGGACTGTTAACAATTCCTTTCTCCCATTGTTCATTTAAGATATCATGGAATTGCTCTGTAACGGATTTTTCATCTGTTTCAATTATAAAATCAAATTTGAATGTGACACAGTCTACATTTAAAAATAGAATTAGTAATAGAAAGGATATATTTTTCATTGATTTAATTGTTATTGATTAATTCTGCTAAGAGATAAATGTCAAAAATATTAATTATATCATCAAAATTTAAATCTGCCAGTGTATGTTGTGATTCAGTCAAACCCAAGTTATATAGAATCATATTGACAATCAATATAATATCCATGTTATCGATGATTTCATCTTCATTCACATCGCCATAAAACACACCATTGTCTAATCCTTTATAATATTTCATGACAGTAAATAACCCGTTAATATCACTGCCAAATACAAAATCATTTTCAGTGTATTGATAAATCCCCCAATTACCGACCCAAGGTGGTGATGGGTCATCATTGTCCGTATAGGTATCAAAGTGTGCAGATTCAATGAGATCAACTGGATCACTAAAATCGACAATGGACATTCCATAAGTATAATTTGATATAAATAATCGGGATCCCATAACTTGTGCATTATGCGCTACAAGATTCGACCCAAGGTATTCGCCTACAACATGAATATTTTCCAAATCTTCAATGGTCCAAATTTTTACTGTTTTCGTTGCAGTTTCCTCAGTGGTCGTCACATATTTACCATCATCTGAAGGCCAAGCAGTATGAACATAACCATTTTCAGGAATGTCTACTCTAACTATTAACTCTGGTGATGTCTTCTGGCTTACATCGTACATTGAAAATGTTCCACGCCAGCCCTCAGCAATATACACCGTATCATTTCGTGCAAAAACATCATGAATTTGTTCAGTAAAAATATAATGAATTTCCTGCGGATCTTCGGAGTTATTAAGATCAATGATACGGACTCCTTCGCGGTTTTGGCCCAGCACATAAGCAAACCCTGTAGATACATCTATGGACATATTATGCGACCGAATATGATCATTGTAGATATAAGTACTAGCTAATGAAACACTATCCGGCAAGGATGATAAATCGATGATTTGCATTCCTTCATTTGTTCCGGTGTTTTCACTTACAACAAAGGCATAGTTCTCAAGTGTTTTAATATCTCGATGAAAGTATGGATCGCTCTGCATCGGGCCTAAAACTGTATCAATAATCATCATGTCTTCTACGCGAATAAAAACTACGCCTTCTAAAATTCCCATCATGGCATAGTCTTCTCCATCCACAGAGGTGTATCCCCAAACATCTGATCCACCATATCCCATACCATCATCATTGAACTGGATCTGACCATGGAGGGTAAAGGTATCTTCCGCATTTCCGTTTGATAACAAAAAGGATAGGATACAAAATGTATATATGAATCGGCTTGGATAAAATCTCATCTTTAGAATAACGGTTTAAAACAGGAGCGGAACTTATAAAAAATAGTTATCAAATTCATGCTTGACGATCACCAAAAAAAATCTAGTTATCCGTTAGCCAAAATCTCCCTGTCCTTGTAACTTTTCTTATGTCACGGAAACGTTCCTTTCACCTCATTCTAATTATGATAATGTTGTTCCTATTGAATGGATTATACGCTCAATTTTATTTTGGCCGAAATAAGATCCAATACGAGCAATTTAATTGGCAGATTCTGAAAACGGATCATTTTCATATTTATTATTATAAGGAAGAAAAAGCTATTGCGGGCATGGCAGCTTCGATCCTGGAAAATGCCTATGCTGATTTAGAACAAAAATTTAATCACACCCTCCGGGATACGGTCCCCATGATCATTTACAGTAACCATATCCATTTCCAGCAAACCAATGTCCTGCCCATGTTGATTCCTGAGGGTGTAGGCGGATTTTTTGAGCACCGCAAGGGACGGGTTGTGATCCCCTATATGGGCGATCTGTCATTATTTCGAAATGTCCTGGTTCACGAATTAGCTCATGTATTCACATTCAGCAAGATCATGGACCCGGTTCGACTCAAAAATATTTCCCGACCACCGGCCTTTCCCCACTGGTTTACCGAGGGACTGGCTGAATGGTGGTCCGTGGGCTGGGATACGCAGTCCGATATGGTTATCCGTGACCGATTGCTTCATGGCACATTAATTCCCTTGAACCAGGTGGGTGGATATTTGTCATACAAAGAAGGGCAATCTTTCCTGCGGTGGTTTGAGCAGGTAAATGGGATTGAGCAGATTCGCTGGCTCATGGAAAACACCTGGATTTATGATTCCTTCGAAGATGCTCTTGCCTTTATCTCCCATAAATCATTCAAGACCTTGCAGGCAGAATGGAACCAATCCTTGCGACAATATTATTCCCATGCTTTAACCGGAGAAGATCCAGCGACCCAATCCGAAACCGTAATTACCCGGGAAGGGTTAAACATTTTCCCCGTATCTTATCTGGATTCTGAGCAAAAACGGCATGTGATCTATATCTCCAGCCGGGATGGATATCCGGCGGTTTACGATCAACCGCTTTATAAAGAAATCAAAAAACGGATAAAAACAACTGGGAAATCGCCGAACATGGAATCATTGCATTTCCTGCAGTCCGGATTTGATATATTTAAAGATCAGATTGTCCTGGGTGTAAAAGCACACCGTCATGATGTACTTCATCTGTTGGACCGTCAATCCGGCAAAATACTTCAAACCATCAGCCATGATAGCTTGGTGACCATTCATTCACCCCGGTTTTCCAAAGATGGTAACCAGATCACCTTCACCGGTCAGCATTACAACGGAAATTCAGATATTTACCTTTTTAACATTTCCTCAAATAATCTGGTGAACCTGACCAACGATATTTTCACGGATCGGGATCCCTCCTTTACAGACGATGGAAAAACAATCCTGTTCAGTTCCGACCGGGATAATGACTTTTTCAATGGCGGACTTGACCTGTATGCACTGAATCTCAAATCGAACGAAATTCGACTGTTATTGGATGATGATCATACAAAATCTTTCCCCAATTGGGATTCATCCGCTAGCGCCATCCATTTTTTATCAGACAAGACGGGGATGAACAATATTTGGTCTCTCCACATCAGCGAGAAACGATTGACACAGCGTACCAATTTTCATACAGGAATTTCTCAATTCCGGCCCATAAATTCCGACAGTGTGGTGGCAGGTGTCTTCCAGAATTACAGTTACCAGGTGGCTGCGTTGGAATTGGACTCCATTCATTCCGTTTCCTGGACACCCTCCAATATTGAACCAAAAACCCAATCCATCTGGCCACCCTCCATCGGTAATGGAGAGAAGACACGGAACATGCCATTCAAACTTCGTTACAAACTCGATTTTGCACAGACAGCCGTGGCTATGGATCCAATCTACGGCATTTTAGGTGGGGCACAATTATCCCTTTCCGATCAATTAGGGAACCGATATATCCATTTTCTCTTGAACAATTCTGCCCAGATCCAAGCAGAGATCATGGATCACTGGAATCTTGCTGTCACGTATTTGAATATGACCGGGCGGCCCAACTGGGGAATAAGTGCATTTCATTTCGCGAATGAATATTTCAATCCTTACCAATCGTTTTTCTTCGAAAGATCCGCTGGAATCAGAGGCGCCCTAAACTTTCCATATTCAATTCACCGGAGAATCGAAATGAGTTCCAGCCTTTGGTATTCGATGAAGGATAATTACATTGATGATCCAGAAAAATTTCTGTTCATTTCAAATTTTTTCTCCCTGATCCATGATAACAGTCTTTGGACTATGACGGGGCCCCTAGACGGCTGGCGAGCTCGGATCACTGCGGGACCGACCTATGATTTTTTCCGTGGACGTTACCACAACTTCACAACTTGGATAGACCTTCGAAATTATTGGCAGATCCGCCCTCGAATTACCATGGCGCATCGAACCATGATCTGGATGAATGAAGGCAAGGATATTCAACGCTATTACATCGGCGGAAGTTGGGGTATTCGCGGCTATCGCTGGAGTGAGATCAAGGGACGAAAGATGGTAATGCTAAATCATGAATTACGGTTCCCCTTTGCTCAAAAACTGGAAATGAATTTTAAATCAGGTTCATTTTGGCTGGCACCCATCCGGGGAGCAATATTCCTGGACCTGGGCAACGCCTGGGAGCAGGAATTCCCGGGATTTTTATCTAGTACCGGACTCGGGTTTCGTGCTGCATTAATGGGTGCATTGGTCTTTCGTTTGGATTTGGGCTGGAAAGCTGAACACGTCAATTCCCGGCCCCAAGAAAAATTTGTGCAATTCTTTTTTGGGTGGGATTTTTAAGCGATGAGATATGCTACTCATTTCATTTTTCTGTTCACAGCTTTTTGGTTTTATGGTTGTTACGGATCAGTGATCCTGGACACGGAATGGGTGCGGCAACCTTTAGGTTCCCTATCTCAAAAACCAAACTTGAAATGGGAAGAAAAGTTCAATGAACCCTTTAAGGACGTTTTCCCTATCAATGACAGTATGGCATTGGTTTTTACCCATCGAAGCACAGCATTTATCCTGAATAGTTTATCTGGGAAACAGGAAGAATCTAAATGGCATCCAAACCTGAGGAAATTCTCCAATGTAAAAATACACACTACAGAAAATGGATTTGTATTTACATCCCGGAAAGGTGAATTGGTGGGCTTCTATGACCTGTATTTAGGTAAACAGCGCTGGAAACGAACGGAAAAAGGGTTGATCGGTTCCGGGTTAGCTATTATGAATGATTCCCAGGTTGTAATTGCCACTCGAAATAAAGTGAAATTTTTATCGGTAGATAGTGGTGATCTAATTACAGAATGGAAGTATCGCCAGGGAATCCTTTCTTTGCAACATGATGGAAAATTCCTTTTTGTGATTCAGGATAACGGCATTCTCCAAGCATTTGAGATAGACAAACTGATTTGGGAGGCCGACCTGGGATTGACACATGAATCAAAAATTATTCGTGGATGGGATTCCAGACTAGTGATTGTAAATGGGAAAATCGTTTTCATTTTAGACCAAGGAACAGGCAATAAAATAGATGAAATCAATTGGGAACCCATTGCTGATGTATTTTTGATGCCTGATCAAGACAATATCATTCTGGTGAGCAAAAATGGAAACATGGTTAGTATCTCGCAAACCACCGGCGAAAAAACTGAATTTGATCTCCCAGACTACAGTTTGGTGAAACATGCGCCAATTTATTCCAGAAATCTTTGTATCATCCCCTTTGCTGACGGAACATTGACCGGGATCAATATTAAAAACGGAAGTCTGGAATGGCAGATTGAAACAGGGAAACCGATTACAGGATTTTGGAGAGTGGGCAAGGGATTTATGACCCAGGATGTAAAAAAGATGCTGCGGTATTATCAATGAAGAAAATTATCGGTTTCATTATCCTAGTGTCCTTTCTCATAGGGCAGGAAAAAATTAATTTTTCCGCTTGCCCCCTTTCAGTGAGCGGTTCCCCCCGCGATACATTAAGCCAGGTAAGCCCGGTACCCAGTGGGTTACCACAAATTCTATTTAAGAAAAAAGTCATTCGCGCAGCGTCTTTCACGGGTGTGGTTTCATTTGCCGGGCTGGCCTGGTATTTCCAGTCAAAAGCTGACCAACACTTTGACAATTACCTCCATAGCGGTGATCCCAACGAAATGAGTTCGGAATGGAACCGCACTCAGGAATTGGATAAAATGTCAGGATGGATGGTGGTCCTTTCCCAGGTTTGTTCACAGATATTAATTCTTACATATGTGGGACATGAATAGAATCATCTTAAGTTTTACTTTAATGTTGTTCTTATTGAATTGCTCTAAACGAGATCGCTTAAATCCACTCGATGTTGAAAACCAAATCACTGGTGGAAAACCGACCGGCCTGAATTTGGTTCCAATTCGAGATACGGTACAAGTATCATGGGATGAAATTGATGTTCGTGATCTATCTGTTTATGTAATCCATAAAGCTGTAAACAATACGGAATTGATGGAATATGCCGCCGTATCAGCTGATTCCACCGAATATTCCGACAGTGCAGTGTCTTATTACCAGAATTACACCTATGCGGTCCAAGCAGTAACGGATTATATGGTTTCACCCCTGTCTGATACTGTCTCTGTCACGATTGGACCCTATTCCATTTATGTTGTTGATTTTTATGACAACAGTGTACGTATCCTATCCTGGGACGGAAGTTATTTAATAAAATCCAAATCGGTTTCTTCTCCAAGAGCCATCCAATACCGGAAATCGGATAATCGTTTCATGGTGGCAGATTATTATGATAAGGCTGTGCTTTTGCTCTCCGCAGACCTGAATGAAACCGAATACATTGATATTGGCGATTATCCATTAGACCTGGATGTAAACCAATTAACAAATCGCATTCATGTCCTGACCCGGAATGGATACATCATGAAATTAGATGAAGAGGGAGAAAAGATTGAAACCTTGAATGCCGGAATGCCATTCGGTTGGGATGCCGAGATATCTTCGGATCCAATCAGTGATGGACTATGGATCTCCAACCCCGATTCCGGAATTGTGTGGTTTTTGCCCTATAATGAAAGTTGGAATCATGTAGAAAAATTCAACCAACTGGATTCGCCGTCATCATTATCATCTTTTGGCGGAGGCTGGGTAGCCACTCATGCAGGGATCGTCCATTTATCACCCATCGGCGATTCTGAAATCCTTGAACCCGATATTTATGTGACAGACGTAGAAATTGATACCATGTCTAAAAAATGCTTTTATGTGGGTAAAGACCTAGCTAAGAACTCATGGGTGGCAGGGAAAATTGATTTAGAAACGAAATTAAACACCATTTTGCTGGATAGTGCTTATCACTATTTACACCAGATTTATCCGATTCCCAGCGAAACTGGCACCGAATTCCTAATCCAAGAAAGTGCAACGTGGACTTTGATCCGATTCGATGAAAATGGGAATAAATTGGGAGAAATGGAGAATTTCAATTCCCGGCTGGATTTTCAGATTTACTAAGGTAACTGATTGATTAAAAAATTAGACGTCTGCGTATTTTTCTTTTTTCCGTTGGGATGCTCGTTTATTTTGATCCAATTCCATTTTTCTTAAACGAATCGAAAGAGGTGTTACTTCCACTAATTCATCTTCCGCAATGAATTCAATGGATTGATCTAAAGAGAGAAGTTTTGGAGGACGAATCGTGACAGATGCATCCGTTCCGGATGCACGCATGTTTGTCAATTTTTTCTCCCGGGTAATGTTCACATTCAGGTCTTCAGAACGGTTCCGTTCGCCAATGAGCATACCATCATAGACTTCTGTCCCTACGCTTATGAACAATTCGCCACGGTCCATCATACCCATGCAAGCATAAGCTGTTACTTTCCCATTCCGGTCTGCTACCAATGCGCCCGTATTACGTTGAGGAATACGACCAAACCAAGGAGCAAAACCGTCAAAAAGTTTGTTCATAATTCCTGCACCTTGAGTGTCCGTCATGAATTGACTCCGGAAACCGATCAATCCACGGGATGGGATGGAAAATTCCATATTTACTCTACCACTGCCATGATTTTGGAGATTGGTCATTCGCCCTTTTCTTTTTGATAACTTTTCTGTAATGATCCCCACTCTATCTTCTGGGATATCCAAGAAAACTTTTTCCATGGGTTCCATTGTTCTTCCATTTTCTTCCTGCGTAATTACGTGTGGTTTGGAAACCATAAACTCATACCCTTCCCTACGCATGGTTTCGATCAAAACAGCCATTTGGAGTTCACCCCGACCCCGTACTTCAAACACATCGGTCCGTTCTGTTGAAAGGACATGAAGAGATACATTACTCAGTATCTCTTTTTGTAATCTTTCTTGGATATGACGGGTGGTGAGGTAATTCCCTTCTTTCCCGGCAAAGGGACTGTTATTTACATAAAACAACATGGAAACGGTGGGCTCATCCACTTCGATCCGTGGTAAAGCTTCAGGATTTTCATCATCAGAGATGGTATCGCCAATAGTAATGCCATCTAATCCCGCAATAGCAATAATGTCCCCTGCTTCTAATTTTTCAACTTGGATTTTTTTAAGTCCTTTAAATGTGTATAAAGCAGAAAATTTATGGTGGTGTGTAATTCCTTTCTCTCCACAAAGCGCATATGAGAAATTCATTTCAAGCGTACCATTATTCAATCGACCAATAGCTATTTGCCCCACATAGGAATCATAATCCAGGTTGGTTACTAGAAATTGCGGGGTGTAATTATCATCTGCAACCGGTCCAGGAATTTTTGATAAAATTGAATCGAAAAGTGGTTCAAGATTTGTTGATTTGTCATCCAATTTAATATGGGCCACACCTTCTTTAGCATTTGTATATAAAATAGGGAATTCTATCTGTTTATCAGTAGCATCCAAGTCAATAAACAGGTCATACACTTCATCCACAACTTCACTTATCCTAGCGTCCCCTCGATCAATTTTATTAATTACAAGAATAATTGGAAGGTTTTTATCCAGCGCCTTCCTTAAAACAAATCGAGTTTGAGGTAAAGGGCCTTCACTGGAATCTACAAGTAACAAAGCACCATCTACCAGATTCAGACTTCGTTCCACTTCACCTCCAAAATCTGCGTGACCAGGTGTATCCATAATGTTGATCTTGATATTTTTGAAATGAATCGCGGTATTCTTGGCCGTAATTGTAATACCACGCTCTTTTTCAAGGTCCATGGAGTCCATTATACGGTCTTCCACTTGTTGATGTGCCTTAAAGGTGCCACTCTGTTTTAGCATACCATCAACGAGGGTTGTTTTCCCGTGGTCCACATGGGCAATTATTGCAATATTTCTAAAATTCTCTTTTCTCATGGTGTCTTCTTAAAATAATTGAATTGGAGTAAAATTTAGCGGCGAAAGTTCATGCTTTAGGGATATGTTAAAAAGAGATATTTGACACCCTTTCAAAAGATAAGAAAAAATTATTTTCTTCGGTTTTTTCGTTTACTTCTTCCGCTTTTACCCTTTTGACCTTTTTTACCACGAAATTTTTGATCTCGGCCACCTTTTTTCTTTTTCTTTCCTGTAAAGAAATCATCTTTTTTGGATGGCGCTCTATTTGGCATTTCTTTGGAGATTTCAACAGAGAGTGCAACATCTTCAAATGATTTCTTATTTAAGGCCTTTATAATATCATTTTTCCTATTGTCTTCAATTTCAAAGAAAGAGAATTTTTTCATAATATCGATACTGCCAATCACAGCATCTTTTGAATCCATTGCTTCATTGATTAATCCCATGAGTCGATTGGGGGTCAATTTATTCCGAGAACCTACATTGATATAGATTGTTGCAAATTTTGATCTTTGGCGTTCAGACCTATTCTTCCTTTCACGAGGTTGTCTAGTATCCCTTTTGTTTTTTCCACTGGATATGTTGATATCACGTGCATTTTTATAATAGGACAAATAGCGGTTGAATTCTGCTGAAACAAAATGCTTGATGAGACTTTCTCTATCAAACGAATTTAACTTTTCATAAATATCATCTAAGAATGGCCCAATCTGTTCTTCATTCACTTCTACTTTTTCAATTTTGTCAATGAGTGCATAAAGACGTTTTTCGCAAATATCTCGACCACTTGGAGCTAACTCTTTTGAAAAAGAGATTCCTGAAATCCGTTCGATTTCTCTTAGCTTTCGCATATCCCGAGTATGCATAATAGCAATAGAAATTCCACTTTTTCCGGCTCGCCCTGTCCGACCACTACGATGTACATATACTTCTGGGTCATCCGGTAAATTATAATTAATAATATGGGTTAGATCATTTACATCTAATCCACGGGCAGCAACATCTGTGGCTACCAAGATTTGTAAACTGCGACGTCTGAATTTCCCCATTACTTCATTCCGTTGTGGTTGGGAGAGATCACCATGGATCGCATCAGCATTATAACCATCATGCATTAATTTATTGGCAATTTCTTTAGTTTCACGACGGGTTCGACAAAAAACGATTCCATAGATATTGGGATTCATATCTGCGATTCTTTTGAGCACCTCGTAACGATCCTTGGCATGTACCATATAATTCACATGTTTAATGTTTTCTGCTCCAACATTCGTGCGCGCCACGGCTATTTCCACTGGGTTTTTCATGTATTTCCTGGTAATAGAAACAACCTTTTTGGACATGGTTGCAGAAAAAAGAAGTGTTTGTTTCTCATTTGGTGTATTCTCCAGAATAGCGTCCAATTCTTCCTTGAATCCCATGGTGAGCATTTCGTCAGCTTCATCTAAAACTACTCTTTCAATATTCTCAACAAATAATTTTTTCCGATTGATTAAATCTCGTGTTCTTCCAGGTGTTCCTACAACAATCTGTGCACCTTTTTTAAGTGCTCTTATCTGAGAATGAATCTTTTCACCACCATACACTGCAAGTATGTTTACCCCTTTCAAGTATTTCGAATAGCTGATTAGGTCACGAGTGATTTGCACGCAGAGCTCCCGTGTAGGGCATAATACTATTGTTTGAGTATTCTTATTATCAGGATTTGCTAAATGGATAGCTGGCAATCCAAATGCCGCAGTTTTTCCAGTTCCTGTTTGAGCTGTTGCGATTATATCCTGATGGGATGACATTAAGTGAGGAATGGTTTCAGATTGGATTGGCGTGGGAGTTTCAAAGCCTAATTCATGTACGGCTGTAATGATATTTTGATGCAGACCAAAATTTTTGAATGTACTCATAAATAAGTTTTACCGGTGTGGATGATAGTATCTTCGTAAAACGAAGCTAAAAATGTGGTGCGGAAGTTCGCCTGAATTGAACACCATAAATAGGGATATTTAATATTGTATTAGGGATTAGGAAGTTGGAGCATTGGACGAATAAATGGTTTCGTTGAATGTTAAATTGAATAACTATATATTAAATTTAAATTATTCTATTATTTATGAATTAATTTTCTCCCAAGTCAGATCCAAACATAACTTTGCTTTTTCAATCAACTCATTAATTTCTGAATGGGAAATGACTAAAGGAGGGCATATGATCATGGCATCGCCAACAGCCCGCATGATAAGCCCATTATTGAAACAGAAATCACGGCAAATCGTGCCAACATTTTGATCTGATGGGTAAGATGTTTTAGTATTTTTGTCTTTTACCAATTCTAATGCACCTACCATGCCTAACCCTCTTACTTCACCTACTATTGGATGGTCTCCTAATGCCAGCCATTTTTTTTGAAGATAGGGACTTAATTCATTTTTAGCTTTTTCTATAATTTTTTCATCTTTTAGAATGCGAATATTTTCTAATGCTACTGCACATGCTGCAGGATGGCCAGAATAGGTAAATCCGTGATTAAAATCGCTCCCCTTATTGATCACAGTTTCCGTTACACGATCCCCAACCATTAGACCACCAATGGGCAAATACCCAGATGACAGTCCTTTGGCAATGGGCATGAGATCTGCTTCGATATCAAAATACTCTGAACCAAACCATTCGCCAAGACGACCAAATCCGCAGATCACTTCATCTGCAATCAATAGAATCCCATATTTTTTACAGATCCGTTGAATTTCGGGCCAATAGCTAGCAGGCGGAATGATCACCCCTCCGGCACCCTGAACCGGTTCAGCTATAAAGGCTGCCACACGATCTTCCCCAATCTCTTTGATACGTATTTCTAAAGCCTGGGCAGTTTTCAATCCGAATTCTTCGGGATCCATTTCGCTACCGCTGCGATACCAATATGGTTGGACAATATGTTCAATATCGTGCAAAATGCCACCTTGGGCATGCATCCCTTTCATTCCACCAAGGCTGGAACCGGCAACGGTACTACCATGATAAGCGTTTTCCCGACTTATAATGACCGTTTTCTCTGGTTTTCCTTCTAATGCCCAAAAGTAACGAACCATCCGAACAACTGTGTCATTTGCCTCGGAACCAGAATTCGTGAAAAACACATGGTTAAATTGGGATGGAGAAATATCTACTAATGCTTTCGATAACTCAATTGCTGGTGGGTGTGTTGTCTGGAAAAAGTTGTTATAATAAGGTAATTCTTGCATTTGATCTGTGGCAGCATCCACTAATTCCTGCCTTCCATAGCCCACATTCACACACCAAAGGCCCGCCATACCATCCAAAATCTTGTTCCCATCGGAATCCCATAGATATACACCATCTGCACGGGTTATAATTCGCGTCCCCTTCTCCATTAATGCTTTGTGATCCGTAAAAGGATGAATATGATGTTGCCCATCGATATCTTGCAACTGCTGTGTATTATAACTTGGCATTATTATTCCTTCTATTTATCCTTGAGTAATGCATGCATCGCCAAATTTTTCAAATATTGATTTATAAAATGGATTCTTCATAACCTTCCATTCAGGATGCCATTGAACAGCCAATGCAAACGATGGAGAATCAGTGACTGAAAATGATTCCACCAACCCATCTTGTGATGTGGCTTCAACGGTTAGTCCAATTCCCAGCTGATTAATCCCCTGCCAGTGAACCGAATTAACCCATGGCTTTTTATCATCAGAAATTTGGTCCAAGATCCCATGAGGGGTGATAGAAATTTTATGAGCAAATCCATATTGCCCGTCCAAATCCAAAGTCGAATCTTCCCTGTGATCCATCATATCCGGGACTCTGTGAATCTTTTGATGGAGAGTTCCTCCCAAAGCCACATTCATTTCCTGAAACCCTCGACAAATAGCTAATATTGGTATTCCGGAATCAACTGCATCCTTTATCAAGGGTAACATTGTGGCATCACGTTTGGGGTCATGTTTTGTCTCATCATCACTTTCAGGGCCTCCATAATGATGAGGCTCAACATTCGAATAACTTCCTGTAAACAAAATGCCATCCAGACTTTCTAAAAGTTTTTGCCGGTGGAGTTTGGTTCCAATTGCAGGAATCAATAGAGGTAATCCATTGAATACATTCGAAATAGCAGCAATATATTTATCACCTGTCTGATGATAATAATGGGCACCCTGTTTCTCAAAACAAGTAGATATTCCAATAAGTGGCTTATTCATATTTTAAATTAACGTTTTAGACTCAATGCTTGCTGCAAAGCATTTGATTTGTTAGTCTTTGCATAGATATAGCGCAATAATTTAAATGTGAGAACAATCTCATGGCACATATAAAACCTGATAATTACAACCGATTTCTGAAAAAGTATTCAGATCTAAAAGGCATAGATCTCCTAATTGCAGACCTAAATGGTGTTTTACGTGGTAAACGTATCCAAACCAGTGCCTTAGAAAAAGTTTTCCAAGAAGGGCTTCTCCTGCCTGCATCGGTCTTTGCCGGCGATATTACAGGTGCTACTGTAGAAGAGACTGGATTGGGCATTACCCAAGGAGATTCAGACCGAGTGTGCCGTCCCATCCCAGGTACTTTATCCAAATCGCCATGGTATCAAAAATCAATGGCCCAAGTATTGATGACTATGCACGAAGTGGATGGTAATCCATTTTTTGCCGACCCTCGTCAAGTTCTTAAACGTATTATTGGTCAATTTCAAGAATCAGGGTTCACTGCGGTAGTGGCGGTTGAATTAGAATTCTATTTATTGGATATTCGACGGGACAGGCAAAAATATCCACAACCTCCAATTTCACCTGTCACCGGAAAACGGGATAAAAATACCCAAGTTTATTCAGTAGATGACTTAGACGACTATGGGGAATTTTTGGATCAAGTGGTTAAGGGAGCAGAATCCCAAGGCATCCCTGCTGATACAGCGTTAGCGGAATATGCACCAGGTCAATTCGAGATCAATTTAAAACATGAACCGGATCCATTATCCGCCTGTGATAATGCTATATTACTTAAACGTCTGGTTAAGGGTGTCGCACGGGAAATGGGCATGATCGCTACTTTTATGGCCAAGCCTTACGCTCAACAAGCCGGCAGTGGTACACATATTCATATTAGTATCTTAGATAAGAATCAGAAAAATATTTTTTCCAATCCTTTAAATAATATTGGCTCAAATATTCTTCAACATGCCATTGGCGGACTATGCAAAACCATGAAAGAAAGCATGGCTATTTTTTGCCCCAATGCAAATTCCTACCGACGATTCCAACCAGATCTTTATGTGCCCATGGCACCCACATGGGGTATAGATAACAGAACTGTAGCAATTCGAATTCCTGCAGGCCCTGAAAAAGCAAAACGTATTGAGCATCGTGTCTCCGGCGCCGATGCAAACCCTTACATAGTT
>CAZYLQ010000010.1:3034-4398 GCA_964648395.1 uncultured bacterium | reverse complement strand
CAAATTACCCCATTGGAATTGGATTGGTATTTAAGAACTGTCTAAAAGATTTTAAAAATTAAAATTTAAGGATAATCCTGATATAGAATTAAATACTCCAAAATCTGTTTGAACAAAATCCACTCTGATTTTTGGACCACGAGGAATTTGGTAATTTAAACCAAATCCAAATGACAATCCCTGTTCTGATTTGTCACCGGAATCTACCTTATCCATGAATAAATGGGATTGACCTGTCCGCAGAAATAATAGGTCATTAAAATTGTATTCAATGCCTGCATTCACATATTCAACATTATTATTGGGATGAATACCATCTGTAGCTATTGTTATTTTCTGATTTGGAGCAATCATAAAATCCTTTGTCAGCCCAAATCTGAATAAAAGCGGCAGTGGCCATCTCCCTGCATCTAAATGGGCATCAATACGGTCATTGTTTCCAAAAATAGTTTCATCTAAATCAAAATCAACCAGTGTATTTGTCCCACCCATTTGGAGTTTTCCACCAAAATTGGAAACACTCATCCCTATCCTTATGCCTCCAGCGGTAGTAAAAAGTGAACCTATATCAACGGAGAACCCTTGGGCATGCATTTGCCATATTTTTTCCTGAACCATTTTGAGGTTTACGCCAAATGAAAATTTATCCGTCAACCGCTTAGCGTAAGCCAAACCAATGGCTACATTACTAACACTGAATTTCTCGCCGGTCCCTTCAGGACTTTCCACGGTTCTTACCATCATTTCTTCCATAGTTACCCCGGAGTAAGAGATACCCATAGAGCCCATATATCCCATGGGAACTACAGCACCGCCATGATAATATTTGGTTTCTACCAACCAGGGTGAGTGATAAACATGCATGGATGGGCGATTCAGTTCTACAATTCCTGCAGGATTCCAATATAAGGCACTCACATCATTGGATACAGCTACAAAAGCACTTCCCATGGATAATGACCGGGCACCTGCACCAATCTCAAGGAATGATCCTGACGTGGTGGCTACATTGGACTGAGCCATTATTACGGTAAATAAAAATGCCGATTTGAAGATATATCGCTTCATTATTTGATTACTGCAAATTTTCCTGTGGTTTCAACACCGAGTTCGTAAGCATCTACATGGTAAAGATAAACACCGTAGGCAATCTCAAGCCCGTCTTTAGATAGTAAATTCCATGATTCCGTCCCATTTTCATACACATCATCATGCTCTATTGTGTTGACCAGATACCCGGCAAGGGTAAATATTTTAATTGTGCATTTATTAGGGAGATTAATAAAGTCGATTTTTCTTGGACCTCGACCAGACTGATAAAGATGACGTGGTTCCCAAGATGCTGCCACCACATAAGGATTTGG
>CAZYLQ010000010.1:0-2934 GCA_964648395.1 uncultured bacterium | reverse complement strand
AATGTTTCAAGAATGTCTTTTTGATCTCTAATATTAAAAACAACCTCTTCTGCAGTATCAAGTGTATCAAAAACAACATTATATTCATTATTATCTTTTACTGCATAGGGATCCACCACAAAAATTTTAATATCCCCTGATCCATAGCCCATTAAATGGCTAATGAAAGATTCAGTCCCTCCAGATGAGTTGGGAGGGACATACCCAATGGCAGTAGCGTTAGGGACTACAATAGCGGCATTTTCACTAAGGCTGACTACATTCCCCTTATAATCCAAATCCAATGAAACTGAACATTCAGAAGGAGCTATTGGTTGAAGGTTATCGTGGGCTGAATAATTTTTTTCAAAGAAATCCACATCATATCCTTTATCGTAAGCCGTCACAGCATAATAATACTTTTGCCCATTTACAACAGAGTTTGAATCAACATAAACATACTCTAATCCTGAATCCTCCCCCATATCAAATTGAACACCATTAAATGCGATTGGGTGTGGCCCCTTTAAACCATTGTTTTTATCGAAAATGGCAATGGGTTCTTTAAAGGTTATATTTCCATAAGCATCTGTAATGGTATAGGAATCAATAAATCCTGGATCCGTGCTCCTGTATATACGATACCCTTCAAAATCTTTCCCGTAAATGGGATCAATGGAAATCTCTGAGAAATCATCCCAATAAAGCGTCACTTGGTTATCCCCTGGCACGGCTGTCATGGTAGGTTTTAAAGGTGGCTTTGCAAAACTATAATCATTGTCATAAATGTTTTGCATCGTATTGGCATTTCTGAGGATATCTGCCATATTTTCTCCAAAAACCATAGCAACAGAAAACTTCTTTTTTTCTCCTGGTGCTAATGATATATACCCAGAACCGTATAAGAAAGTTTGATCAATATTTTGTGCCGGTACCTGAAAAATACCAGGTGTAAGTTGGTTCCACATAACCTCATCATTATGAGGTTGAATACTAGGATAGGATGCAGAATAAAAGCTGGTTAATCCAATTTGGTCAGATTCATCATTATCAGTAATCTCAAAATTGGGTTCTCCCACATCCGGAATACCATTCCCTTCAGTACCATCCTCATCTGGACCGGTATAATTAATATGATATTCAGCAAGACCGTCTGCACCAATATCATCCCTCTCCACGTCCCAATCTCCATCGTTATCAATACCATCAAACTGGCTTTCATCAATCATGCCATCCTCATCATTATCAATCCCATCTGTGGGATTCCCGGGAGATTCTAAAAAACTCCATCCAAAGTACACAGGTTTAAAACCACCATAAGAATTACTCCAACCATTATGATCCCATTGATAAACCATATCATTTGCTGTGTCAAACCAGGCATCATCATCACTAAAATCGGATGACCCACCAACATCAGCATCCCCATACATACCAAAAACAACACTATCCAGATTACTAGTTCCAACATTTGTAATCCAATACGTGACAATTATAATATCTTCTGCGGCAGGATGATTCCATTGGTAGCCTCGAACATCTAATTCAACTCCTATTCCTCCCCGTCTCACTACCTGGTCTATATCAGTGGAATCTGGGAAATAATCAAATTCATCGTTATAGTAATCATCAACGACATAATAAGACTCCTGGTCTGCTCGGGTATATTTACCATATTGGCCGTTCCAAAAACCATCCCAGTCACTTTCCCTATTCGGCCAGGATGCGGGCCAAGATTCCAAATTATCACTCATTGCCATGTATTCTTGATTTGGATCTGCATAACCAGGTAATGGCTCAAAACTCCAAGGAACACCCGTTTCAGTATTTTCATCCACAAGACCGATAGCACCATCAGATATTATATGTTTTCTATTACCATTGGTATCGATGACACTTGCGGCAATCACAGGTGTAAATTCATAAAAATATGCATGTCCTGATCCAATAGGATAAACACCAGAAAAGCTGTTACTTAAATCACCAATTCCACCATGATTATAGAATCGACACAACACCCTATTACCAGAATGATCTCCATATTTTCTATCGATACTTGAAGTGGTCTTAGCAACTGAATTCTCTCTATCCTGATATTTTTTGGAAGGATCTACTTCAGAAATTCCTAAGGAACAAATACAAGTTATAATGAGAATAATTTTCTTTTTAAACATGCTATTTAAATGAAATTGAAATCCCAAGTTTGACTTGTCTTGGAGATGAATAATAATGGGGACGAACCAAATATTCATCCAGTGTGTGCAATGCGGGTCCACTATACTCTGCTGTATATGTAGGCAAGAGCGAGTACGTCGCCCTTCCTGTGTCATTATATACGGATAATTCATTCAAGAAATTGAAAAGGTTATAAACATTGATATGGGCTGACACGTTCATTCTTTTATTTAATGCAAAATTGTAAAAAGCACGTAAATCCACATTATAAGTAGGCGGTTTTAATCCATTGTTTTCAAATGCAGTTCTATTTCCTGCAAATTCTGTAGTGTAAGGAAACCCACTTCCATAGCTAAAAATGCCACTAATGCCCGATGATTTTGTGGGGTGATAAGTCATTGTCCCGTTCAGTGTATGACGTTGATCCCAGTCTAAAGCGACCAACATTTTTTCTGGTTCAATATCTGATGCTTCATCATAAAAGGCAGCAGTGGGATCAGAAGCATTGCCCTCAGAGATTGAATATGTATAATCCAAATTCCCTGAGAAATTCTCGAGGGATCTTTTTGAAAGCGCCAGAGTAATGCCACGGGAATTCGCATGATCTTTATTGACAAAAAGGCCATACCGATCTCCTGCAATAAAAGTTTTTTTAATCTCGGTAGCATTTAGATTTCGAATATCTTTGAAATATCCTGTGATCTCTATCCCAATATCCCGTCCGATTTGTTGGGAGAACCCTACTTCATATTGGGTAGTTCGTTGCGGTTCCATATCCGC